>JANXCP010000046.1 GCA_025060245.1 Thermoanaerobaculum sp. | reverse complement strand
CGCCAGCATCAGCCCGCATTGGCGGCAATCTTAGCAGGCCTGGGGGAGCGGGCGTTGCCGGCAATCCTGGAAGCCCTCGCCGGAGAAGAGGACATGGCCGTGCGCAAGCGGCTGCTGGAGGCCACCCTGCGGTACGGAACCAGGGCCGTTCCCTACCTTCGCCCCCTCTTGGAGGACAGCCGATGGTTTGTGGTGCGCAACGCCATCTTTTGCCTGCGCCGGCTAGGTGATCGTGCCATCATACCGGCCATCAAAAAGCTGCTCCCCTCCGCCAAACCCCAGGTTGTAGCGGAAATCCTCAAGACCCTGGTGGCCTTTGAAGATCCCGAATGGTTTCCCCTCCTGCGGGGGGAGTTGGAACGGGAAGACGAAGCGCGAGTTCGCGTAGCTCTGACCGTGGCCTCGCGGATTCGCCACCCGGCAGTGGTGAAAGCCCTGGTAGACCGCCTGCGCGGGCAAATGGGCATGAAGCTGCGGGAACCCCTCACCCTTGACCTCATTGCCGCTCTGGGCCGCCTTCGGGACCCCAGGGCCCTGCCGATCCTTGAGGAGATCGTGCACTTGAAGCAGTGGCGGTATCCCTTTTCCCTGGTTTCCTTGCGGCGCGAGGCGGCGCGGGCCATTGCCCAGTTGGAGGGCGCCGAAGCCCAACGGGTGGTGCAGGAGCTGGCCGTCAGCCGTGACCGGGAAATCCTGGAAGCGCTGCGGCAAGGTCGCGCCATGGCCACCACCGGCGAGGAGGAGGAAGGGTGAACCCGGCGCGCTGGGAAGAGCTTGTGCGGTCGCTGCTCACCGAGCTGGCGGGCGGGCTGACCGCCATGGCCCTCTACGGGGGTACACACCCCCGTGCGGCCAGCTCGGTGGTGGCGTTGAAGCAGCTTCTGGATGAGCTTCTGGCGGAGGAGCCCCAGTTGGATTTGGTGGTCCTGGGGGAAGAGCTCTTCGTCCAGGAGCGCCCGTTTACCCGGTCCGGTCGGCAAGCCCCGGCGGTGCTCCGTCGCCTGGCCCGTCGCGGCGTGGAGCACGTGAGCTTCCGTGCCGGAGTGAGCGAGGAGGAATTGCAAGTCTTTCTCCACGACCTAGTTCATCAGGACGCTCCAGCGGTTCGTTCCCAGCCCCATATCCTGGTGGGAAAAGTGGAGCTGGCGGACGAAAGCCTGGCTGGCGCCGACCGGGAGCAGGGCCGGGTGGGCAAGGGCCACCTGGCCGCCGTGCGCGACCGCATTACGCTGTTGGCCCAAGTGTTTGTGGACTTTGAGGCTTCCGGCTCCTTGGCCGTCTCCGACTTGGGGCGGATTGCCGATTCCCTGTGGGAGCTGTTGGAGCAAGACCCGCAACCCATGGAGCACATGGCCCCCTGGGAGGGAGAGGAACGGTGGCCGGCAGTGCATGCCCATAACACCGCGTGCCTGGCTATGGGGATGGCCAAACTGGCCGGACTTTCCCAAGGCCCAGTGCGCGAATTGGGGGTGGCGGCGCTGCTGCACGACCTGGGTAAACAGCAGATGCCAGAGGAGGTGCGGTTGCGCGAGCTCAGCTTGAGCGGACCGGAGCTGGAGCTCATCCTGGACCACCCCATGGAGGGGGCGGCCCTATTGGCCAAGGTTCCCCGCCTCACCCCCCTGGCGGTGATCGTGGCCTTTGAGCATCACCTGCACTACAACGGCACCGGCTACCCCCGTCTCTCCCGCCCCCGCCGCCCACACCCCGCTGCCCGCCTGGTGAGCGTGGCCGATGCCTTCTCGGTCCTGGTGACGGCGCGGGGAGCCCGCGGCCTCGCCACCCGGGAGTCTTCCATTGCCTACTTGCAGGAGCGGGCAGGCAGCATCTATGACCCCGCCATCGTGCAAGCCCTGCACGAGCTGGTCCTCGGCTAGCCGGGGATGACCTTCACTCCACAAAATAGCCAGCTGCCGTCCGGACGGTCAATCCGGGTTTTTTCACCTTCACCGTCACCGAACGGAAGGTCCCCGGGGGCGCATCGGTGGCGGAGCTATAGGCCAACAGGTACTGGCTCCGCAGCTCGCGCTCAATTTGCCCGTATACCGGCTCCAGAGTAGGTTTGGGGCCGAGAAAGAACGCCTCGCCACCGGTGGCCTTGGCCAAGCGGGTTAGCTGGGATCGCGGTTTCACCTTGGTCAGGGGCAAACCAATGGCAATGGTGTACACCGTCACCCCGCTGCGCTGGGCAAAATCCAGCGCCCGCTCAAAGGGCGCGCGGGAGGCCGTATCCTCGCCGTCGGTCAACACCACCAGCGCCTTGCGCCCTCGCACTCCGGAAAACTGGAAAACCCCGTAAATAACCGCATCCCACAGGGAAGTTTCGCGCTCCGCACGCAGCGTCAAAAGTGCCCGCTCTAACGCTCCCACATCGGCAGTGAAGGGGGAAAGGAGCACCGGCCGATCGGAAAAAGCGATGAGGAACGCGCGATCCTTGGGCCGGAGGAGATGCTTCACAAACCCCAGCACCACCCTCTGCACCTCCGGCAGCGTTGGCTGCATGGAGCCAGAGGTGTCAATGACCAGCCCCACCCGCATGGGCAGGTCCTGCTCCCGGGCGAAGTGCAAGAGCTCCTGCGGCACGCCTTCCTCCAGCACCTCAAAGTCTTCCCGACTGAGACCTTCTACGGGCTTTCCCGCGCGGTCTAGGACCAGAACCGGCAGTTCCACCGCCTGCACACGCACCGCGGTGACAAACTGCGGCGCATTCACCAGCTGTACGTCCTCTGCCTGGCTGCCGTCGTCCAGCACCGCCAAGGCGCGAACGTAAGCCAATTCCCTCCCGAGCCGTACCGGCAACACGGCGCTGAAAGGGGGACCAAACAAGCTGGCCAATAGCCGGTCCTCATAGTACAGCTCCAGGCGCTCCAGCTTGCGGTCCGAGGGGACGTTGACCGAGGCGCTCACCGACAACCCTTCCGGCCGCTGATCGGCTTTGGTGATGGGGCTCAAGCGAACGAAAAACCGCTCCCTGCCCACGTTCAGGACGACCTCTGCCCGGTCCACCTCCCTTTCTCTCACGTCGTAGCCCACGGCGGTGACGGTGGCCAAGCGGGGAAGGGGCCCGAGGTCCAGCTCCACCTCAAAGGGGGGCCGGTTCTTCGTCAGGACGGATTTGCCGTCCAGGAGGAACTCCACCTTGGCAATGCTGGGCTGGGCAAGGGCGGTGAAGCGCTGCACTCCAGCAAGCCCCTCCCCCTGTGGTCCCACCAGCAGCAGGAGCCGTTCTTCTTGCGGCTGGCCAGGCGCCGGCGCGGACGGGGGCTCGGGTTGGGCAGGGAGACCGACGGAAACCGGGAGTTCCTGCACCCCTGCTCTCTTTCCATGGGCATCGGCCACCTTGAGGCGCAGCACGTAATCGCCAGGACGTAGCTCTCGTTCCACCACCAAGGAGAGGGTTTGACTTTCCGCGGGGAAGGTGAACGCGTAGCGAAAGCGATCGGCCATCTCCCCCTGGCGAGCCAGCTCACCCACCACGTCCAGCTGGATCACTGCGCGCTCCCCCACGGTGGCGGTGGAAAACCCGGAAGCGGGCAGGTCACAGGCAAGCCGTACCAGGGCCTTGGAACCGCGCCGGCCCACCACCTCCACGCGGGGGTAAAACTCCAACGGTTCGGCATCCTTCGGCAAGAGCGTGGAAAAAGCCAAGAACCGCTGTTCCACTGACTCTTTCCCCGCGCTGGGGCTTTCCACCACCAAGTGCTCCAGCCGCTGGCGTACCCCAGGGTCGGAAAGCCAGTACTCCGCCGAAGCCAGGAGGTTCAACAGCTCATCCACGTTCCCGCAGCGGTACTCCGGACGGTCCAGGCGGGTCATGGAAGGCCGCCGGAGGGCTGCCTGGGCGTTGGGGGTGTACAAGACCCACCGGGTCTCAAAGGGGTCCCAAAGGCGAAACCGGCCAAGACCGTAGGGTTTGTAAAACAGCACCGTGACCCCTTGGCCCAGACCCGGCACATACGCATATCGCCAAAACTCTAAGGGGTAAAACACTTCTTGGCAATCCACGGGGAGCCGCGCCGCGGGAGGACCGTGGAGCAGGAGGATGCGCGCCCGGTCCTCAGTGGTGTTGCCGAACTCTTCCCGGCAGGTCTGCAAACGCTCCTCGTAGATGCGGCGAAAGCTCGCCCCCAAGCCCACCTGTTCACCCCAAAGCTGCCACAACCGATTGGCAAACTCCTCCCGTTGGGCATCGGTGGTCAACTGGAGAAAGGCCTTTTTTTGCTGATCCGTGATGAGCGGATAGACCTCCTCCTCCAACCAGCGCTGCCAACGCTCGGGCAGGGCCTTGATCTGCGCCCGTTGGGAAGCGGCCAACGCCGTGGCGAGGACAAGCCCCATCAAGCCCACCTTCACGGCCTGCGCTTTGCCTCCGCCTCCTGCCAGCACTGCCACAGTTCCCCCTTCCCTTGGGTTAACAATTTCAGGTCTGATCCCATGCCCGCAGGGTGGAGCAAGGCCCGCACCTGCCAGGGGATCCCCGCTTCCTCCTCGTGCCCTCTGGTGCTCTGCTCCACCAAACCCCAGCGGGCCAAGAACAGCCCCAGCGGTTCCACGGTTCCCGAGGCAAACCCAAGGCTCGCCCCTGCCCGCAGCAGGTCATCCCAATTGACATGGGCCGTGATGTCTGCCTCCCCGGGGTAGGCCAAGGGGTCCACCACCCGATGGCCCAGGTAGCCCGCTAGACTCCCGTGCCGTCGGCCGCGGGGGTTGTAGAGCGATTGCGCGGGGTAGCCGTAGTCCACGACGAGCACCAACACATCCCCTCCGGCCCAGGCCAGCAGGTGGCGGTGGAACTCATAGGCCTGGAGGCGAACCTCTGCCCGTTGGCCTGTCTCCAACTGCACCTGGTACCGCTTGAGGTAGCGTTCCAGTTCCGCTGTGGACGGAGGACCGGCCTGCCATCGCAACCTTCCCCCTGGATCCACCACCACGAAAAGCTCTTCCAATCCCGCCCTTCCCCCTTGCACCACATGAAAGGGCAAGGCGTCGTACAGCTCACTGGCAAACACCACACAGGGCCCTGACGGAGGCGGGGCTTCGCGCCAATGGGTCACCACCTCCACTGGCGGGGCTAGCGCCTCGAGCAGCTCCCGGCCCCGCGCCGAAACCTCCACGGCCACAACCCTTTCCACTGCAACCCAACCGTCAGCTGCCACAAGCTGGCGCAGGAGGGTACCGTCCCCAGCCCCCACCTCCACCAACGTGAGGGGGCGTCCTCGTTCCTGTGCCAGGGTTCGCAGCAGTCCCGCCAGGGTGGCGGCAAAGGTACCATGGGCCGTGGGCGCCGTGAGAAAGTCCCCCCGAAGCCCAGCCGGGTAGTGGTCTTTTCGTTGGTTGTAGTACCCAAACTCAGGGTGGTACAGAGCCAGCTCCATGAACTGGGCAAAGGTCCACCGCTGCCCCGGTTTGAACCGCTGCCACCACCCGCTCACAGGGGTAGTCTAGCCTTTGCTGCCGCCCTCCCGCCGGGTCCTACCGTTCGGCGCTCAGGATCACCGGCAGGCCGGTCTTGGGGTTGCCGATGATCACCACCTTGGCGTTCTGGCTGGCCGCCAATTTTTCCGTTGCCTCAATGCCCTTCCACTCTAAAAGCTGTTGGGAGATACCCTGGGAGACGATCCGTTGAAAGTCCGCAATCCCCTGCGCCTCAATGCGCTTCCGCTCAGCCTCTTGTTGCTCCTTGAGCAGGATGAACTTCATTTGCTCTGCTTCCTGCTCCCGCCGGAGCTTTTCCTGAATGGCATTGGCCACCACTGGCGGAAGCCCGATTTTGCGCAGCAGCACCTGCTCTGTCACCACCCCGCGGTCAGCGGTGAGCTTGCGGAATAGCTGCAGCACCTCCTGGGCAATGCGCTCCCGTTCCGCGGAGTAAAGGGCTTTTGCCTCGTAGGAGGCGGTGATTTCCCGTATCGCGGAGCGGAACTGCGGCTCCACCACCACTTCCGGGTAGTTGGGGCCAATGGTCTTGTACACCTCAGGAGCTCGGGCGGCATCCAAGCGAAAGAGGAGCGAAGCCTCCAGGTTCATGATGAGCCCCTCCTTAGACGGCACCTCCGCCACTTCCTTCATCTCCTGGGTTCGCACGGACATCTTCACCACCCGTGTGAAGGGCAGCACCAGACGAACACCGGGTTGAAGGACGGAGGGGGAGACGATGCCAAAGAAATCTTTGACCCCCACGTGCCCCGCGGGAACCACTGCAATTGGGTTGCCAAACAACAACAGAACCACGAGGATGATCCCGACCAGGACCAACCGAACCCACCGGCGATCCCCGGAGCCGGGTAATGCACGAAGCCGTCGTACCTCAAATTCCATGGCCTACCTCCCTCTGGGCCCCTCCACAGCCCTTAAAATTCCTCCAGTTCCCAATCCACGTCCGCGTGTTCCTCCTTGGCAGTGGGGGTAATGACGATGGCCACCCACACCGTTTTGTGACCTGCCAACGAAAGTTTGGCGTAATAGGTTCCCGGCCCAGGAAAGTAGTAGACCTTCCCCCCTCCCTTGCCATCCCAATCATCGGCGATACCGATCACCTGCCCATTGATCTCCACCAGGGCTTCCTCCGGGTCCACGTTAAACACCGCCCCGTGACGGCCTAGGTACGTCTTCACCACCGGCGGCGGCGTGGGGGTTGCCGTGGGGCGGGGAAGAGCAATGGGAGGCGGGAGGACCACCACCGCCTCTTCCCGAGTTGGGGAGGGGGTGCGTGTGGGAGCCGAAGGCCGGGTGGCGATGGCTGTGGGGGTGGGGACCTCCCAGGATTCCCCCAATGGCCCCACGAGCTCCGGCACAGGGGTGGGGTCCGCCAGGAGCAGGGTTGCCGGCGGCGGGCTGGGCCGGCGCAACAAGAACAGACTCACCACCGCACCCACCAGCAAAAGAGCCAAGGCAACCCACATCACCTGCCGGTGGCCCCTCGGCCGCTCTGACGCCGAGGGAGGACGGTCAGGGGGTGGGGCTGCGGCGATGGGCATGGTGGGCATGGTCCCCAGGGTGCTGGCCAGTCCGGAGCCTGCGGCGAGGGCACGGGCCTGGGTGGCAAAGGTGGCTGCGTCAGGGATCCGCTGGCCCGGGTCTTTGGCCAGACACCACTGGAGGAAGCGCACCACCTCCGGGGGCAGGGTGCCGAAGGCTTGCGGGTCGGCAAAGGGGTCACTGTTGAGGATTTGGTACACCAACGTGGTGAGGGTTTCCGCAGGAAAAGGCCTCTTGCGCAGGAGCATCTCGTACAGGATGACCCCCAGGGAAAACAAATCCGAACGCGGGTCCACGTGCTCACCCCGCACCTGTTCCGGGGACATGTAGGCGGGACTTCCCACGGCGGTGCCGGTACGGGTCAACCCTGTCCCCTCCCCCACTGCCTTGGCCACACCGAAGTCGCTGACCTTGGCTTTCCCCTCACGCGTGATCAAGATGTTGGCAGGTTTCACATCGCGATGCACCACCCCCGCCTGATGGGCCGCCCCCAAGGCCTCCGCCACCTGGGCCACCAGCTCCAAGGCCTCCGCCTGCCGAGGAAAGTCCCCCCGTCGCAGCCGCGCCGCCAGCGACTCCCCCTCCACCAGCTCCATGACCAGATAGAGTTGCCCGGAATCCTCTCCGGCATCGTAGATCGTCACCACCCCGGGATGAACAATGCGCGCCGCCAGTTTTGCCTCGCGCACAAAACGGGCAATGATCTCCTCCGTGGTTCCGCCGCCAACCGTCTCGGCACTAATGGCCTTGATGGCCACCGGCCGCTCCAGTTGGGGGTCAAAAGCCCGGTAGACCACCCCCATGGCCCCCCGGCCAATCTCCCCGAGGATTTGATACCGACCCAGTCGCGCTGGTTTGCTCATGCCTCCTCCTCCACCTCGTCGCACCGTACCTCCAGCTCACCGCGTTGACCAGCATCCAGCAGCCCCTGCGCTTCGGCCAGGCAATGGGCGGGTACCAGCACCAACTGCAGGTCCAAGCCCGAGCTGGGGAGCGGGTACTGCACCACGCCCCGGGTTTGGACCAGGTAAGGAAGGCCCGCCCCGGCAAGAAGGTTGCCCAGTATGGCACCCTCAGCCAACTGGTGGGCCACTGCCACCACGACCCAACCTCCACCTTCCTCAGGGCTGCCAGCGGCCAGCGTTCCCCCACAAACGGCACAGGTAGAAAAACTTCTGGCGAAGGTAAGACCGCAGCGTTGGCACTGGGTCCTCTCCGCCACGTACCCCTCGTTAAAGCTCATTTGCCTGACAGCATAGCAAACCCTCGACGGCTTGCCGAAGCGGCCCTACATTGATGGCAGCGGCACAGCAAGGAGGGGGATATGCCCACGTTCATCCTGCTCACCAAACTGGCCCCGGAAAGCAGTCAAAGCGCCCAAAGCCGCAAGGCCATGGGGAAGGAATGGCTGCAGCGGGTGAAAGCCGCCTGCCCCGGGGTGAAGTTCTTGGCCCACTACGCCATCCTCGGCCCCTACGATTTCATGGACATCTACGAAGCACCGGATGCGGAAACAGCCCACAAAGTCTCCCTCATCTCACGGGCGGGAGGGGCGGTTTCGGTGGAAAGCTGGCAGGCGGTGCCCTACGAGCGCTTTCTCCAGCTCCTGGGAGAGGTGCAACCCGAGAGCTAGGGTTTGGCCCCAGCTCTTGAGCCCTCGGTGGTGGTCAGGGCTTGCCTGCGGGCAAAGGGCTGCCATCTACTTCAGTTCGTGTGCAGCGAAAGATCAAGGATCAATCGGCCAGCAGGTGGCAGGAACCCTTGCCGGCAGTGGGAAGCGGTCGCTCCGGCAGGGGCCGATTGCAGCAAGCAGAGGGCGTATTCGCCACTGGCCAGGGCGGGTATTTCCCAAACCCCTTCGCCCACTTCACCCCCTTGGGCAGCAGCCCAGCCTTAACAAGGCCAGCTCCTGCATGCGCCGGCCAGCAAAGCGCAACACCAGGGTGCCGCAGGCTTGGTCCAGGGAGAGGTCCAGGAGGGAAGGAGGCTCCTCTACCCGCAGGGGGAAAACCCGGCGGCAAAACCCTGCCGCCTCCACCGCCACGCCGTAGCTTCCCGGCACAAGCCAGGCCTCAAAGCTGCCATCCCTCTCGCTTTCCAAGGCCTGCGGCGGAGGATAGGAAGGGTCCAGAGGAACAAAGCTAACCGAAGCCCTCGCCACAGGGTGTCCGGCAAAGCGTACCCGCCCCTCCACCTGGAGGAGGTCCAGCGACAAGAACACCACCTCCTCCCGCGCCGCATCCACTTCCCCATCGTAAAACGCCTGCCCTTGCCCATCTAACACCCTTACAGCCAAAGGCTGGGGCAGTATGCGGCTCAAGCGGACCCCGCCGTTGGCATCGCAGAGTTGGCGCGCCACCAGTGCCATCCGCCCCCGCCCCAGGTCGCGGTCCCACAGCTCAACCCGCCAAAACTGCCCATCCGGGGTCAAGGGGGGGTCCACCTGCACCTCCAGGGAACGGGGGCGCAGGAGCATCAGAGGATCTTTGAGGATGGTCTCCGCACCGGCGGTGAGCTCCACGCGGACCGGCGGCGACTCCCACTCCCCCCGTCGCGCCCGCACCACCACCTGTCCTGGTCCTAACCCCGCCACCTGAAAAAAACCAGCCTGGTTCACGGCCTGTGTCACCTTCTCCGCCTCGGCCCCAGCGGCCGGTTGCACCTCCACCACTGCCTTGGCCAACTGGCGATCCTCGGCTGTCACCCAACCCGCTAGGGAAGCGCCCGCGATCAAGGGCAGGATCCCCAGCTCCTTGGAGGCCCCGGCAGCCAGTGGCAGCTGCCAAAAGTAGTGGCCAGCCAAGCCGGCTACCTGCAGGACGAAGCTTCGCGTACCGGCAGGCAAAGCGCAGCGAAAGCGACTCTGTGGCAAGAGCTGGCACTCACCCGCTTGCGGCAGGCCTTCGGGCTCCCCTCGCTGGCCAGCAAGCGCCAACTCATGGCCTTGGCCTCGCCGGGCTGGCCGGCCCATCCCAAGGCCCCGGCCACCCAGGCCTCCGGCCAAAGACCACATACCAGGGCCACCTCCCCCGCCTCCACCAAGACGGTTTTTGCCCCGCCCAGGAAAGCCGGGGCGTGGCAGGTGACGGTCACTAGGCTGGCGGCGGGCACAAGCACGCGCGCCTTTTCCCCCGGCGCCACCGTCACCTCCCGGGCCTCCTGACCCGCCACCTTCACCCGCACCTGGGCTGGGGGAGCCACCCCGGAAGGAAGCCCCACACTCACCACCAACGCCGCTTCGGCCGAAAGGAGATGAACCACAGCGCCCCTCCCCCTCTCCGCGTGCTCAGAAAATCTTAACCACCCTGCACGTGCCTCCGCTAGCCACGCAAAGGCGACCCCCGGTTTCCGACACCCCCGCCGTGCACTCGCAATACCCCTTGGAGAAGGCCGGCCGACACAGTTTGGTGGAAAAATCGCAGGCAAAACACACATCCCAGGCAACACAATCCGAGTACCCCACCGCAGCCACCGAACCGATCGCCAAAACCAACGCCAAAAAAACAATTCTCTTGCTCATCGTCAAAACCCTTCTCGTCCCAAGTATTTTTTTGCTGTTTGTTGTCACCCTCCGGGAAGGGGAAGCTTGTCTGAGCTTTTCCCGCCGGGCCGGCGAACCCAGAAGACGAGCTCCTGGGTCCTCCCGTTCAGCGAACGGACCAGGACCCGACGGCTCCACCACCTCCTGCCCCCCGCCGGGGAGCTCCACCCCAAAGGCCCGGTGGGGGGGCGTGGTGGCCCTTCAGCTGCACCTCCGCCGCTGCCCTCCTGCCCGCCCCAAGTGCACCCTGCCACCGGCGGCCGCGATTTTTCGGCAAAAGGCCAAACCGTTTTCGGAGGAAGGCGGAAAAAAGCAAAAGGCCCCGCCGCCACCCGCCAACCTGCCCCAGAGGCTGCCGGAAGCACGCCACCTCCCCCAGGCCAAGGCGTTGGCCGGGTTGCATTTCCCCGTGCCACAGCGAGGCGGCGGCATAGGTGAGCAACTGGAGGCCGGAGGAGCGCATCATCATCTTCCTTGGGCCAAGGCTCCGCCGGGCTCACGCACCGCGCCAGGTGAAGGCACAAAAAAATCCCGGGCCTTCGGCCCGGGACTGCAGCGAGGAGGGATGAGGCTTACCGTGGGGGTCTCCCCAGCCAGCGGCGCACCTGCCCTGGGGCCGTGGCCGTACCCGGCCGGGCGATTTGCGAAAACTCACCCGAAGCCAACAGCTCACCTGCGGTAGTGCGCAGCTCCAACCTTTGCCAGGAGGCGACGGGGCGCAACTCCTCCGGCAGGGGCAATTGCTCACCTGTGGGCTGGGTGGTGAAGATCACGTGGAGGTGACCCTGGGCATGGGTTACCACCGTGGCCAGCCTCTGCCCGTCCACCACTACCGTCACGGGCGCATGGGGCGGCAGGGAAAAGGCAGCTAGGGTAAAGCTTTCCTTGCTTTCCTTAACCTCCGCCACCCCCAAGCCCAGCACCGACCCTGCAGGCGTTTGCAGCGGTGCTACGGCCAAGTACTCCCTTTGGGGGTGGCCATCTCCCACCCACTGGGCATCCGCCAAACGGCCCGTGAGCACCACCGTGCTGCCGTCTCGCACCTCCACGCGTTGCCGTTGCAGCAAAGGTGACAGGCCCGGCGGGAAAGGTTCTGCTCCGGGCACAGCAGCGGTGGAAAGGAAGAGGTGACCTTCCCCGGCATCGTTGGTGAGCAGCGAGCCCGCGTGCACCTCATCGTTGTACACCTCGTACCACCGGCGCCCCAAAAGCCGCTCCACCCCGACCTTGAAGTCCTCCCGCAGGCCACCACCCTCCGCGGCCAGGACTCGCAACAACGCCACCCCTTCCGCACCTGCCGGGGCACTCCCCGTGGGCTGCAACTTGATCACTGCGAACTCTTTCCAGCCGCGCGGCGGAGACACCGCCCCAGGGTTCGCCAGCACCTTCACCGACAAGGCGTGCAAACTGTGGTCGCTCAACCAGGATCCCTCAACCTTCACCAGGGCACCCACCGCCACCGCACCGTGATCCTGGTCAACCCAGGTGGT
The DNA here is from genome assembly GCA_025060245.1 of Thermoanaerobaculum sp. GTDB lineage: Bacteria > Acidobacteriota > Thermoanaerobaculia > Thermoanaerobaculales > Thermoanaerobaculaceae > Thermoanaerobaculum. The sequence goes on along the minus strand of JANXCP010000046.1, from coordinate 4,304 downwards.
TTCAGTCACGCGCACCGTCACCCCGGCGACCCTCCAGTCCCCCACGAGGCCCACCGACGGAAGGAGCTCCACGGTACCCACCAGCTTGCCTTCCCGGGTTGGTGGGTTCTGTGCTAGAGCACCCATGGCCAGGGCAAGGAGGAACAATGTCCAGGCAAAGAGGAACGAGCAGTGGCGGACCCGGTCTCCGCGCACTGGCCGAAGGGCGAACAGGCGGGCGCAACTCCTCATGGCGGTTCCTTTCGGCAACCAAGTTAAGCGGGAAATCTCTCGGCGTCAGTGAGCCAGCTCACGATTCTCCCCCACCTCCCGGCCACAAGCCATGGCCCTGGCCCACCGACTCCCTGCGCTACCATCACCCCATGAGCGCATGGCCTGCCTACCTCCGCGACCCGTACATGACCCACATGGAAACCCAGGTGGTGGCCGCCGGCCAAGACAGCCGCGGCTTTTGGGTGGAGCTGGAGGACACGTTGTTTTTCCCTGAGGGGGGAGGCCAGCCCGCAGACCGGGGAACAGTGGAAGGGATCCCAGTGGTGGACGTGCAAAAGGCTGGGTCCGCGATCCGCCACTGGCTTGCCGCTGCGCCCCCTCAGGGCCACGTGCGGCTGCAGTTGGATTGGCAGCGGCGATACGACCACATGCAGCAGCACACCGCGCAGCACCTCCTGTCGGCAGTGGCGGAGGATCGGTTTGGTTGGAGGACCACGGCCTTTCACCTGGGGGTGGAGTTGTGCGACGTGGAACTGGACGTGCCGTCGCTCACCCCGTCCCAGGTGGCGGTCCTCGAAGAGGCGGCGATGGCGGAGGTGCACCAAGCCCATCCCATCCGCGTCCATTGGGTGGGATTGGAAGAGCTGGCTCGCTATCCCAAGGTACGCAGTCGTGGGCTTCCCGAAGGGCATGAAGGTTCGATACGCCTGGTGGAAATTGTGGGGGTGGACGTGGCCACCTGCGGTGGCACCCACCTACGAAGCACCGCAGAGGTGGAGGCCCTGGCGTTGCTCCACACCGAGCCCATGCGCGGCGGCACCCGCCTCTACTTCGTCGCAGGAGCGAGGCTGCGCCAGCGCCTCCACCGCCACGAGGAGCGCAACGCCGCCCTGCGCAGGCTCTTCGGCGCCAGCGATGGGGAGCTGGTCACCGTGGCTGAGACCAAAGTAGGGCAGCTAGAGCAGCTGCGACGGGAATTGCGCCACACCCAAGAAGAACTGGCCCAGCTGCTGGGAGCAAAACTGGCCGCCGATCAGAATGCCTTGGTGAGCTGGCACGGTACTCGGGCGGACCTCGCCTTCTTGCAAACCACGGCCCGCGCATTCCTCCACGCCCGGCCAGCGGGCACCCTGCTCCTTACAGCCGGGGAAGGGGCCGCGGGCGTTTTTCTCCTGGCCACCCACCGTGCCGACCTCACCCTCCTAGGGGAAGGGGTGGCGAAAATCCTCGCGGGGCGAGGGGGAGGCAAGCCTCCTTTTTTTCAGGGCAGGGCAGCGGCCTTGAACCGGCGCGAGGTCGCCCAAAATTGGCTGGCGGAACAGCTGCAAAGACCAGGTTAGGTCAAGATCGCCTTGAGCCGTTCGCCGATCGCTCGGCCAATGGCCATACACGCGGTGGCCGCCGGTGAAGGGGCGTTGAGCACGAAAAGGGCCTGGGGGCCCTCGGAAAAGGCAAAGTCGTCCAACAGGTTCCCTTGGCGATCCAAGGCTTGCGCCCGTACCCCGGATCCCCTTCCCACCAGATCGGCGGGACGAACCTCCGGCACCAGCTCCTGCAGCGCCCGACAGAAGGCCGCCTTGGACAGGGAACGGAACATTTCCCCGCAGCCGGTGCGCCAGTAACGCCGCACTAGGCGCCAAAAGCCGGGGAAGCTCAAGGTTTCCCCCAGGTCCCGCCAGGAGATCTTGCTCCAATGATATCCCTCCCGGGCAAAGGCCAAAACCGCATTGGGCCCGGCCTCCACCCGCCCATCCACCCGCCGCGTAAAATGCACCCCCAAGAAGGGAAACCTAGGGTCAGGAACCGGGTAGATGAGGTGGCGCACCAGATGCCGCCGCTGGGGCGCAAGCTCCCAGTATTCCCCACGGAAGGGGACAATCTGCACCGCAGGGGTCAGTCCGGCCCGCCGCGCCAGACGGTCCCCTTGGAGGCCGGCGCACACCACCAAACCCCGCGCCGCAACCTCTCCTCTGCGCCCCCAAATCCGCCACTGCCCTCCGGCAAAGTGCAACCCCTCCACGCGAAAACCCAGCAGGATGTTCCCTCCGGCAGCCTCCACCTGCCGTGCCAAGGCCTGGGCCACCTGGCGAAAGTCCACAATACCGGTGTCGCCCACCCAGAGGGCCGCCACACCCCGGGCGTAGGGTTCAAAACGGGGAATATCCTTTCCGTCCACCCACTCCAGCCGCTCCAGGCCGTTCGCCTCCCCGCGGCGCGCCAGCTCCTGCAGGGCGGTCAGCTGTCGTTCCCTGGTGGCCACCACCAGCTTGCCGCACAGCGCAAAGGGCACACCATGTTGCTGGCAAAAGCGCAGCAGCTGCGCCCGCCCCTCCCGAGTGAGTTGCGCCTTCAGCGAGCCGGGGCGGTAGTAGAGGCCGGAATGGATGACCCCCGAGTTCCTCCCCGACTGGTGGTAAGCCACCTCCTCCTCCGCTTCCAGCACCACCACGGCATACCGCGAGGATTGGGCAAGGTAGGCGGCGGTGGCGAGACCCACCACTCCGGCACCCACCACCACCACCTGGTCCTTGGCCGCCACGGGGAGATTGTACCTTAAGGCACAAGCCTTTCCTGCTGCCCAAACCAGCGGCGCCGGTGGCGCGCCACCCAACGGTAGAGCCGGTTTCCCAAAAACAAAAGCGGGGGCCAGAGGAGCATTCGCCAAAAGCGAGGCCAGCGGCTGCCCAGCGACCAAAGCACCACCAGGGCCGCAAAACCGCCCAAGCGTGTGCCATCCGGCGCCGCCACCTGCAGTTCCTGCGGGATCCCTTCATGGGCGGCAGCGGCACCATCCACAAAACACAGCGGGTGACCCTGGGAGCGGCGCTCCAGCCTGTGGCGAGCCCAGGTGCACAGGTGGCACTGCCCGTCGTAGATCACCGTCCACGCCTTCCCGTTCATGGCGGAAGCAAACCCCCTACCGTTCAACCCCTTGTAGCTGCTTTTCCTTCCACCTTCGCCCCGTAAGACAGGGGTGGCGCCAGAGGTGGTGGAACCGACAGCGATCCGACCCTCGGCCACGACTTCAGACGGGGTTTGCCGAGCACGCTACCGGCTTGGGGACATCCCGGGAGAGGTGTGGGTTTGGCGCGGTCTTTGGCACAGCACAGGCTTTGTACATTCGTCCTGGATTTCCGCGGCTACGGCACCTGGAAACGAGATAGGCCTATACAACGGTGGTGCTCTGCGGATTGGGCACGCCGCCACACCACCCGAGCCCGCCAGCGGGAGGGATCATGGCGGCGGCTCCAATGGAACTTGCGCTGCTCGTGGACCACAGCCCAAGGGCTCCGCGCCGCGGAACGCCTCGCCACCCTTTCTTTCCGCTGGTGGTGGCGGCAGCAGGTGAAGGGTTTTAGGCTCCTCCCCGCCTTTGCGGCCGCCTCATGCAGGTAATTTTTGCCACCGTCCAGCGCTTCTGGGCCATTGGCGATGGGGATGGGGCGTGCGTCCAGGGCACCTGAGCCTGGTCACCCACCCCCGAGTGCCGGCGTCTTCTTTTGTCTTGCCTGGTTTCGCAGCTCGCCCCTTAGGCTTTGGCAAGGGGGGCGATGAGATGTTCTTCCTCAGGTTGAGGTTGGAACACCACCGCCCCAACCGTCCCTGGCCCCACGTGGGTGCCCACCGTTGGTCCAATCTCACACTCAATGAGCTCCTTGACCTGGAAGTTCTGCTGCAGCAGGTTTTTCAGCCGATCGGCCCAGACCGGCGCTTGGGCGTGGGCCACAGAAATCACCACGCCCTTTTCCGGGTCCACCATCTTCTTCAACAGCTCGATCAGCCGTGGGTGGGCCATCCTTCCACCTCGTACCCGATCCAGGGCTGCCACTTCGCCGTCAGCAACGGTCAAGATGGGCTTAATGCCCAGCATTTGGCCCACAAGCGCTCGAGCCTTCCCGATACGGCCCCCGCGAGCCAAGTACTCCAAAGTGTCCACCACGAAAACCATGTGCACCCGCTCCCGCATGGCCTCCACCCGCCGGCGAATTTCCCCAGCGGCCAAGCCTCGGAACGCCATGCGCGCGGCAAACAGCACCAACACGCCCAGGGCGGCGCTCACCGTCCCTGAATCCACCACCTCCAGGGCTGGT
>JANXCP010000045.1 GCA_025060245.1 Thermoanaerobaculum sp. | reverse complement strand
AGGGGCGACCGGGGGCCTGAAAGCAGCTCCTGCAGCACCACCCGGGCCTGTGCTTCCGGGGTAGGGGGAAGCTCGGGGATCTCCCGGGTTTCGCGGTGCAGCAGCAGATCTTCCCCAGGGAAGAGCAGGACCACAAAGGCGGTTTGGCCTGGGGTTTGAACCGGAGGAGCGGGAGCAGAGGGTGGCGGCGCACTGCGCCCGCAGGCCAAGGCCCAAAGGACTGCGCCCAGGACCGCCGTCGCCGGCCTCATGGGTTCGGGGGAGGGGAAGGGCGATTGCGGAGGAAGGCCAGAATCCCCTCGGCCAGGGTGGCGGCCAGGCGTTCCTGCTCCGCCGGCGAGGAGAGGCGCACCTCTTCCTCGGGGTTGGATAAGAACCCCACCTCCACCAGCACTGCCGGCATGGTGGCCCCGGTGAGGACCGCAAAGGGAGCCTGTTTGACACCGCGGTCGCGGATGCCCGAGAGCTGGTTCAAGCGGGTTTGCAGTTCCAAGGCCAGGCGCGAGGAGGCTTCCAGGTTGGCCACGTGCGCCAGCTCCCAGAGGATGAGCTGCACTGGCCCCGCGGGGGCGTTCTCCCGCGCCGCCGCCTGGGCCGCCTCGCTGTCCGAGGGCTCGGCGCTCATGAAGTAGGTCTCTGCTCCCCGCGCGCCGCGGGCGGTGGCGGCGTTGACGTGGATGGAGACAAAGCAGTCCGCCTGCAGGCGGTTGGCCACGGCAACCCGATCGGCTAGGCCCAGGGCCTCGTCCCCTTCCCGCGTCAAGCGTACGGCCACGCCGGCCCGCTGCAGGTAGCCTGCCACCCGGCGACTCAAGGTGAGGGTGAGGTTTTTCTCCAACACACCCGAGGGACCCTTGGCACCTTCGTCGTCCCCCCCGTGGCCGGGGTCCAGGACCACCAAGGGCTGGGTGCGGGTGGCGGCCCGCGGGGTGGCTGGAGCTTGGCGCACCAGGTTCACGGTCAACCGCAGGGGGTTGTCGGCAAACTCGCTCCCTGTCACCTGCCAGCCGGCCGCCAGCAGGAACCGCAGCTCCCGCTCTTGGACCTGCACCCCGGCCAGCACGCCGTCGCTGCGGGGCGTGGAGGCCAGCTGGACCGCCTCGGCGAAGACCAGGCGCACCCCGTCCACCTCCACCCGCACCTGCGGCCTTTCCTCAAAACCGGAAAGCAACAGGGTGGCGCTATCGCCGCTGGTACGCAGGCTCGCCTCCACCACCGGCACCGCCCCCAGGGGGAGCAGGGTCAAGCCACCCGGGCCTGAGAGCAGGCGCAGTCCTAAAGGCTTGAGGAGGGCGGAGGCGGTTTCCACCGTCGCCACCACCCGCCCCTCCAGGGTGCGCACCGGTCCTGGCAGGCTCGCCAGCTCCCCGTTGATCACCGCCAGGGAGCCGCCCGGGGTGAAGTGGACCTCGTTGGCCTCCCGTGACGCCACGTAGCTGCCCGAGGCGGCGGAAAACCCCACCTTGGCCCCCGCCGCCTGCAGCAGCGCCACCACATCCAGCAGCTCGCCGCGGCTAAAGATGTCCACCTTGTTGCCGCCCAGGGTGGTCACCTGCACCGCCGCCGACGACACAGGCAAGGCCAGGACCACAACCAGGCTCAGGCAAAGGCACCGCACCATCGGCCGCGGTGAGCTTACCCGCTCCGGCCATCGCAGGCAAGCCTCTGGGCAAAGGCTTGGCCCAACACGTGGCCCAACTCCTGGGTGGTGAGGGGGCAACCGGCGGCGCGGAGGGTGGTGACAAACTCCCGGTGGGGACGGCCGCGGCGGTAGTCGGGGGCGCGGGAAGGGAAGGGGAGGTAGCGGTGCAACAGCTCCAGGTTGGGGTGTACCAACACCGAGGCTTGGAAGAGCACGTTCTGTTGACCCAGGCGCAGGGAGCAGCCCACCGCCTTCCGATCACCCACACACAAGTCCGAAACGCCGCGCAGCGCCAGTGGCGGCCCCCCTGCTTGGGTCACCGCACTGGCCAGAAGCCCGCAGAAGTGGCGGAACACCAGCTCCACGCGCTTCGCCCCGGGCCATGGCGCCCATACCGAGACCGTCAGCATCCCCGGAGCCAACACCACCGCCCCGCCGCCGGAAGGGCGGAAGAGCACGGGCACACGGTCGGCGCGGCAGCGGTCCAGGTACACCTCCCGCTGCGGGTCGCGGGAGCGCGGAAGGACCACCGCCAGCTCGCTCACCGGCAGGACCCTCAGCTGCGGTGCCGGTTGGCCCAAGAGGTCCCAGCCCAGATGGAGCGCCAGCTCCTCACTGGCAGTGCCCAGAAGGACCCAGGGCGTGGCCATCGGTACAGTGTACCTGCCGGCGCGTATAATGCGCCCATGGAATGGCGCATCTTAGGCAGCTTTGGGGGTTCCAGCCCCGCCTGCCGCATGACTTCCTTTTTGGTAGACGGCACCCTGGCGCTGGACGCCGGTTCGCTGACCCAGGCTTTAACCGTGCCGGAACAGGAGCGGGTGTCGCGGATTGTGCTCTCCCACTCCCACCTGGATCACGTGGCCTCCATCCCGTTTTTGGTGGAAAACGTCTTTGCCGACGGCGCGAAGACCTTGGAGATCCTCCTCACTCCGGAGGTCCACGACACGGTGAAGCGGCATCTGTTCAACAACGACCTCTGGCCTGACTTCACCCGCATCCCGTCGCAACTGGCGCCGGCGGTGAAGCTGGTGCAAATGCTGCCGCGGGTACCCTTTGCCGTGGGCCACCTCACCCTGACCCCGATTCCCGTGAACCACACCGTCCCCACCTGCGGTTTCCTCGTGGAAGAACAGGGTGGGGGAGCCGTGCTGTTCACCTCCGATACAGGGCCCACTCAGGAGGTGTGGGAGGCGGCCAACCGCTGCCCCAACCTGCGCGCCCTCATCGTGGAGGTGTCGTTCCCCTCGCGCCTGCAGCGGATCGCCGACCTCTCCCTCCACCTCACCCCGCAAACCCTGGCGCAGGAGCTGCAAAAGCTGTCGCGACAGGTGCCGGTGTACCTCTACCACCTCAAGCCACGGTACTTGGAAGAGCTGCGCCAGGAATTGTCCACCACCCCGTTTCCCCAGCCCGTGGTGGAGCTGCAACAGGGGGAAACCTACCGCTTCTAGCCCCGCCCCTCGCTGAGCACCGCTCCGAGGCGGTCTTGGGTTTCGGGGGCAAACCAACAGTCCAGGAACGCCTCCAGGTGTTCTGCGTCCCGTTGGGCCATGGAGTCAGCCAGGTGGGCGCGCAGGTAACCTTTCGCCAGTTGGAACGCGGGTTGGGGGCGGGAAGCCATGTGGCGCGCCAAGCGCACCGCCTCCATCACCACCTCCGACGGCGCCGCCAGACGCTCCACCAAGCCCAGCTCCAGGGCCCGCTCCCCACCGTACCCGTCCCCTTCCAAGACCATTTGCTCCACCGAGCGGGTGGGGTAGAGGGCCAAGAGCATGGCCACCGCCCCGGCGGGGACGGGGATGCCCAGGTTCACCTCCGACAACCCCAAGCGCGCCCCGGAACGGGCCATGACGCGGCGATCGCAGGCCATGGCGATCAGGCACCCGCCGGCTATGGCGTGGCCTGCCACCGCTGCCACGGTGGGACCAGGGTAGCTGACCAGCTCGCGCAGCAGGGCCAAAAAACCCTCCATCGCCTGGCGAACCACCGGGCGGGGAGCCCCATCTAGCTTCTTCAGGTCCAGGCCGGGGCAGAAAACCCGGGGGTGCTGGGAGGCCAGCACCAGCGCCGGTGCCCCAGCGGACCGCAGGTCCGAAAACTGCTGGCGCAGTTGCGCGATCAACGCCTCGTCCAGGGCGTTCACCCCCGCCTCCATCACCAGCACCGTAACCCCGCCCTGTTGCTCCACGCGAATGGCTGAGCTCACGACTTCCTCCTCACCATGTCGGCAAAAAGGGCGACCACCGGGCTGGCCGGGGAAAGCTCAGGGTGGAAGGTGGCGGCCAAGATCGCCCCTTGGCGCACCAGAACGGGGTCCTCCCCCCGCGTGGCCAACACCTTCACCCCCTCCCCCACCCGCACCACCCGGGGCGCGCGGATGAACACCCCCTCCAGAGAGGGTGTGGGCAGCTCATCGGTGACCTGCAGCTGGGCGACGGTGGAGGCCAGCTGCCGACCGTAGGCGTTGCGCTCCACCGCCACCCGCAGCAACCCCAAGGAGGGTTGGCTGGGATGCCGCACCTCTTCCGCCAGGAGGATGATGCCGGCGCAGGTGGCCAAAACGGGCAAGCCGGCGGTAATGGCCTCCACCAGCGGCTGCTGGAGGCCAAAGGCGTCCAAGAGCTTGAGCATGGTGGTGGACTCACCCCCCGGCAGCACCAGGCCGGTGAGACCCTCCAAGTGCTGGGGTTTGCGTACCTCGCAGCTTACCAGCCCGCGCTCCGCCAGCGCCTGGCGGTGGGCGCTGAAATCGCCTTGCAGGGCCAAAACCCCCACCACCTACCACCCCCGACGGGACAGCATCTCTTCCGGCGTGAGGCGGGACACATCCAAGCCACGCATGCCGCCACCCAGGTGGCGCGAGGCCTCCAGAAGGGCTTCCGGGTCCTGCCACTGCGCCACCGCCTTGACGATGGCCGCCGCCCGCCGCGCGGGATCCTCGGACTTGAAGATGCCCGAGCCCACAAAAACCGATTCGGCACCGAGCATCATGCACAGCGCCGCATCCGCCGGCGTGGCCACACCGCCCGCGGCAAAGTTGGGCACGGGGAGCTTGCCGTGGGTAGCCACCCACTGTACCAGCTCGAGGGGCGCCTGCAACTCCTTGGAGGCCGCCACCAACTCCTCGGGGGCCAGGGTGGTGAGCCGGCGCAGTTCCCGCTGCACTGCCCGCAGGTGCCGCACCGCCTCCACGATGTTGCCCGAACCTGCTTCGCCTTTGGTGCGGATCATGGCCGCACCTTCGGCAATGCGCCGCAGCGCCTCCCCCAAGTTCCGGCAGCCACAGACAAAGGGTACGCGGAAATCGTGCTTCCAGATGTGGTTTTCCTCATCCGCCGGGGTCAAAACCTCCGACTCGTCCACAAAATCCACCTGCAGGGCCTCCAGGATGCGGGCCTCCGCCACGTGCCCAATGCGGCACTTGGCCATGACGGGAATGGAAACCGCCTGCATGATCTCCTCAATTTTTTCAATGGAGGCCATGCGGGCCACGCCACCCTCGGCGCGGATATCGGCGGGAACCCGCTCCAAGGCCATCACCGCCACCGCCCCCGCGTCTTCGGCAATGCGCGCCTGGGCAGCGTCGGTGACGTCCATGATGACCCCGCCCTTGAGCATTTCCGCCAGGCCCACCTTGACCCGAAACTCCGGCGAGGTGAAGTTCATATCCCACCTCCTGCGGCGCTCTCGCCGCACCCAACCGCAACTTTACGTGCACCCCTGATACCTGTCAAAACCCTCATTGCACCTTTTGCGCACTGTGGTAATCGGCCAAGAAGCGGGCCAAGCCGGCTTCGGTGAGGGGGTGGTGGAAGAGCTGTTGCAGCACCTTGAACGGCACCGTGGCCACGTCCGCGCCCAGCAGCGCTGCCTCCACCACGTGCTGCGGGTGGCGCACCGAGGCCACCAGCACTTGGGTGGGGAACTCGTAGTTTTGGTAAATCTCCACGATGTCGCGCACCACCTCCATACCGACATGGCCCACGTCATCCAACCGCCCCACAAAGGGGCTGACGTAGGTGGCGCCGGCTTTGGCAGCTAAGAGGGCCTGAGCCGGGGAAAAACAGAGGGTGACGTTGGTGGCGATCCCTTCCTCGGCAAAACGAGCACACACCCGCAACCCTTCTGGGGTGAGGGGCAGCTTCACCACGATGTTCTCCGCGATCCCCGCCAGCTCGCGCCCTTCCCGTTCCATGCCGGCGGCGTCGGTGGCCAGCACCTCTGCCGACACCGGTCCTGAGGTAAGCCGGCAGATCTCCGCCAACAGCTCGTGATAGTTGCGACCCTCCTTAGCCACCAGGCTGGGGTTGGTGGTGACCCCGTCCACCACGCCCCAGGAAAGGGCTTCAGCGATTTCCCGGACGTTTGCCGTATCAATGAAGAGCTTCATCAGTCCCTCCGTGGTTTTCTTCCCGCTCGGCTAAGCGGGCCACCGCCACCACGCGGTCGTCGCCGTTCAGCTGGATCAAGCGGACCCCCTGGGCGGCCCGGCCCGTACGGCGGATCTCCGCTGCCTTGGTGCGGATGAGCATCCCCTGGGCGGTCACCAAGAGCACGTCATCCTCCCCGTGGACGTAGCGGATCCCCGCCACCGCCCCCGTGCGCTCGGTGAGGTGCATGAGGATCACCCCGGTGCCGCCCCTGCCCTGGAGGCGGAACTCCTCCACCGGTGTGCGTTTGCCGTACCCCTTTTCCGATACCACCAGGATATCCCCCCCTCCCTGTTGGGGGAAACAGGCCATCTCCTCCACGAAGTCCCCCTCCCGCAGGGCAATCCCCCGTACCCCGCTGGCCACGCGACCCATGGGCCGCACCTCCTCCTCGCAGAAACGAATGGCCATGCCGCGGTGGGTGCCCAAGAACACGTGGCTTTTCCCGTCGGTGAGGCGCACCGCCAAGAGGTCATCGCCCTCGTCCAAGGCGATGGCGGCAATGCCCCCACTGCGGATGTTGGCGTAGGCGGCCAGCGAGGTTCGCTTTACCTTTCCCGCGCGCGTGGCAAACAGCAAGAAACGCTCCTGGGCAAACTCCTTCACCGCCACCAAGGCTGCCACCCGCTCCTCCTGTTCAATGGGCAAGAGGTTGACGATGGCCTTGCCGCGGGAGGCGGGGGAAGCGTCGGGGATTTCGTGAACCTTGAGGGCATGCACTTTCCCCTTTGAGGTAAACACCAACAGCACATCGTGGGTGGAGGCGACAAAAAGGTGCTCCACCGGGTCCTCATCGCGCGCCAGGGCCCCCCGCCGACCCCGCCCGCCCCGCCGTTGGGCGCGGTAGGCGGAAACGGGGGAGCGTTTGATGTAGCCCGAGCGGGTCACGGTGACCACCACGTCCTCCTCCACGATGAGGTCTTCCAGGGACAGCTCGCTGGCATCGGGGAGGATTTCCGTGCGCCGGGGCTCGGCAAAGCGGCGCTTGATGGCCAGCAGCTCCTCCACCACCAGCTCCCGCACCAGCTGCTCGGAGCCCAAAATGGCGCTCAGGCGCTCCATGAGGGCCAGGACTTCCCGGTATTCCGCCAAGATCTTGTCCCGCTCCAAAGCGGTGAGGCGCTGCAGGCGCAGATCCAGGATGGCCTGGGCTTGTTGCTCGGACAGACCGAAGCGGTGGCACAGCTCACCCTTGGCAGTGGGTGGATCAGCCGCTTGCCGGATGGTGGCAATGATTTGGTCCAGGTGATCCAGGGCCACCACGAGCCCTTCCAAGATGTGGGCCCGCTCCCGCGCCCGCGCCAGGTCAAAGCGCGTGCGGCGCACCACCACCTCTTTGCGGAAGGCCAAGAAGTGCTCCAGGGCTTGCTTGAGGGTGAGCACCTTGGGTTGGCCGTCCACGATGGCCAACAGGTTGATCCCGAAGGAGGTCTGCATGGGTGTGAGCTTGTAGAGCTGGTTCAGCACCACCTGCGGCACCGCATCGCGTTTGAGCTCCACCACCACGCGGATGCCATCCCGGTCGGACTCATCCCGGAGGTCCGCCACCCCCTCCAGTTCCTTGTTCTGCACCAGTTCGGCAATGCGCTCCACCAACTTGGCCTTGTTCACCTGGTAGGGCAGTTCGGTGACCACGATGGCGGTCTTGCCCCCCTTGGCGTGGTGTTCAATCACGGCCCGGGCCTGCACCTGCACGGCACCCTGGCCGGTGGCGTAGGCTTTCCTAATCCCCTCACTGCCGCGGATGATGGCGGCAGTGGGGAAGTCCGGGCCGGGGACGAAGCGCATCAACTCCTCCACCGAGCAGTCGGGGTTGTTGGCCAGGGCCACGCAGGCGTCCACGACCTCACCCAGGTTGTGGGGGGGGATGTTGGTGGCCATGCCCACGGCAATGCCCGAGGAACCGTTGACCAGGAGGTTGGGGAAACGGGCCGGCAAGACCACCGGCTCCTGCAGGGAGCCGTCGTAGTTAGGCTGCCAGTCCACCGTTTCCTTGTCCAGGTCCTCGCCTAACATCTCCTCTGCCAAGGGAGCCAACCGCACCTCGGTGTAACGCATCGCCGCCGGGTTGTCCCCGTCCACCGAGCCGAAGTTCCCTTGCCCATCCACCAACACGTGGCGCATGGAAAAGGTTTGGGCCATCCGCACCAGGGCGTCGTAGATGGCGGCATCGCCGTGGGGGTGGTACTTCCCCATCACATCCCCGACGATGCGGGCGGACTTCTTGTAGGGCTTGCCGGCGGTGTTCCCCTGCTCCCACATGCCATAGAGGATGCGCCGGTGGACCGGCTTCAAGCCGTCCCGTACATCCGGCAGGGCGCGGCCGATGATCACGCTCATGGCGTAATCCAGGTACGACCGCTTCAGCTCCTGCTCAATGGCAACGGGGATCTTCTCTTCCCGGGCAAACAACGAGTCGCTCATCCTGGCCGCCTTCCCCGTTTACACGTCCAAGTTCACCACCTCAAGGGCGTTGGCGGCGATAAAATCCCGCCTGGGCTCCACCGCATCCCCCATGAGGATGGTGAACAGCTCTTCCGCCTCCGCCGCATCTTCCACGCGCACCTGCAGAAGCCTTCGGGTTTCCGGGTTCATGGTGGTGGCCCACAGCTGCTCGGGGTTCATCTCCCCCAAGCCCTTGTAGCGCTGCACCGTGACCCCCTGCCGGGCGGCTTGGTAGACCCGCTCCAGGAGGGAAGCCACCGAGTCCATGGTGTGACGGTGGCCGTCCAGTTCCAGGTAAAAGGGCGGGTAGTCAAAGGGCGCCACATCGCGCGCCAACTGCACCAGCTGCCCATACTCGGAGGTGCGCAGGAGGGGGTAGCCCACCTCCACCTGCTTGGTGAGGCCGTTTTTCCGCACCGTCACGCGGAAGACCGGAACCTGGTGCTCCTCGTCCTCACCGACCACCACCTCCTCAAAGCCCAAGGCCAGGAGCTCCTCCTGGAGGGTCTTACGGGTGGTGGGATCGGCCAGGTCCTGGCGCTGACGAATCCCTTGGCGCAGGAACAGCAGCACCACCTCGCGCGGGATGCCGCGGAGCTCCAAGCGCTCCAGGTGGGCCGAATAGGCTTCTAGTTTGCGGATCGCCTCTTTCAGCGCCTTTCCCTCCAGGACCTGGCCGTTACTGGCCAAGGTGAGGCGGGCGTTGGCCGAGAGGCGATCTAAGAGGAACGCGGAGAGCTCCAGGTCGTCTTTTAGGTAGCGCTCTTCCTTTTTCACTGCCACCTTGTACAGGGGCGGCTGGGCAATGTAGAGGAAACCGCGCTCAATGATGGGGCGGAAGTGGCGGAAGAAGAAGGTCAACAAGAGCGTGCGAATGTGGGCCCCGTCCACGTCCGCGTCGGTCATGATGATGATCTTGTGGTAGCGCAGCCGCGCCAGGTCAAAATCCTCCTTGCCAATGCCTGTGCCCAGGCATTGGATAATGGTGCGGATTTCCTCGTTGGCCAGCATCTTGTCAAAGCGGGCCTTTTCCACGTTGAGGATCTTGCCGCGCAACGGGAGGATGGCCTGGAAGCGGCGGTCACGGCCCTGCTTCGCTGAACCGCCAGCGGAATCCCCCTCCACCAAGAAGAGCTCCGCCTGGGCCGGGTCCCGTTCCTGGCAATCGGCCAGCTTGCCCGGCAGGGAGGCGTGCTCCAGGGCGGTTTTCCTTCGCGTCAGCTCCCGCGCCTTCCGCGCTGCCTCGCGGGCGCGCGCGGCGTCCACGCATTTGGCCACGATGCGGCGGGCCAGGGTGGGGTTTTCCTCAAAAAACTCTGCCAGGCGAGCGTTCACCACCGACTCCACCCACCCCTTGACGTGGGAGGACACCAGCTTGTCCTTGGTCTGGGAGGAGAACTTGGGATCCTTGATCTTGACCGAAATGACCGCGGTGAGCCCCTCCCGCACGTCGTCACCGGTAAGCCCCTCGGGCAACCCCTTGAGGAGGTTATTGGCTTGGGCATAGGCGTTGATGGTGCGGGTGAGGGCAGCGCGAAAACCGGAAAGGTGCGCACCACCGTCGCTGTTGAAGACGGTGTTGGTAAAGGCTAGGACGTTCTCGGTGTAGCCGTCGTGCCACTGCAACGCCAAGGCCACCTCCTCCCCCTCGCTGTTGCGGTCTACCAGGAGGATTGGCTTGGGGTGCAGGACATTCTTGGAGCGGTTGAGGAACTCCACGAAGGCCGCGAGCCCACCCTTGAACTGAAAGCTTTGCTCCAGCCCCGTGCGCTCATCGGTGAAGGTGATGGCAAGGCCGGGGTTGAGGAACGCCAGCTCGCGCAACCGCTGGATGAGCAGGTCAGCGTGGAACTGGGTGACGGAAAAGATCTCCGGGTCGGGTTTGAAGGTGATGGTGGTGCCGGTCTTGGCCGATTTCCCAACCCGCTGCAAGGGGGTCACGGGAACCCCGCGGCGGTACTCTTGCTCCCAGACCGCGCCGTCGCGTCGGATTTCTAGCCGCAGCCACTCGGAGAGGAAGTTCACCACCGACACCCCGACCCCGTGGAGGCCGCCGGAAACCTTGTAGGATTTGTTGTCAAACTTGCCGCCGGAGTGCAGCTCGCACATGATGACCTCGGCGGCGGGGCGACCGGTCTCGCGGTGCAAATCCACGGGGATGCCGCGCCCGTTGTCCTCCACCGTGACCGAGTTGTCCGTGTGAACGCGGACGGCAATGCGCGTGGCAAAACCCGCTTGGGCTTCATCCACGGAGTTGTCCACCACTTCCCACACCATGTGGTGGAGGCCGGAGAGGTCGTCGGTGTCGCCAATGTACATGCCCGGGCGTTTGCGCACCGCCTCTGGCCCACGCAAAACCTTGATGCTCTCTGCGGTGTAGGTGTTCTCGCTCACCACCAGCTCCTTTGCCAGGCCTCCCCCACAGGGCGCCCCTCCTGCATGGGCAACACGGTGGCCTCCGGGAAACGGGGGAGCACTACCTCAGGGTGGGCGGTGGAGACCACCACCTGCGGCGCGAGGGCCGCCAGACGTTGCAGCAACGGGGTGAGGACCCCGCCGTCCAGCTCGGCGTCCACGTCATCAAAGACCACCAACGGTGCCACCTTTCTCCTGCTGGTGGTCACCACCACTGCGGCCAGCCGCAGGGCAGTGGCCAGGAGCTTCACTTGCCCCGCGGAGAGCAGCTCTCGGGCTGGCCGCCCCGATAAGGTGACAGCAACGTCGTGGCGGTGCGGACCCACCAGCGTGTGGCCCCGGGCCAGCTCCAACGGGCGGCTGCGGCGCAGCGTATGGCGCAGGTCTTGCTCGCCGCCGGTGCTGGCCGCCAGGCCTTCGGGTGCATGATAGCGCAAGAGCGGCTTGGGCAAAAGCCAGCCTAAGCGCTCCAACTCCGCTTCCAAAGCGGTGGTCAGTTGGCGCAGGGCGAACAGGCGGGATTCCACCAGTTGCAAGGCCCACCGGGCCAGCTCCCCCTCAAAGGCATCTAAGGCTTCCCGATGGCCGCCGGAAAGAGCCGCGTTGCGTTGGCGCAGGGCGCGCCGGAAGCGCCAGTGAACGTCCAAATGTTGTGGCTGGAGGTGGAAGGCGAGCCGATCGAGGAAGCGGCGCCGCGTCTGGGGCGGGCCCAGGATCAGCTCGCGGTCGTGGGAAGAAAAGGTTGCCACGGGAAAGAGGGTCAGGTACTCGGCGGGTACTAAGCGCCGCCCGCTGCGCCGGAGGGCACGCTGGAGGGTGTGCCCCAGGCGGGCCTCTTGTTCCAGCACGAAAAAGCCCAAGGGACCACGCAGCTCGCCTTTCAGGTAGAACCCCTGCTGCCCGTGCTGGACCCAGGAGGCGGGGGGACCGGGGCGGAAGGAGGAGAGATTGCCGAACACCGCCAGAGCTTCCAGCAGGTTGCTCTTGCCGGCGCCGTTGGGCCCGGCCAGCACGGCAAGTCCTGGGGGAGGGCTCCAGGTGAAGTGGGAAAAGCTGCGAAAAAAACGGCAGGAAAAGCCAACCAGGATCAAGTGGCAGCGAACTTGATGGGCATGAGGACGTAGAGGCAGTCCTGGGGGCTGTTCTCCTCGGGAACCGGCAGCAGGACAATGGGCGCGTCAGAACGGGCCATGTGGATTTCCACCGCCTGCTCCGGGCAGGAGGTGAGGAAGTCCAACAGGTAGCTGGCGTTGACGAAGACCTTGCAGGGCTCACCGGTGTAGGAGCAGGGTAGCTCCTCCGCGGCCTGGCCCAACTCGTAGCCCGCCGAGGCCACGGTCAGGGTATCCCGTTGGAAGTCCAAGAAGACCCCGTGGTTTCGGTCCGAGCTTAAAAGGGCCACCCGCCGCAGGCAGGCCACCAGCTCGGGACGGGAAACCTGCGCCCGCAAAGGATGGGAACGGATGAGCACCTTTTC
Organism: Thermoanaerobaculum sp.; assembly: GCA_025060245.1. GTDB lineage: Bacteria > Acidobacteriota > Thermoanaerobaculia > Thermoanaerobaculales > Thermoanaerobaculaceae > Thermoanaerobaculum. Next base: position 4,385 of record JANXCP010000045.1, on the reverse strand, counting down.
ATACTGGGGAAAGCGGGCTTCCAACAGGCGCGACAGGAGCGTCCGCTCACCCAGACGGAAGGACACATGGCGCTCGCCCTGGGCGAGGTAAACGGGTGTCTCCGCGCGGTCGTCCAAGCGGCGCAGTTGCTGCAGGAGCTTTCGCGGCAGGAGCTGACGGGTAAAAGGGGGCAGACCCCCGGCGTGGGCCAGGCGCACAAAGGCTAGACGGTGCCCGTCGGTCCCCACCAGTTCCACAGCTTCTTCGCTGAGGTTTAACAGCGCCGCGTTGTACTGGAAGTGGCCCTCCTCGGCGGACACGGCAAAGGCAGCGCGATCCACCAGGGTGTGGAGCAGCCCGAGGGGGAGGGCATAACCCTGACCTTGGGGCAGTTCCGGCAGGGTGGGGTACTGCGCCGGATCCAGTACGGCGAGCTCGGAGCGAAAGTTCCCGCTCTGCAGGAGCAAGCGGCTGTCCTGCAAGCGCAGGTGGAGGCTGTCGGCAGGCAGCTGGCGCAGGAGGTCAAAGAACACACGGCCATGAACCGTGACCCGTCCCTCTTCCCGCACCCCAGCGGGACAGGAGGAAAAAACGGTGAGGTCCAAGTCCGTGGCCACCAGCTCCAGCCGGTCACCGGTGGCGGTGAGGAGGACGTGGGTGAGGATGGGGATGGTGGTGCGGCGCTCTAACACCCCCTGGAGGAGCTGGAGCTCCTGGGAAAGCTGCAGGCGGTTGAGGGTGACATCCATCAGCGGCCCTCCGACGGTTACGACTCAAGGAAGAGCTTACACGTTTTCGTAAACGTCGTCGACCCTGTGGAAAAAGGGAGAAGCGAGGGGAACCGGCTGGTTTGCAGAAACTTGGGTTGAACAAGGGGTGTGGAGGGTAGGGTGAAGGGGAGTGGAGGGGGGTGAATGGGGGTGGCTTAGGTACGGAATTGCTCCACAAAGGCGGTGAGGGTGGCATCCAGGTTGGGGTTTTTTCGCCGTTGGGCGGCTACCTGTTCAACGGAGTAGAGGACGGTGCTGTGGTGCTTACCGAAAAGACGGCCAATTTCCGGGTAGGAGAGGTTGAGGACCTCGCGGAGGAGGTACATGGCCACCTGACGGGGGAAGGCGACACTGCGGCGGTTGTCGCGACCCTTGAGGTCGGCCACCTTGACCCCGTAGTGGTGGGCCACGAAGCGGATGATTTCCTGGGGTGTAGAGGAGCGCTCGGTGGGGAGGACTGGGTAGAGGGCGTCGCGCACCGTGTCCAGGTTGGGGGGTCGGCCGGTGAGGGTCATGAAGACGAACAGGCGGTGGAGGTAGCCTTCAAGTTCGCGGATGTTTTCCCGACTGCGCGCGGCAATGAAGGAAATGACGTCGTTGGGGAGCTCGTAACCTTCCAGGTGGGCCTTCTCGCGGATGATGGCGATACGGGTTTCCAGATCAGGGGGTTGGATGTCGGCGACCAGTCCCCAGGCAAAACGGGTGCGGAGGCGCTCTTCCAGGCCGGACATGTTGTGGGGTGGCGTATCGGAGGTGAGAACGATTTGCTTTTGCGCTTCATGGAGGGTGTTGAAGGTATGGAAGAACTCCTCTTGGCAGCGTTCTTTGCCCGCAAGGATGTGGCAATCGTCGAGGAGGAGCACGTCCACTTGGCGGTAGGTTTGGCGGAACTCGTTCATTTTTTGCAGGCGGATGGAGTGGATCAGGTCGTTGACGAATCTCTCCGTGGGGACGTAGGCCAGACGCAAGGTGGGGCGGGTTTGGCGGAGGTGGTTGCCGATGGCGTGGAGGAGGTGGGTCTTGCCCAAACCGGAGCCGGCGTAAATGAACAGGGGGTTGTACCCGCTGCCGGGGTTGGAGGCCACGGCCAGGGCGGCAGCCCGGGCAAAGGCGTTGGAAGGGCCCTCCACGAAGGTCGGGAAGGTGTAGCGGGAGTTGAAGGAAAAGGAAGGGAGGGTTTCCGTGTCGCGGGTGTTGGCGGAGGTGAGGACCACGTGGAGGGGGGTACCGGCGGCCAGGACCACCGCCTCCTCCAGGAGGGGCAGGTACTGCTCCTCCAGGTAGCGCGTGTAAATGGGAGATGGTGCATGGAGGCGCAGTTCGGAGGAGGTGAGGGACAGGGGCTGGAGGGGGACAAGCCAGGACTCCACTTCCTCCGCGGGAAGTTTTTGCCGCAGGTGGGCAAGGATGGCATGCCAAAGGGCGTGGGGGTCGGCCATAGGCATCGGGTTCCCGCTAACCGGGTCAAATAGGATACCACAGCGGTTGACCGGGAAGAAGGGGCTCGCTAGACTAAGGGCGTTTGAGGCCAACAGGCCTGGGCGAGGTGTGTGATGAAGAGGACCTTTCAGCCGAACAACCGGCGGCGGAAAAAGACCCACGGGTTTCGGGCGCGCATGCGCACCCGCGGGGGGCGGCGGGTTCTAGCGGCTCGGCGGCGCAAGGGCCGCGCCCGTTTGACGCCTTAAACCTTGGATGGTTTTTTCCCTCTGCGCCAGCGACGGGAGTTCACCAAAGCCTACCAAGAAGGTGTGAAGATCCACGGACGGCTTATGGTGGTTTTCGTGCGCCTTCGGGGTGATGGGGGTGGTCCCCGTTTGGGTATCACGGCGACCCGGAGGGTGGGAGGGGCGGTGGTGCGCAACCGGTGTCGGCGGCGGATTCGCGCCGCAGCGCGGTGGGGGTACCAGGTGGTGGCGGGCAGGCCTTTGGACGTGGTGGTCAACGTGAAGCGGGAAGTGGTAGAAGCCCCGTGGTCCGAAGTGGTGGCGGAGTTAGTTCGGTGTTTGGAAAAGGGGTGCACACGTTTGGCGCGGCGCAGCTGGGAGTGAAGCTGCTGCGGGTGTACAAACGGTGGCTGTCGCCGCTGCTTCCCCCCGCCTGCCGTTTCACCCCCACCTGTTCCGAGTACATGGCAGAGGCCATGGCGGTGTGGGGTTTTTGGCGAGGGTTAGGGATGGGTTTGCGTCGCCTGGCAAGGTGTCATCCCTGGCAGCCCGGGGGGTATGATCCGGTGCCGAGGCAGGGCGGGAAGGGGGGGTAAGGCATGGAAAAACGGGCGCTCTTGGCAGTGGTGTTGTCGGTGGTGGTGGTGGTGGTTTGGTACTCCCTTTTCCCACCCCGGCCGCCGCAGCCGGGGGTGGGCGAACAGGTGGTGCCGAAAGGGGCGGGGGAGGGGGTGTTAGGGGCAGGAGTGGAACAGGTCCGCCTGGGAATGCCGGGGGAGGCGATTCGGGCGGCGCGAGAGGAAGAGGTGGTGCTGGAAGGGGAGGGTTTTCGCGCCGTGGTGTCCAACCAGGGCGGGGTGATCCGTTCCTGGAGGGTGTTGGCGTACCGCGATCAAAATGGGGAGGCGCAGGAGCTGGTGGGTGACGGGTTAAGGCCCCTTTCCCTGGTTCCCGACGGGGTTTGGAACCAGGAGCCCTACGTGGTGGAGCGGGTGGGGCAAGGTTTGGTGTTGAAGTGGGCTGACGGACAGGGTCGGGTGGTGGAGAAGAGGTTGGCGCCGGAGGGAAAGTACGGCCTACGGGTGGAGGTGCGGGCCGAAGGTCTGGGGCCAGAGGTGAAGTTGGTGGCGGCGTCGCGCCTGGCCACCTGGGGTGGGGAGGCGGGAGCCGCGGGCTTGGCCCGGGCAGATCTTGTCTTGGGCGTGGGCGGGAAGGTGAAAAGGGTGGGTGTGGGAAAGGCGGAGCAGGAGGGTGTGGCGGCGGGCGCCAGCTTTGTCGGGGCAGAGGACCATTACTTCCTTCTCGCCTTTCTCCCCGATGGGGAAGGTGCGGCGCAGGTGGAAGGGGCCGAGGCGAGGGCGTTGGTGGCGGGCAGGGGTGTGTGGTCGGGGCTTTGGGTGGGCTTGCCCAAGGAACACAAGCTCTTGAAAAGTTTCGGCCGCGGGCTGGAGGAGACCCTGTCCTTTGGCTTCTTTGGCTTCCTTTCCCTGCTCTTTTTGGAGGTGTTGCGCTGGATTCATGGCTGGTCGGGTAACTGGGGGGTGGGGATTGTAGTCCTCACCGCCCTCATCCGCCTGCTGTTGTTTCCCTTAACCCATAAGAGCACGGTGGCCATGCGGGGGATGGCGCGGCTGCAGCCCAAGATCAAGGCCATTCAGGAGCGGTATCAGGAACGGATCAAGCGGGATCCAGCGGTGCGGCAGCGGATGAACCAAGAGATCATGGAGCTCTACCGGCGGGAGGGGGTAAACCCCATGGGCGGCTGCCTTCCCCTTCTGGTGCAAATCCCCATCCTCTGGGCCCTCTACACGCTGTTTGCCTACGCCATTGAGTTGCGGCACCAGCCGTTTATTTTCTGGATCCGCGACCTGTCGGCGAAGGACCCCACCTACATTACCCCGATCCTCATGACGGCCTCCATGGTGCTCCAGCAACGTCTGGCACCCCAAACGGGAGATCCGGCGCCGC
>JANXCP010000044.1:9029-16836 GCA_025060245.1 Thermoanaerobaculum sp. | reverse complement strand
TTGGCGGTGCGCACCAGCTTCATCGTCGGCTTCCCCGGGGAGGGTGAGGCGGAGTTTCACGAGCTCCTGCGCTTTGTGGAGGAGGTGGAGTTTGATCACCTGGGTGTTTTCACCTACTCCTTTCAGGAGGAGAATCCCGGGGCTCACCTGGGCGATCCGGTCCCCCAAGAGGTGAAGGAGGCACGCCGCGAAAAGCTTCTTTCCCTACAGCAGCGGCTTTCCCGTCGCAGGCTACAAGCCTTTCGGGGTCGTGAGGTGGTGGTGTTGGTGGACGGCGCGTCGCCGGACCATCCTTGGGTGATGCAGGGGCGACTTGCCACCCAGGCACCGGAGGTGGACGGAGCGGTGGTGCTTTCCGGCGGCCCGGTGGCCCCAGGGGAGTTCGTGCGGGTGCGGGTACGCACCACCTCGGCCTACGACCTGGTGGGTGAGGTGGTGGAGGTAGTGGGAGGGCGGCCAAAAAATCCCACGGTGCGTTTGCCCGTGGCGGTCCGGTAGGCTATGGAGGTCCTCCGCGACCCCTCGCCTTGGAGCGAGCTGCCCCGCGGTGGGGTGGTGAGCGTGGGTAACTTCGACGGCGTGCACCGTGGGCATCAGGAGCTGCTCCGTGGGGCAGTGGCGCGGGCACGGGAGCGGGGCGTGAGCGCGGTGGGGGTGACGTTTTGGCCCCACCCGGAACGGGTACTGCGGCCGGAGTCGGAGTTGCGATTGCTCACCACTCGCCAGCAGCGGGTCCAGCTGCTGGCCCGGATGGGCCTGGACGTGCTGGTGGAGCTGACCTTCACCAAGGATTTTGCCGCCACGCCCGCTGAGCACTTCGCGAGGGAATTTCTTTTCGCTCGCTTACGCCCGTGCGAAGTGCACTTGGGGCTGAATTTCCGCTTTGGTCAGGGCCGCCAAGGCGATGTGGGTTTCCTACAGACACTGGGCGAGGAGCTGGGTTTTGCGGTGGTGGGAATGCCGCCGCTGGAGGACGAGCTGGGGCCCATTTCCTCTTCCCGCATTCGCGGGTTGGTAGCCAGCGGCGCAGTGGAGCAGGCTGCGCAGCTCTTGCAACGGTTTTACTTCGTAGACGGTCAGGTTTCCGTGGGCAAACGGCTCGGTCGCCGGTTGGGTTTTCCCACCCTCAACGTAGAGCCGGAAAACGAGCTGCTTCCGGGGAAAGGGGTGTACATCACCGCCTGTTTCATCCCTTCATTTTCCCGCCTGTTTGGCGGCGTGACGAACGTGGGGGTGCGACCCACCTTATACGAAAACCATCGCCTGATAGTAGAAACGCACCTTTTGGATTTCACCGCGGATCTGTACCGCGAAGCGGTGCGGTTGTTCTTTCTCAAGCGGCTGCGGGATGAGAGGCGCTTTCCGAACGTGTTGGCGCTTTCAGCCCAGGTACGACAGGATGTTGCCCAAGCACGGGCCTTTTTTGCCGCGGGCTTTCCGGAGGAGCTTTGTCTTCTGCCGTGACCCTCGATGTGACTTTGTCGTTGCTTTGCGCCGCGTCGTGCCTGATCGTCACCTGGTGGGAACGGCGTCCGGTGGAGGAACTAGTCCCGCTGGGATTGGTTGCTGCGGTTGGTTTTGGTTCCGGCGCTTTGGTGTCCGTCCTTTGGCCCTCCTGGGTGCCACAAGGGCTTCCCTTTTCCGCCACGAGCCTGCTGGCCCCCGCCGGCGTGGCACCTGTGATGGTCTTTCTTTGGTTTTGGGCTCGTTGGCCGCGGGTGGAAACCCCGTTGGATGCTGCCTGGATGGGGGTGTTGGCGGGGGCAGGCGCGGGTGCAGGAGCCACCCTCGGCATGGTGGCCACGGAAAGGTACCTGCCGTGGCTTGCTCCCGCGGTGGTGGCTATGGGGGCCACGGTTGGCAGCGTGTGGGGATTGGGGCGCCTGGTCCGGCGACGTCTGTGGCTCGTGGCATTCATTTTGGCCTCGCTGGCCCTCTGCGCTGGGATAGGCTTGTTGTTTGCTTTCAGCGCGCAGTTGGCGGCACCCCGCTGGGCGTTCTGGATCCTCGCGGGAAGCCTTGTGCTTCTGGCGATGGCCACGGGGATGTGGGGGGAGGTTCGGCTGTTGGGTCCGGTCCTCCGGGAAGAGGTGGGATTTGGCCTGCTCCCGCCTTGGGTGGGCGATTTGGGCCCTCGTTTTTCGCGCCGTTTCTCGCGGCGGTGGTCACCCCGGGGTGACGAGCGCCGCGCCATGGTGCGTTTGGTGGTGCGCCTGGGGGCCTGCAAGGCCTACCTGGCCGCTAAAGGAAAACACCAGAGCACGGCGACGGTGGAACTAGGCCGCCTGCGGGATCGGGCAAAAAAGCTCTTCCACCCCCAGGGTTTGGAGGTAGAATTTTGAGGCTTTTGCTGGAATGTTTCTGGAGGGCGAGGCATGAACACGCAGGGAGTTCACGTTTTTACCTCGGAATCGGTCACGGAAGGTCACCCCGATAAGGTCTGCGACCAGATCTCGGATGCGGTGCTCGATGAGGTGCTTCGGTTTGACAACGCCTATGAGGCAGACCACCCCCATGAGGACCCCTGGGCCACCCGCTCCCGTGTGGCCTGTGAGACGTTCATCACCGTGGGCTTGGTGATCGTGGGTGGCGAAATCACCACCAAGGCCTGGGTTGACGTGCAGGAGTTGGTGCGGCAAGTGGTGAAGGAAATTGGCTACACCGATGCGAAGTACGGCTTCAACTACGCCACCTGCGGGATCCTCAACGCCATTGGACGACAGTCCCCCGATATAGCCCAAGGGGTGGATGTGGGCGGAGCCGGCGACCAGGGTCTCATGGTGGGCTACGCCTGCGATGAGACGGCCGAGCTCATGCCTACCCCCATTGCCTTGGCCCACGCTTTGACCATGCGACTGGCGGAAGTGCGACGGCAGGGGATCCTGCCGTACCTGGGACCGGATGGGAAGGCGCAAGTGACGGTGGAATACCGCGAAGGGAGGCCGTACCGGCTGGATACGGTGGTGATTTCCTGCCAGCACACCGAGGACATCTTGGATGCCACCGGGCAACGCATTACCGCTGAAGCCCGCGATGAAATCATTGACAAGGTAGGGCGTGCGGTGCTGCCCAAGGAGCTGTTGGACGTGGATAAGCCCACGGTGTTCCACGTCAACCCCACGGGCAAGTTCGTCATCGGCGGCCCCCAGTCGGATACCGGCATGACAGGTCGCAAGATCATCGTGGATACCTACGGCGGGTGGGCGCCCCACGGTGGTGGGGCCTTCTCGGGGAAGGATCCGACGAAGGTGGATCGTTCGGCTACCTACATGGCCCGCCACATTGCCAAGAACATCGTGGCGGCGGGTCTGGCCCGCGAGGCCTTGGTGCAACTGGCCTATGCCATTGGTCTGGTGGATCCAGTCTCGGTGATGGTGGACACCTTCGGCACGGGGGTCATCCCGGATGAGCGCCTGACGCAGCTGGTTCGCGAGGTATTCCCCTTAAGCCCCAGGGGCATTATTCGGGAACTGGATCTGTGGCGCCCCATTTACCGCAAGACCGCCTCCTACGGTCATTTTGGCCGCACGGGACCGGAGTTCACCTGGGAAAACCTGCACCATGTGGAGGAGCTGAAGAAAGCGGCGGCCAGCTTAGCCTAGGATCAGCAGCCCCAGTCTTTCCTCTCTTGGCGCGGGGTGGCCTCGCTTCCGGCACCCAGCTGGTCCCCCATCCAGACCGCCGATCTTCGGTCCCCGGCAGGGTCGTTCCTAGCTTTTGTGGTCAGCGGGACGGAGCGGTGAGGTGGGTGAAAGGCCCACAAGGCTCAGGACATCTTCCCAGTACAACCCAGCCCAGAGCAAAAGGGGCAAGGTAAAGGAAAGTGGGATATCAAAAAAGTACTGGAAGAAACCGTAAAGGTTTCGGCTGAACTCGCTGTAGTTGGCAACGCTCCAAGGGCCCAGGGAGGTGGCAAAAAAGTACTGAATGTGGAACACCAGTCCGAGCACGTGACTGACTACCAGGATGGTGAGGGCCCACACCAGTTTTTGCCACCCCTCCTGCCGGTGCCACCCGGGCAATGCCAGGATCAACGCCAAGGTGGGGATCAGGTTGAAATGAATTTGCGTAAGCGAGTACCCCAGCCATCCGGAACCCGTGCGCATGTCCTCGCGCCCGATGACCGCCTTATCCCCTTCCACCACCACGCGGGTTACCGCTGGCGTTTCCCAAATCCGGCATAGCTTTTCCGCTGACCAAGCGAGGAAAGTGTTGTAGGCGGGCCGCAACAGGAGCCAGAGGAGGAGGGCTACGGGTACGCTCCAACGCAAGCGGCGCCAAAAGCGCGCCGATTGTGACCTAGGCTTTGACGGCATATCGCTGCACCCACAACACCCACAGGCTTACGGCGAAGAGGATCACCAGTGACTGCCACACCAGAACGTGGGCGGTGCTAAACCATTGCGGACGAAACACCCCCGTGTAGTAGAGGGCCACGATACGAACCACGTTAAACAGCTGAATGCCCAAAAAACCCAGGAGTAAGCCGAGCACCTTGCGTGGCCAGGGGGTGGGGAAGGCCAGGACACCGCACCCGAAAATAAGGATGGCCTCCAAGCCATTGCAGCCGTTGTAGATGGCTACGGCGAATCGACTTGAGGAGAGGATTTGGTTGTGGACCCGGGCGTCTTCCCCAAAAAGGCGAAGGGCGAAAGCCCCCTCCTCCGCCACGAAGGAGGTATAGGGGTTAATGATCTTATCGTTCACCGGCTTGAGGGCCATGATCGCAAAGCCGGCCACGAGAATGACGACGTAGCGGGCAAGGAACTGGCCCGCGGGAGTTTTGAGAAAAGCACGCAGCGTCCCGTCCATGCCCTTCCCTCCTGGTGACCAACCACCCCGGTCTGGCTCAATCGCCGCCATTGTACGGGTGCGCGTCAAGACGGAAAAGGTTCCCGGTCAACGTCACAGGTCCAAAGTGACCACGGCGGCCATTCGCCCGTCCTCTCGCACCTTGAGCTTGAGGGCGTGGAAGGTCACCGCTTTCACCTCAAAGCGGGGCTGGGCTTGGCTCGCCAGGGGCTGCATGTGTAGCTGCACTAGGTCACCGGAAAGCTGCAGGTTGACCGTGGCCAGGTGGCGATAAAAAAGGTAAAACAGGACCTCGTTTCCGACCCGCACCAGGCGGCGCGGCATATCCCCTGGGGGAAGCTGCACGGTTCGCAGCTCCGGCGCTGAGCCGGCAGGTGTTTTTCCCAACACCAGCCGACCAATACCAACGGCCAAGTGGCGCAAGATCTCTTCTTCGGAACGTCCGTAGACAATAAGGCGCACATCCGCGGTGTGGGGCAACTGGCGAAAGCGCAGCCTACCCATGGCGCAAGTGTAAACTGCCCCTAACATGCGATGGCCGCCCCTCGCTTTTGCCGCGGGCCTGGCGGTGCTGGCATTTGCAGCATGGTGGCTGTACTGGTTGGAGCAACACCGCCCCTATCTGGGCCCTCTTCCTAGCCTGGTGGCGGCGCGAGAAATTTTGCGCCAGGTGGGTTATTCCCCCGGGCCCGCCGACGGGGTTGTGTACCAAGCGCGGCAAGGGATGAGGTGGGCTTGGGATTGGGCGACCCGTGACCATGCCAGGCGACACATCCTGCTGCCGGTGGCGGTGGTGCACTTCCAAGGTGGAGGAGAGGTGGCGTTAGCCGGCACGGAAGTGGTCCGATTCCGTCGCCCAATGCCCCAGTTCATCGGCCCCCCCCTTCCCCCTTCTCTGGTGGAAGGTCTGGTGCGGGAACGCATGGCCCACATCTTTCCGGACCTCTCCTGGTTTTCCTTTCACCGACTCGCTACGCGGGTCGAAGGGGGGGTAACCTGGCATCGTCTGCACCTCCTTGCCCGGAGCCCACACTTCCCCGAGGGTTGGCGGGAAGAGCTGGAAGTGGAGGTGGTGGGCTCGACGATCCTCGCTGCTACGCGGCGCCTCATCCCTGACTCCGATCCCATGGGCGTAGTCTTCGGCCGGGCAGCAGAGCTGCGGCGCGTGCGGTGGTTGGTTTACGCCGCCCTTGCCATGGGCCTGGGGGGGCTTTTCGTGACCCTGGTGGAGGCACTTTACGTGCACCAGCGACTCCCGTGGTTGCGGGGGTTCTTGCTGGGGGCCTCCTGTTGGGGATTGGGGATCGCCGTAGGTCACAGCAGTTTGCTCTCGCTGTTTTGGGCGGTGGCGGCCTTTCTGTCCTTTCTTACCGTGCAGGGTTTGGGTAGTCTTGCGGCCAGGCCTGACGGCCGCAGCGTGCTCTTAGGGGTCCTGGTGGGGGCGTGGAGCCTCCTTTGGCCGGAGGTGGTGGTGAGCCTGGGGGGGTGGGTCCCCAGCGCCGGTCGTGTGCTCACCGAGCCCTGGCCTAAGGTTGTCGGGGAGTCAGGTTTTCGCGCTTTGGCTCAAGAGCTGTTGCTGCGTGGGGCGATTCCGTTCCTCTTGCAGCCGTTTTTGGGAATGCCAGCAACGGTGCTGCTGGCGGCCGCCGCCGGTGGCTTGCTGGACCCTCGGCCGGCGGTCCCCTTGCCCTTGGGAGTCTTGGGGGAGTTGGCGGGGCAGACCCTTTTGGGTCTTTGGGCCGCACGCCACGGGTGGTTGTCTGCGTTGTTGGCGCGGTTTTTTGCCGAGCTCGTTCGCCTTGGGTACCACGCTCCCCAGTTTCCCTGGCAGGAGGTTTGGCCAGCGCTGACCTTGCTCGCTTTGGGAGGTTTTCTGTGGGCCGGGAAAAAGCCCTAAAGATCGCTTTGCTGGTGCTGCCCCCCTTGTTGGCCTGGTGGTCCAAAAGCCCCACCGCTCCCGCCCCTCATCCCCGTGAGGCCGCGAAAAGAGCAGAGGGGCAAAGCCCTTCCTTGGGCTTGGTGTGGGGCAAGCTGCGCGCGTTTACCCGTCAGGGAGAGGCCTGGGAGCTGATTTACCAGCCCGCCCACGGTGCCTGGCTAGTCTCGGTCTTGGTGCCTGACCTGGATGCACCGGGAAGGCCGGCCCTGACAGCGGCTCCCTGGCTTCCCGGGAGTCGGCTTTCATTGGCGGCGGCAGGGTTCCTGGCGGGAGGGGGGGAGGCGGTGGGATACTGGGAGCGGCCGGCTCGTCGGGACTGGTTGTGGTCCACCGGTTCCGTCGTAGGTGGCCTTGCCGCTGGAACGCCCCGGTCGCCCACCCACCCACCTTGGGCCTCGTGGCCCTTTCTGGTGATGGTGAGCCTGTTCTTGGCCGGGGCAGTGGGACGAAGGCTGCTGGCCATGCCGGCGACGGCGGGCTTGCGCCGTTGGGTCCTCTGGGCCTGTGTGCTGCTGCTGCCCGCTTGTATTGGCCTTGCACGTCTCTGGGGGCCACTGTTTGCCGCTGGTGTGCGTCCTTTCATCAGCTTACTGCTCTTTCAAGTCGCGTGCCTTCTGGTTTTGGGTGGGGCTGCGGTGGGCCTCTATATTTTCCCCGTTTTCGCCCAAAAACCCGCCTTTTGGCCTGTGGCCCTGGGGTTTACCGGCGGTTGGCTTGCCGGCTTTTCCCTTGCACCACCCTGGACGGCTGCCCTGGCGGCGGTACCCTGGAGGTGGGCGCTGCTGGTGGCGGGACCGGTGATTGCAGGTTATTTGCTTGATCTGGCTGCCACCGGTGCGCGCATTTTGCTCTCGCCCTTGCGTCGATGGGCCGGATGGGTGGCCGGAGGTTTGGCTGGGGTGAGCCTCTGGTGGGGAGGGGATTGGGGGTGGGTGTTGGCGGTACTGCTGCTTTTCGTGCTGTGGCCCCACGGTCAAAGTTTTTGGCTGGCCGTGGCCGTGCCGGCGGGTTTTATTCCCCGGGCTTGGTTGGCGGGGGTGGGCTGGTGGGGCCCAC
>JANXCP010000044.1:0-9019 GCA_025060245.1 Thermoanaerobaculum sp. | reverse complement strand
TTTGGGGGTTCGTGGTGTTTTGGGTGGTGGGCCCCCCGGGACAATTTTTTGGGGGGGGGGGGGGGGTGGGGGGGGTTTTTTTCGGGGGGGTTTTTGGGGGGGGGGGGGGGGGGGGGGGCCCACTGCGGGACGGTTTGCTGTTTTCGTTTCTCGTGTGGGGATCCCTGGTCACCTGGGCCCTGCGGGGGCAGGGGCGGGGGGAGCGAGAGGCTACAATCCCCCAGTGGCTGTAAGCTGGCTTTTGGCCTCGCGTTTCATCAGAAAGCGGTCGAGCCCGCTGCTTACCTCCTCTTCACGGGCTGCGTTGACGGCAGTGAGCTTGGGCGTGGCGGCCTTGGTGGTGGTGCTGGCGCTCATGTCCGGATACCGAGAAGCGCTCCGCGGAGGGATTTTGGCCGCCAGCGGGCATCTCCTTTTGGTACCGACGCCTGGCACGAACGCTGCCTTTGTGGCGCAGCAGGTGAACCAAGATCCGGATGTGGCGGCGATCAGCCGCACCTGGTTTTTGGCCGGCTTTTTGGCCAAGGACCCCCACCTTCCGGGAGAAGTGGTTACCGTCAAGGCCGTGGAACGGTGGCCACCCTTTGTGGTTCCCCTGCCTCCCCATGAGGGGGGAGGACCTTTACCGGTGGCGGTAGGGGAGGACTTGGCGCGCCAGCTAGGGGTGAGGGTCGGGGACGGAGTGTTCCTCCAAGTTGCGGGTGCTTCAACCAAACTGGTTTACCTGTCGGCGCAGGTGATGCAGGTATTTTCCAGCGGTTTTTCCGAGCTGCGGGAGCGCTGGGTTTTCTGCTCTTTTGCTGGCCTTCAGCGGCGGGCTGCGGGATTGGGTGAGCCCCTGGTGGAGGTGTTTCTCAGGGAGCCTGAGCTGGCGGAAGCGGCAGCGGAGCGGTTGGCCCAAAGCTTGGATCACCGCGTCGCGGTGTACGGCTGGTCGGACATGAACCGCCAGCTCTTTGCTGCCCTCCGTTGGCAGAAACTTACCTTAGCCCTTGTGCTGTCCTTAATTGTGGGTGTGGGGGCGTTTGAGGTGGCCTCCGCGCTGGTGGTACTGATCACGGAGAAAAGGCGAGAGCTGGGCGTGCTCCTAGCCATGGGAGCTTCGCCCCGGACGCTCCGCTTCACCGTGCTGCTGGCCGGAGGGCTCTTGGGAGTGGCGGGTGTAGTGGCAGGCTTGGGATTGGGTCTAGGGGTTGTGGGCGTTTGCTCGGCCATGGAAATTCCGCGGTTTTCCCCTGAGCTTGCCGCGGTGTATATGGTGAGCCGCATCCCCTGGCGTGTGGAAGGTCTGGAGCTAGTAGGGGTTGCTGTAGCTGCTACGGCTGAAGTGCTGATCGCCAGTTTGCTTGCGTCGCGGCCGCTGGCCGCGCGCCAGCCGGCGGAGGTGTTGCGGTGGACGTAGGTGCCGAACCGGTGTGGGAGGTCCAGTGGCACGGCTCGTCGGGGGGCCGGGTTCGCCGCCTGTACCTTACCCGTCGTCGGCTTCGCCTGGTGCGGGCCTTGGCCGTGCTGGGGCTTCTGGTTCTGCTGGCCCTGGTGGGCGCCTTGCCGGTTGGGGTGCAGGGCTACCTGGAAAAGTTCACCGTCAGAGCAGCGCGGCAGGAAAATCGCCGTTTGCGTGCCGCCCACGGAGCGCTCTTGGACCAGGCCCACGAGCTGGCGTTGCAGCTGACCACCAGGATCAACCGCGGTTCTCGCCTGGCGTGGATGCTGGGGGTGGACCCGATGCCCTTTGCTCCCCCCGTGGGTCAGGAGGCGTCGGAACAGGAGCTCCTGGACTGGCTGGTGGAGGAGAGCGAGAAGCTCTTGAACCTTGCTGGGGTCTTGGCGGCCCAAGCGAACCCTCCATGCTCCCTTCCCAGCTTACCCACAGGTCTGCCCCTGGCCGCCCACGATGTGGTGCCCATCGGCATGTACGGCAAGCGCATTTCGCCTTTTACCGGTCAAGAGGAGGCCCACCTGGGTCTCACCCTGGCGGCCCCTTTGGGCACCAAGGTTCTGGCCGCGGGTCAGGGCAGGGTCGCCTTTGCGGGGACGCCCCGGGAGCGCACCACCAACCAGTGGACGCGTTGGGGCACCTTGGTGGCGTTGGATCACGGCGGTGACGTTTGGAGCCTCTACGGTCATTTAGGTGGGGTTGTGGTGCACCCTGGCCAATGGGTGAACCGCGGCCAAGAACTGGGGACCGTGGGAAAGACGGGGTGGACCCGGGTCGCTGCCCTTTACTTTGAGGTTCGGTGGCCCTACCAGGGAAAGAACCGGCCTGTGGATCCCTTGTTGGTGCAGCTATCCTTCCCTCTCCCCCAACTGACCGAACGCTTGTTTGACCCTACGGCAGGGTTGGAGGAAACCGGTGCACCATTGGAAGCTCTGCTGGCTAGCAGCAGGAGCCGCGGACGACGATAGCATTGTCAGAATCTGGGCAGAAGTGATAGCCTTCACAAGCGGCGCCCGCCGCGCCGGGAGGGATTGATGAGCTCCGCGCCAGCGAAAAGGACTCCGCTTTACCCCGTCCATGTGGCCTCCGGCGCCAAGATGGTGCACTTTGCCGGGTGGGAAATGCCAGTTCAATACCGGGGGGTGCTGGAGGAGCACCGGGCGGTCCGTACTAGGGTCGGCCTTTTTGACGTTTCCCACATGGGGGAGCTGGAGGTGGTGGGCAGGCGCGCCTTGGATTTCGTCCAGTACGTCACCTGCAATGACGCCTCCCGCCTGGTTCCCGGGCGAGCTCAATACTCCGGACTCATGACCCCCCGCGGCACCTTCGTGGACGACCTTTTGGTGCACATGGTGTCACCGGAGCGGTTCTTGCTCGTGGTCAATGCCGCCAACAAGGACAAAGATTACGCCTACCTTTGCGCTCAGGCCCCCGCCTTTGACCAAGTGGAGGTGTATGACCGTTCCGCCGAGTACGCCCAGCTGGCCATTCAGGGGCCCCTCGCAGAAGCCGTGCTCCAGAAGCTGACCTCGGTAACACTTTCAGAGATCAAGTACTACAGGTTCGTGGAAGGGGATGTGGCCGCGGTCCGAGGGATCATTGCCCGCACCGGCTACACAGGGGAGGACGGGTTTGAGGTCTACCTGCCCGCTGCCAAAGCGGCGGAGGTTTGGCAGGCGCTTATGCAAGCGGGAGCAGAGCACGGCATTCAACCGTGCGGTTTAGGGGCACGAGACACCCTGCGTTTTGAAGCCTGCATGCCTCTTTACGGCCAAGACATTGACGACACCACCACCCCCTTTGAAGCTGGGCTCGACTGGATCGTCAAGCTGGAAAAAGGGCCCTTTCTCGGCCGTGAGGCGCTGATCCAGCAGAGGAATGCTGGCATTAAGCGGAAGCTGGTGGGTTTTGCAATGCTGGGGAAAGGGATCCCCCGCCACGGGTATCCCTTGCTCCATGGCTCAGAAGAGGTGGGCGTGGTGACCTCCGGCACCATGTCTCCTACCCTGGGAAAAGCTTTGGGCCTGGGCTATTTGCCCGTGGCCTTGGCCACCCCGGGAACGGAGGTGTGGGTGGACATCCGCGGACAGAGGGTACCGGCCCAGGTGGTGGAGATCCCCTTTTATCGCCGAAAGAAGTAACCGGCAGAGAAAGAAGGAGGCGCGTATGGCACGACCGGAAAACCTGCTGTATAGCAAGAGCCACGAATGGGTGCGGGTGGAGGGTGAGCTGGCCACGGTGGGCATTACCGATTACGCCCAAGAGCAACTGGGTGACGTGGTCATGGTGGAGCTCCCCGCGGTGGGCCGGCAACTGACCGCGGGTCAGGAAATGGGCACCGTGGAATCGGTCAAGGCTGTGTCGGAGGTGTTTGCTCCCATCTCCGGCGAGGTGGTGGAGGTTAACAGTGAGCTGGAGGCCCACCCGGAACTGGTGAACCAGGACCCCTTCGGCGCCGGCTGGCTTGTCAAGGTGAAGGTCCGGGAGGTGCCGAGTGACCTCCTGGATGCAGCGGCCTACGAGGAGTTTGTGGCGGAGGAGGGGGGCCACTGATGCACCGCTATCAACCTGGCAGCGGTGACCGCCAGCGAATTCTCCAGGACCTGGGTCTGGACTCCGTAGACCAGCTCTTTTCCACCATTCCCGAGGAGGTTCGGGTGGGGGAGCTGGCCCTTCCTTTGGGGATGGCCGAAGAGGAGGTCCGCCGGTTGTTCCGCCAATGGGCCAACACCAACGTCACCGCCGAGGATCGCGTGAGCTTTCTCGGGGGTGGCGTGTACCGCCACCTGGCGCCGGCGGTAATGGATGCTGTTCTCTCCCGCGCTGAGTTTTTCACCGCCTATACCCCATACCAGCCGGAGGTCAGCCAGGGTACCCTGCAGGCCATTTTTGAGTTTCAAACCTACGTGTGCTTGCTTTCTGAGATGCCTGTGGCAAACGCCTCTCTTTACGACGGGGCCACGGCGGTGGTGGAGGCGGTACTTATGGCAGCGCGACAGCGGCCTGGGAAGGGCAAGGTGTTCGTCTCCCAGCTGCTCCACCCCGATGCCTTGAGGACCTTGCAGACGTACGCCGAGGCGGCGGGTCTGGCCCTGGTGGAACTGCCCTGGGATGACCGCGGGCGCACGGACTGCTCTGCGGTGGTGCCCGGAGAGGCGGTGGCAGTGGTGGTGCAATCGCCCAATTTCTTGGGCGTGGTGGAGGACTTGCGGGCGGTGAAGGCGGCAGCGGGGGAAGCGCCGGCTGTGCACGTGGTGCTGGAGGCCACCTCCTTGGGCGTCTTGGCCCCGGGAGGGCGTTTCGGATTTGACGTGGTTTGCGGGGATCTGCAAGCCTTTGGCCTGCCACCGTCCTTCGGTGGCCCCCACGTGGGCTTCCTTGCGACCCGTATGGAGAACCTGCGGCAGTTGCCTGGCAGGCTGGTGGGACAAACGGTGGATGTGGATGGGCAGAGGGCCTTTGTGTTGACCCTGTCAACCCGCGAGCAACACATCCGGCGCGCCAAGGCCACTTCCAACATCTGCACGAACCACTCCCTCATGGCCTTGGCGGTGACAGTGGTGCTCTCCCTTCTGGGCAAAAAAGGGGTGCGCCAGCTAGCCCTCGCTTCCCATTCCAAGGCGGAATACCTGAAAGGCCGCTTGGCTACCCTTGCGCCCAAGGTGCGCTTGGCGTTTCCCCAAAGCCCCACCTACAACGAGTTCCTCCTCCTGCACCCGGAGCCGGAAGCGCTGCTCCAGCGCCTGGCGGAAGAGGGCATTTTGGGTGGCGTGGCCACTGGTGCCTTGGCACCTTACCTGCCCACGGGGTTTTTGGTGGCGGTCACGGAGCGCAATACCAAACAGGAGATGGATTGCTTCCTGGATGCCCTGGGGAGGTTGGCATGAAGGGCAAGAGTTTGCGGACGCGAGAGCCCCTGATTTTTGAAAAATCCAGCGAGGGGGCGGTGGGGTTTCAACTGCCCGCTCTAGATGTGCCCCAGGTGGATCCCGAGCAAACGTGGGATTCTGAACTGGTCCGCGGGGAAATTGAGGAGCTGCCGGAGGTGACGGAGGTGGAGGTGGTCCGCCACTTCCATCGCCTTTCGCAGTGGAATTACTCCGTGGACGAGGGGCTTTACCCGCTGGGCTCCTGCACCATGAAGTACAACCCACGGATCAACGAAGAGTTGGCCAGGCTTCCGGGGTTTACCCAGGTGCACCCCTTGCAACCGGAGGGACAGGTGCAAGGTGCTCTCCAGCTGATGTGGGAACTGGAGCAGGCCCTGTTGGCAGTCACGGGCATGGCCCGGGTCACCCTCCAGCCTGCCGCGGGTGCCCACGGCGAACTGACGGGCATGCTGATGATCCGCAAGGCCTTGCAGGACCGGGGAGAGGCTCGCCGGCGGGTGCTGATCCCCGACTCGGCCCACGGTACCAACCCGGCCTCGGCGGTTTTTGCTGGCTTTCAGGTGGTGGAGCTGGCTTCCACGGCGGCGGGTACCTTGGATTTGGCCGCGCTGCAGCGGGAGCTGGACGGGGGAGATGTGGCGGCGCTGATGATTACCGTCCCCAATACCTTGGGGGTCTTTGAGCCGCAGATCGCGCAAGCTGCGGCCATGCTCCATGAAAAGGGGGCCTTCCTGTATATGGACGGGGCCAACCTCAACGCCTTTGTGGGGAAGGCCTCCCCGGGCAAGATGGGTGCCGATGCCTTGCACATCAACCTGCACAAAACCTTTTCTACGCCCCATGGCGGCGGAGGGCCCGGCGCGGGACCGGTGGCCGTTTCATCCCTTTTGGAGCCCTATTTGCCAGTGCCGGTGGTGGAAAAGCGGGAGGGCCGGCTGATCCTGGACTACCAGCGGCCCAAGACCATCGGGAAGGTTCGCTCCTTTTACGGCAACTTCGGCGTTCTGGTGCGCGCCTTGGCCTACATTTGCTCCCTCGGCCGCAACGGTCTGGTGGCCATGGCCGAGGCGGCCGTCCTCAACGCGAACTACCTTCGAAAAGCACTGCAGGAGCACTATCACCTGGCTTTTGACAGTCCCAGTCTCCATGAGGTGGTTTTTGACGACAGCTGGCAGAAGCCTTACGGCGTGTCCAACATGGACATTGCCAAGAGGTTGTTGGACTATGGCTTCCATGCCCCCACCGTTTCGTTCCCCCTGGTGGTGCACGGTGCGCTCATGATTGAGCCCACGGACAGTGAGAGCCTTACGGAACTGGAAGCCTTTGCGGAGGCGATGAGGGCCATCGCCCGGGAAGCCCAGGAGCAGCCGGAATTGCTCAAGACCGCGCCCCACACCACCCCGGTGCGGCGTCTGGACGAGGTGCGTGCCGCCCGCAAACCGGTCCTGCGCTGGCAAAGGGAACAGGGGGAAGGATAAAGGGCGGGCGGCAGCGGGCAGCCCTTTGGGGTGTGTGGCTTGTTCCTGGTTCCCTGGGTTGATTGGGTAGACTGGGGGCGGGGTGCACATGGGGAGGTTTTTCGTTGCCAAATCCTTTACCTTTGACGCGGGACACCGGCTGGTGTCGCATCCGGAGTTGTGCCGACACCCCCATGGGCACACCTACCGCGCTGAGGTGGTCCTTGAGGCCCCGTCCCTGGACGCCAACGCCATGGTGTGCGACTACAAGGCCCTTTCCCGCCTGGTGCGAGGGGTGATCCAGCCTTTGGACCACGCCATGATCCTCTGGCGGGAGGATCCTTTGCGCCCTGCCTTGGAACAGGCGGGGGAGCGGGTGGTGGTGCTGGAGGAAGAGCCCACCGCCGAAGTGCTGGCCAAGTACCTCTACTGCCAACTGGAGCAAACCTTTGCCCAAGCCGTGGCCAATCCCCAGCTGGTGGAGCCGTTCCGATGGCGGGCTGACGTGCGCCTTGTGGCGGTGCGCCTGTGGGAAACCCCCACCACGTGGGCGGAGTTCAGCACCCGATGAACGGACACCAGGAGCAGCTGCGGTTGCCGCCGTTGCAGGTGGACTGGGTGCGAGAGCGTTGTGCACGCTTGCTCCAGCCGGTTGCCCTCACCGGTGGGACCGGTTTTGTGGGCAGCCACCTCTTGGATGCCCTGTTGGCTGGAGGCTGTTCCGTGCGCATGCTGTTGCGCGACCGCCACCAGCGGGGAGTCTATGAGGCGCGGGGGGTTGAGGTGGTGGTGGGGGACTTGAGCAGACCCGAGGCCTTGCGGGCCTTGGTGCGGGGTGCTGGGACCCTCATGCACCTGGCAGGGTTGGTTCGGGCCTCACGGCGGGAGCAATTTTTTGCCGCCAATGCCAGGGGAACCGAGCAGCTGGTGGTGGCAGCAACAGAGGAGGGTCTTGCGGGAAGGTTGGTGTACGTTTCCTCTTTGGCTGCCGCCGGACCCTTTCCCTCACCTCAGGGAAGGGCCCCGGAGGACCCACCCGCTCCCATCTCCGCCTACGGCAGCTCCAAGCTGCAGGGAGAGCGGGCGGTGACCAGCTATGCCGGGCCCTGGGTGATCCTCCGCCCCCCAGCCATCTACGGCCCCCGCGACCAAGACGTGCTGCAGTTTTTTAAGATGGCCAGTAAAGGCGTGCTGGTTTACCCCCGGGGGAAGAGATTTCTCAGCGTGGCCTTTGTGGGGGACGTGGTGGCGGCGATCATCCAGGCGGCCGTGGCTCCCCACACCAATCGCATTTTTCACCTCGGAGAACCTCGCCCCTACCCCCTGGAAGGGTTGCTGCGGCTCCTGGCGGAGGCTGGGGATCTGAGGGTACGCATGCTGGCCTTGCCCGCGTTCGTGTTCCGGTTGGCGGGTCTTTTGGGGGATGGGCTCCACGGTTTGGGCTTCCGGCGACTTCCCCTGACCTCGGATAAGGTGCGTGAGTTGCTGGCCCAGCATTGGGTGGCGAGGACCGTGGAGTCCCTGGCCGCTCTCGGCTTGCCGGAACCGGTGTCTTTTGCCGACGGGGCTCGCCTCACTTGGGCTTGGTATCGGCGTGCGGGCTGGCTGCCCCATGCTAAGATTTGACCCGATGACAAAAGGAACCGGCGAAAGGGGCAGGGGCGTGGATATTTTTCAAAAATGCTACGACTTCCACGATGCCGATGAGGTTAAAAAGGCAGGCCTCTACAGTTACTTCCGTACCATCTCCTCAGCTCAAGACCCAGTGGTACAGATGAACGGCCGCGAAGTGGTGATGTTGGGTTCCAACAACTACCTCGGGCTCACCAACCACCCTGAGGTCAAGCGGGCGGCGCAAGAGGCCATTGCCGTTTACGGCACCGGCTGCGCCGGGTCGCGCTTTCTCAACGGTACCTTGGACATCCACGTGAAATTGGAGGAAAAGCTGGCGCAGTTCATGAATAAAGAAGCTGCACTGACCTTTTCCACGGGATTTCAGGTGAACTTGGGCACGGTCTCCTGTTTGGTGGAGCGGGGAGATGTGGTCTACCTGGACAAGCTGGATCACGCCTGCATCATTGATGGGGCCCGTTTGGGCTTTGGCACCGTGGTGAAGTACGAACACAACGATGTGCAGGATTTGGACCGGCGCCTCTCCCTGAAGGACCCCTCCAGGGGCGCCCTGGTGGTGGTGGACGGTGTGTTTTCCATGGAGGGGGACATCGTCAACCTGC
>JANXCP010000043.1 GCA_025060245.1 Thermoanaerobaculum sp. | reverse complement strand
TTGGGTCAGGGAACTTCTGGCACCCTCCAACTGCGAGGCCACTTCGGCTTGGCGGGCCTGCATGCGCGCGAGCTCTGCCCGCGGGATCTCGTCTGCCTCCACCAGGGCCTTCACCAACTCCCCGAGTTGTTGCTGCAACTGGGCGGAGCGCTGGTAAATGGCCACCGTTTCCTGCCCGCGGAACACATCCAGGTAGGCAAAGATGGTGGCCAAGACGCTCTTGGAGGCAGTAAAAGCCAAGCTTTTCCGGCTGGCCTCCCAGTCAATGCGGCTGGCGGCCTCCGCTGCCCCTGCCGACTCCATCCCTTTGCCCCGACCCAAAGGAACGTTGACGGAAAAGCCGATGCTGGCGTTGTACACGTCCTCCCGACCCGGGCCACCGAAGCGATCGCTCTTCGGCTTGCCCTGATAGCGCACGCTTTCTCCGCTCAAGTTGATGAACGGCGCCAAGGTCAAACCGGTGCGGTAGCGCTTGGACAACTGCAGTTCCACGCTGCCCTTTTGGATCCGTTCTACCTCGGCAATGGGTCCTAGCTGTCGCAGTTCTTGCCGCCCACCGATGGCGATGGCCACCTCCTCGTTTTTGGCAACGGTGAGCTCGCCCACCCGGGATTCGATCCAGCGGATGATGTCCTGACGGATTTGCGCCTGCTGCGCGGGAGGGGCGTTGCGGTAGAGAGCCAACAGAGCCTCCCATTGCGCCTGCAGTTGCGGGTCGGCAAAGGTCAGCCCGGCGGGGATGAGACCGTTCTGGAGGTCCCGTCGCGCCTGCAGGAGCTGCTGGATCATCTGATCGTATTGTGCGATCTTGGCTTCGGCCTCGGCCACCTCCTTGCGAATTTCGTTACGCTTTTTCTCCTGCTCCAGCTTTTCGGCAGCAGAAAGGGGGCGCTGGCTAAAGTCGTAGGCCAGCGTCCCGAAAAGGGTAAGGTCAAAGGCTCCCATAGCTTGCCACAGGAGCCCTGCTTTGGCACGCCAATCCTGTCGGGCTAGGGCCAGGTTGGGGTCGTGGCTTAGGGTAAGCTGCAAAGCCTCGGCTAGGGTCAGCTCCTGCTTTTCCAGCAGGGGCACCACCCACGGCGGCTGCTGGCCCTCCCGCTCCTGGGCACCGGTCCCCGTCACCCCAAAAAGTGCAACCGCTGCGGTAACCACGATCATCGCACGCATACCCCCTCCTCTCGGCCCTAGGCCGCTTGTGGCGGCGCTTCACACAACACCTTGCGACTCGCCCAGGTCCACCGCGCCTGGGCAGCCCAAGGTGCCAAATGACGTTCCACAAACTGCACCATCGTGGCGTGGCGCACCGGCGCCACGAAGGAGGCTTGGGTAAAACCAGCCTCCACCATCAGGTGAATAGAGCGGGAAAACAAAGGCAGAATGCGGCCTCTCCGCCCCCAGTCCTTGCGAATGAAACTGCAGGTGAAACGAAGCCATTCCGGACTTAAGGCGTGGTTGATCACCCAGCCCATAATCCCCTCGGTGGAGCGCAGGGCCAGACTGGTGCGCTCCTCAAAGCCTTGCTCCAGGTACCTCCAGGGCACGAGGTCCTCAGCAATCCACGGTTTTTCCTGCTGTGAGGCTTTGAGGGCTTCCAGTTCCTCGGGCGTCACGCTGGTCAAGGGTACGATCTCGCACCCCTCCCGCACCGGCAGACGATCCAGCCACGGAAAGCGCAACGCTTGCTCCGCCGTAAATCGCACCGAAAGGGTGCGGCGCTGGGGCAGTTCCCACCCACACTCTTGGGCGACCCTTTGCCACCAAGAGGATCCAATACTCCCTTCCGTCCAAAGGGTCACCAACTGGGAATAACCGGCATGGCGCACCACGGCCTCGGCGGCGAGCACCAACCTCCGACCCCAACCCTGCCGACGAAACTCGGGCACCACGTACACAGAGAGCAGTTCGGCCGCCTCTCCCTGCACCAGCGGCAGGGCCAGCAACGCCAAGGCCACCGGCTTGGGCCCGGCGAACCCCCCCACCGCCACCCCCTGCACCGTGGGGACACCGCTTTCGCCCAGCAGTTTCGGTGCCACCTCTTGCTGGAGAAGGTGGCGGTAGGCGGGAAAGGTCATGGCCAGGAACGCGGGATCTACGGGCGACCTGAGCAGTCGCAGCTCCATCAGCGCTCCCCCAGGGCCGTGCAGCCGGCCAACACCGAACCCACCTGTCCCGGGGCCAATAGACGCGCCCCCAAGTACAAAAACCCGGAAAGCCCGTCAAAGAGCCCGCCCGCGGGGTCTAATTCTTGCTGCCAACGCCCCGTTCGAAACAGTGCAGCGGCGATGTGCCTCGCCTCGCGCATGGGTTGCTCGTCCCCCGTTAGCTCGCCAATCAGCAACGAGATTTCGCTACGCCCGATGGTACCACAGCACAAGCTCGGAACCCCTCCCCAACGCAGGGGAAACACCCTTGCCCGGGCCTGGCGGCGCTGTTCCTCAAGGACCGGGGTACGGGCACGTTCGGGGAGCAGCTCGCGGGCCAACAGCGCCCCAGCCGGTCCGTGACACCATCCGTTCACCTTCACCGCAAAACGGAGTCCCTGGGAACCTTCGGCGGTGGCAGTCCAGTGACCTGCCGCGGGCTCTTGTTCTAAAAGCGCCACGGCCGCCGCCAGTAACGGCAGTTCCCCAGTCAGCTTTGCCACCTGCGTCAGCGCCGCCGCCACACCAGAACAACCATGGGCAAACCCAGGGGTCTGGGCCGCCAGCGGTCTTGCCGAAACCGCCCCCACCCTCTGTGCCAGCCAGCGTCCCCAGGGGGCAAGGGCAGGCGCAACTCGCGGGGCCAAGCGAGCCACAGCGGCGCAGCCCAACAGCAACCCCGCCACGCCACCCTCCACATCCACCTCCCCCTTGGGCTGCCAGTGATCCAATACCCAAAGGGCCAACTCCTCCGCCCTCTGCACCAGCTCACCTTTTTCCAAGAGCTGGCCACAGGATGCCAAAGCGTACACCACCCCACCCAGCCCGGTGCCAAACCCCAAAGGCCAAGAGCGAAGATCCGTTCCCTCCATGTGGCCATCCAACCTGCGAAGACACCAAGAAGCCAGACGCAGAGCCTCCGGGTCGCCTGCCGCTCTCCCCCACGCGGCCCACGCCAGAGCACGGCCTGCCCACCCACGGCGTAAATAGGGTCCCACCCGAGGGGCCAGACGCGCCTCCCGCTCCCGCAGGATCGTGGCCACCTGCCCCAATAGATCCGTCCTTGGCCAGTGCTTCCCGTTGCCGTCCAGGACCCCGTCTAAGATCCGCAGTTGAGCCGCGATCCACCCCTCACCCAGGCAATGGAGTCGGCGGAGGATGAGGTCCTTGCCGGAGCGTCGCACCATTCCGCCGCGGCGGGCTGCAGGCAGCGTGAGCCGCGGAATGGCGAACCCCTCTAAGGCCTTGGCTTCCTTTTGCGCCAGCACCCACAGCGGAGCTGGGGCAGGCCCGGCGGCCAGCAACGGCCGTTTCAAAGCTTCCACCATCACGCTCACATGCCACCCTTCACGAACCGTCGGGTTTCTCAGGAGCTGCGTGAGGAACGAGGCGTACACCTCACTGGATCGGGGGATCCACCGAACTTGCAGATGCCGCAAGGCCTCCCAGGGAAGTGGCAGAGCCCCAGTCCGGTACGCACGCAAGACCTTGTCCAAGCCATCCTCCACGCCACGGCGCAGTGCCTCGGAAAAGGAGCTGGGCTCGGCAACGCCGCCCCGGTAGAGAGGCAACGATGCCGCCCGGGGGTGAGATCCCCCCAAAAGGGCTCCATCTTCCCGCAAACCCTGGGGTCCATCGGCGAGGAATGTGACCAGCCCAGAGGTGAGAAGCGTGTCTCCCTCACCCGGGTCAAAAAGCGTTTGCGGCTGACACCAGTTTTCGCCATCCACCACCACCGGCCCTGCTTCAGCTGCCACCACGTTCTCCCAGTGCAAATCCCGCAAGCCCAGCAGCCAGGCCGCCACCGCCAGGTGGCCAGCGGCAAAAAACCACTGTTCAAGCTCTTCCTTGCTGCCCAGGTGGGCCCGGCAAACCTCCTCCTGCCACCCGTAGTCCCGTCTCGCTAGCATGGGTGGCAGCGCAACCAACTGGAGGCCCACCCCGCGAAGCCGATCAAAGAACTGCTGCAACACTCGCTCAGGTTCCAAAGATCGGGGCTTGTAGTACAGCGCTTTACCCGAGCTGGTAACCAGCCGCGCCACCGCCTCGCCTCCATGACGGTCGGAAAGGCCCAGGGTAGCCTCCTGCAGCAACAAGGGCTCACCCTCACCCCATCTTCGGGAAAGCTCCTGCCTGTCGCGGCGAAAGCGCAAACAGAGCCGATGGACCCCCCAGGTCCACTGGCGGGTGCGATCGGCCACAAGCCTCGCCAGCACTGGCCTTTGTTCAAAGAGGTCCCAAGCCAGAGGAGCCAGCCCTGCACCGCCGGCCACCGCCAGGAGGTCTTGCAGGTGCTGGCGGAGCTGGGCTTGAAAGGAGGCGGCAAGCCCTGCCGCAAAGGGTGGCTGGGACAACAGGGCCGACCACCTGGCGCGGGCCCACTGGGCTAACAAAGAGGGCACAGCGGCCAACGGCGCCGCCGGTGGTACCGCTTGGCGGAGGCAGCAAAGCCAGGAGGGCTCCTCACCCAAAAGGGTTTGGGCCTGCTGGGCCAGGCGTCGGGAAAGTTCCTCTTCCCGCAACCCCTCCCAGGCCAAACGCTGGGCAAAGAGCCGACCATCCCCGCCGGCGCAGGCCATGCGCCAACGTTCCTCTATGGGTGCCACCCAGGTGCGTACCTGGGGCCAAGTTGGTGATGGGCTCCTTGCGACCCGCAGCAGCTCAGAAAGCCGCGCTCCCCGCACCGCCAGGAAATCGCCCATGGTCTTTGGCATCCACACAAGAAAAAGGAGCTCACGGTCGCCCGGCGCGCAGAGGCGACCGTGAGCGTGCACCATCAGTTCTTAAAAGAGGCTCGCGTTGATTTCGATCCGCGTGCCCATCCCCAACCCAGCCGTAATCTGGCATCGATAGGTGTCCTTGAAGCCACCAGCCACCTGCTCAAGATCGGCGTCCGAGAGCTCCTCACCTTCCTTGGCCACATGGGGAATAACCACATAAAACTCGTTGGGCTTTTCCTCAATGACCTTCACCTGTACCGACGGCGGAATGGAAGTGCCCAACTGGGCTCCCACCACCTCCCGGGGCTTTTCCAAGAGGGCCTTACGGTACTCTGGGTTCTTGGTGGCAAACCCAGCGATCAGGTCGTTGACTTCACCACGGGTTAGCGTCACAGTTTCTGCCATTTTCCTGTTCCTCCTTTCCCTTCACGGGTTGTTTGGTGCGCGCACAGCAAAACCATTGGCAAGATAGGTGCCAACGCCGCCGAAAAAGTTAAGTCATTAAGAAAAAAATAGTTCTGATGTTCACAAGAAGGCCGCGATGGAGCCGTGGCGCCTCTGCTGGAGCAGACACTCCATTGGCTTAACCCTCAGCAAGGAAGAGGGGCAAAACCTGATCCAGGGGTTGCTGGAGGCGAGACCCCATCTCTTCCACATCAAAGGCAGCTAAGGGACGACGAAAACGCCACGTCCCCAACCGCAACGGAGGTTGACGGACCAGCTCCCCTCGCAACCGCTCAACGAATTCAGCCGCCCTACCCTGCATCTGCCGCCAGCACCAGGAAAAGCCCTCGGCCAGGGCTTGGCGTACCCGTGGTTCCGCTTTTCCCCACGGAAAAAACTCATTCCGTGCCCTAACAATGGTTTTCGGCGTGATCACCTGTCGCTGGGCCAGCCGCTGCGCCTGTTCCAGGCTCAGCTGCTGGAGCCTGTGGGAGGACTCCAGCGAGGCTACCACTTCCGGGGGTAGGGCTAGGTTAAAAAAACAGTGCTCGTAATCAATGAGGACGAGACGAGAGCGTCCGTTGGGTTGCCGCGCCACAAAGGCGTTCCGCGGTCTGATGTCGGCGTTGGCCACCCCGTAGGCGAAGGCCAAGTGTGCGCCCAAATCAAAAGCCACATCCTCATCGGCCGGTGGCCTGTACGGGGTTCCACCGGCAGGTCGGGAAAGCAAGATGGGCTCCTGCCCCTCCAGCACCCAGGCTTCAGGGGTTAAAAGACCCAATTCCCGGGCAAAGGAGCGAGCTAGGCAATCAACCAGGGCACCGGTGGGTTCCCAGAATCGCTTGGCGTAGATGCTGTCCGGTTCCCCCCCTTCACCGCGCAAAACCGCCAAAAGGTTGTACCTCCCCTCCTGACCCTCCGCCAAGGGCTCCATGGCTGCCACCTTCCATGGGTTTGAACCCAGGTGAAGTTCCTGGCCAACGCGAAGGAGGGGCTGGACTGTTCCCCCTTCCCACCCTAGCCACCCAAGCTGAAAAAAGCGAGGAAGTTCGGGTGTACCCACGAGCAGGACAGAAAATCCCCATTGGCGAAAAGCGCCATCGGCGGAAGGTGAATCCCCCACCAGCAAGATTTCTTGGGCTGACAAGCCCAGCTCTTGACACAGGCGTTGGGCCATGCCCGCGGCCGGCTTGACCATTCCCACCTGGCAGGAAAACAAAACCACGTCAAAGAGTTCCCGCAACCCTAGACGGTCCACGATGTCTGCGTGGGCCGAGGAAAGGTTGGAGAGCAAAGCGAGCCTGATCCCTCGCCGGCGCAAGAAGCGCAACACCGATAAAGCTCCCGCCTCCAGAGTGGCCCGCTCCAGGTGCCGCCTGAGCATTTCCGCCAAAAGCTTGGGAGCCACTGGGTTGACCGCGCCCGCCGCCTGGGACAACGCCCAAGCCAGCTCCTCCGCGGTGTTAAAGGAACGGCAAAGGGCCACGCGCCGCACCGCTGCCAACCAAGCCCGCGGCGAAACACCCAAGACATTCGGCGCTAAACGACGAAAAAAGGGATCCGGCAGGTGCACCATCGTGCCAAAGAGGTCGCAAACCACCGCCTTTGGCGCGCTCATTGGGGCTTTAACCGGTGGTGGCGAAGAAAATCCATGAAACGCTGGTACTCCTCTTGGCGCATATGAAACAGGCGCAACATCCCCTTATAGGAGCCCCCACTATGGGCTAACCCCCACCGGATGATGTGCTGCACCTGAGCGCGGTTCAAATCCCGCCGTAGAAACGCATCGTGCACCAAACCCCAGAAGTTCCCCTGCTGGATGAGCTGACGGATCAGCTCGTCCTCCACTCGGCGTCGAGGACACGGATCCTCCCCCAAGAGCTCCAGGAAATGCTCGGGTTCAATGGTCCGCCCCTCGGCCATGGCATAGCCCATGGTGGCCACGGCAATGAGCTCGCGCACGTTACCGGGCCAGTTGTGGCGAGCCAGCACATCCAGCGCCCGTTGGGACGGCGCCTTCTCCACCCCGTGTCGCCTGGCTAGGGTATGCAGGGTGAAGTTCAAAAGATCCAGCCAGTCATCCCCGCGTTCGCGCAAAGGGGGAACTTGCAGGCGAAAGTAACGCAGACGAAAGTAGAGGTCCTGGCGAAAACGATCGCCCAGTCGCAGGCTTTCTAGAGACTGGTTGGTGGCCGCAATCACCCGCACGTTGGCCCGCCGAACCTTGGAGTCACCCAGTGACTGGAACTCTCCGGTAGCCAGCGTGCGTAGCAACATCACCTGAGCAGAAAGATGGAGGTCCGCCACCTCGTCAAGGAAGATCACGCCACCATCGGCCAATTCAAAGGCTCCTTGGCGATCGGCGATGGCGCCAGTGAAGCTGCCCTTTTTGTGGCCGAAAAGCTCGCTCACCGTGAGGTTGCCATCCTGAAACTGCGGGCAGTTTACCGGGACGAAGGGGCGATTGCGTCGGGGCGACAAGAGGTAGAGGGCCCGAGCCAAGAGCTCCTTTCCCGTCCCCGACTCGCCCAGGAGCAAAACCGGTTCCGGGAAAGGGGCCACTTTGGCCACCCGCTCCAACAACTGCGCCAGTGACTGCGACCGCCCCACCAAACAAACTGCCCCCTCCGTACCCCACACCCGACAGGATAGGCGGTACACCGTACGGGCCAAGGGGGTCATCCACTTTTCAGGCTCTGACTGATGGGCGGGCAAACGGATCAGCGAGCTAGCACCGCTCATACAACCCCTCCACCTTGACGCTACGTCCGAGGCGGCGTAGCGTTGCCTGGAACAAACTGATCCGGAAGGGGGGGCCAACGGTGAAAAACGTGGACGCTCCAAACCTTGAGGACCTGGTGGTGAGCTACCCCAAGGGTGCTACCGTTTTCAGTGAGGGTGACCCTGGACAGGACATGTTCATCATTCAAGAGGGGCAAGTGGAAATCGTCGCCACTCGCGGGCCGCGGGAGGTTCGCCTGGCGGTACTGGAGGAGGGCGACTTTTTCGGTGAGATGGCCGTGCTGGAAGACCTGCCGCGCACCGCTTCCGCGCGCACCCTCACACCTTGCCAGCTCTTGCGCATTGACCGCCACACTTTTGACCAACTGATCCGCCACAACCCGGAAATTGCCGTGCGCATGCTGCGCAAGCTGTGCCATCGTCTGCGATCGCTGCCACCGCAGTTGCTGGAGGCACCGGCCACGACGGAGCAACGCTCCCTCGCGGCGAAACCCGGTCACGCCTTTCTCCTCCACCTGGCCTCCCAAACCCGGTTCCCCCTGGATGAGCAGGAAGAAAACGGTATCGGGCGCAGGGACCCGGTCACGGGGTTGGCCCCACTGGTGGACCTCGGCCCCGTGGACCCACAGAAAACCACCAGTCGCCGGCACGCCACGCTGTTTTTCCGCGATGGGCAATGGTACCTGCGCGAGGAGGTGGGCGTGCGCAACGGCACCTTCGTCAATGGGCGCCGCCTCCAAACGGGGGAGGCTCATCCCATTTCCTCTGGCGATCGCCTGCGTTTCGGCCTGGTGGAACTGGAGTTTCATACAGGGTAAGCTGTTTCCCGCCGCTCAGCGCGTTCCAGAAGGGCCAAGACCTTGTGCGCCAGGGCTTCAATCCACTCGTTGCCCTGCACTGCCTGTTGCGCTTCGTCCAGCGATGGCAGGACACGGCACAGCCGGGCCACGCCGGAAAGTTCTAAAAAGCGCTGCACTTCCGGCGAAGGCGAGGCCAGGGCAAAGCCACCACCCTGGGCTTCAACGCGACGCGCCGCCACGAGGAAGAAACGCAGCATCTCGCTGGTCACCCGCGGACAGGAAGACAAATCCACCACCAGGCGAGGTTTGGCCGAAGCCACCAAACCACTCAAAAGCTCCTCAAGCCCCGCCAACGCATCCGAATCCAGTTCTCGGTCCAATCGCAGGACCTTGACCCCAGCGCGTTCGGACACCAGCCAATCGGCGGACATGGGTACCCCCAGGAGGGAAGTTGAATTGGTTAGAAACGAATAGCCAGGCCGGCGGAAAGCCAGGTTTGCCGGAACCAATCTTTGTAGGCGTAGGTATACGAGCAGGGCGCACGACAATCGGGGTTCGCAAAGCGGTAGGTGGAACGCAGGTTCTCATCGGTGTTGGCGGCAAGGTAACGCCCCTCGAGGCGAAAGCCCAGGTGTTGGGAGAGCTCCCACTGCAGCCCACCCCCCAGAGAGTAGGACATCACCGTGTCAGAGGGGATGGGCAGGAGGAAGTTCACATGGGTCATGCCGAGCCCAACCGAAAGGTGCCACCGGGTCGCCCCCTCCTTTGCCACCCACAGCAGGCCTGCCTGACTGGTGGTGAGCTCCACGTCCAAAATGTGCTTACTCCCGGGTTTCACAAAACCCCCTGGCACCTCGCCAAAGAGCCCTTGATTGTCCTTAAGCTGGGTATCCTGCCGCACCAGCAGCACCTCCGCCATGAGGGAGGCGCCCAAAGGAACATTCAAAGAAAGTCCGTAAGTGCCGCTGGAGGAAACGTCCACGTCCAAGTTCTTAAACTGAAAGGCCCGTTCCTCCACACGAATTTGCCCACCCCAGGCATAGCCTATGCGAGGGACCAGCTCTACCCTCAAGGACTGCGCGGCTGAGAAAGAAACCCAGATGAGCGAAACCATACAGGTCAACCACGGTCGCATACTACCCCCTTTCCTGCGCGCCAAAGCTAAGCGTTCGCAGTATAACCCTCTGCACCAAAGGGGTCAAGGGCTTGCGTAACCTAAAAACCGAAAAGACCTCGCTTTCGCCGAAGATCTGCAGGTTTTTCCGCGCTGGCCAAGAGGCCTTGGTGCCCCGAGTGATCCTCGGCAAGCACGTAGAACTCCAGGTCCTCGTTGGCGTGGACCGCGGGAACGATCTCACCGACGAAGGTGCCGGCGGAAGTCTTGGTCATGGGAGTTGAGCGAAAACCCTTCTCCCCCTTTTTGCGGAAAAAGAGGGTGACGCGGGCTACCCCGTGGTCGTCGCTAACTTTTACCTCAACTTTGGCCACCTGACCCTTGAGGTATTCCCATTTGAAGGCCGGCGTGGGTGGCGCCACCACCGGCGCCCCCGCATCCAGCGCCGCCAATTGCTGCGAGAGCTTGTCCCGAAGCCTTTTTACCTCACCCGAACTTTCCGCCCAGGCCGGTGCATCCGCCAGGAGGGCTAATCCCTGCTCCGGTTTGCCCGCTTCGCCCAACCTTTCCGCCTGCTGCAACAGGTGGGCCAGCTGTTCCTGCCTTGCTTGCGCTTCCCGCAGCTCGGCGATTTTTGCGGAAAGTCCTGGCCTCGCCGGCAGGAGGCGCTCTAAGGCTTGCAAGAGGGCGAGGGCTTGCTGCAGGTTTCCCTGCGCCTGTGCGGTCCGCGCCGCTGCCTCCATGGCCTGCGCCGCCCGTTCCTGGGAGGTGGCCACCTCGCGCGTGCCGGGCAACAGCCGTTCTACTTTTTGCGCTTCTTGCAACACCGCTTCCCAACGCTGGGCCTTTTCCTCCTGCTGCATTCGCGCCACAGCCTGCTGCACCGCGCGCGCTTGCTGCAGCAAGAACCGCTCCTCCTGCGGCAAGCCCTCCTCCCCTGCCCCCGATTGTTCAAAGTCTCGCAGGGCCTTGCGCAGGGCGGTAAGGTTTCCGCCGTTCCAGGCGCTGCGCAACAGGACCAAGGCCTGCTTTCGCTCCACCAAGGACAGGCGAGCGCGTAACTCGTCATACACCTGGCGTTCCTCGGGCAAGAGCTCTTCCTTGTTCAACGCAGCCAACGCCTGGCGCACCTCCTCCCAACGCTCCTCTGCCGCCCACATCTTGGCCTCGGCCAAGACCCCTGCACCCGGTCGCACCTGGGCGGGCTCCGGGAGTGGTGGCGAAGGCCGTGCTACCACCGGTGTGGGCACAACCGGCATGGGAGCTGGCGCCTCCCGCGACGGCGACGGCCGAATGAGCAAGACTCCCAGCACCGCCAAGAGAACCAAAAGCCCCGCACCTAACGCCACGGGCCACAGCCTGCGAGACTGAGCCGGCAGGGTGACTGCCGCCCGGGGCGGGGTTGGTGAGCCGGCCTCCGTGGCTACGGGTGGGGGCACGGGGGGAAGTTGGCTTACCTGAGACGAGGGCATTTCCGCGGGACCCGAAGTTGACCCTTCGACCTGGGCACCCTGCCCTCCCGGACCCAGGGCTGGCACCTCGCCCTCCGCGGTCTGGTCAGCTGGCTGGAGTACCTCCGCGGCCAAAATCACCGTCCCCGCTTCGTCCGTCGGTGTGGGAGCGCTGGCTGCCGGCTCCTCCTCGGGCAACAGTCGCACCGTTCCCTCTTCCTCCAGGACCGCCTCAGGTACACAGGCATGCAGGGCTTCGGCCAGCTCCCGCGCTGAGACGGGGCGCTCAAAGGGGTCCAAGTGGAGGCAGCGAGCGAGAGCCTGCTGCAGTTTTTCCGCTTCAGCCAGTTGTTCCAAGACGGTGGGTGGAAGTAAGACCTGGGCTTCCTCTTCTTGGTAGGTGACCCGAGCGCCAAAGACCTCCGCCGCCACCTGGGCGAGGGAAAAGAGATCGCAACGGTGCGGTTCGGCCACGTCCACGGCCTTGCGGAGCTCTGGGGCGGCGAAGGCGGCTCCCGAGGCCGGCAGGCGGGCAAACCCCCAGCCCAAGCCGGTCAGGAACACACGCTCCATGGACAGCACCAAAAGGTTGTCCGGGGCCAAGTTGCCATGCGCCACTCCTGCCGCATGCAGCGTTTCCAGGCTCTCGGCCGCCCGTGCTAAGAACCGAGCGGCCTGTCCAGGGGCGAGATGGCTCAGCTGCGTGAAGCGCGTACCCGGGACCGGCAAGAACAGCAGTACCGCCGCTTCCGACCCCCAAGCGGCGTCCTTCAGCGGCGGCACACCGGCTGGGGCGTGCTTGATCAGGGCGCTCACCGCTTTGAGAAAGCGAATGCGGTGGACTTCACTCACTCCCGTGCCCGCCAAGCGCAGCACCTTGGCGATGACCGGGTCCCCCGTGGACCGCGCCCGCGCCCGGAACACCACTGTGGTCTCGCTCCTTTGCACCACGCCGGTTAGCTCATAGGCTTCGGCGAGTCTCTCGTCCGGCAGCTGTTCCATGGCGTTCCACCTTTCCTGCATAGGCTCGCAACAGCTAGTCTAGCACCGTGAAAACCGGCAAACCCAGGCTCAACCTGCAAAAAGTGGCAAGGAATGAGCAAACCCTTGACCTGCCACCGGGTCGTGGTAGCATCTGGTCAATGCCTTGTTCCAGTGCACCGGCGGGTTGCCCACAAGGTAAATCGGAGTGAGGGAGGAAACCATGCTTAAGGAGCTGGAAGCCATTGACACCTCACCCATTGAGCAACTGCAAACCTTAAAGGCTGAGCAGCTTACCCTCAAGGAGAGGCTGGATCGTATGGGTGCCATGAAGGACAAGGTGTCCCCGGAGGTGTACGCGCGGGTTCGCAAGGACTATGAAGGCCGCCTGGCCGCCCTGGAAGCCCAAGCGCGGCCCCTCCTGGACCAAGCGCGAAAGGAGTACGCTCGCTTGAAGGCGGTCATCGCTGAGCTGGAGCGCAAGCTCCAGGCGGCCCGCCTGGCCAAAGAGGAGGTGGAGTTCCGTAACGCCCTCGGGGAGTACTCCCAAAGCCAGTTCGCCGAGTTGCTGGCGCAGGCGGAAGGGGAAGTGGCGGAGTTTCAAGGCCATCTGGCGGAGGCGGCGGCGCTCCGTCAGAAGTTCGTGGAGGCGGTGTTAGAGGAGAAAGAGCTGGAAGCAGCGTTCCCTTTTCCACCGGCACCCGCCCCGCGGGAAGAACTCCCCCCACCCCCGCCTCCAGCAACGGTGGATGCCACCGAGGCCACGGCATTGCAGCCCATGCCTGGGGAAGAAACGGGGGCCACCATTGCCCTGGCCATGCCCCGCCTGGTGGTGCAAACCCCGGAAGGAGTTAGCCAGGAGTTTCAACTGAAGGCCCAAGTCACTACCATCGGTCGCTCTCCGCGCAACGACATTTGCATTGCCGAAGCCTCCGTTTCGCGGCAGCACGCGGAAATCTACCTCTCCGCCCGCGGCTACACCATTCGCGATTTGGGCTCCAACAACGGCGTGTTTGTCAACGGGCACAAAGTGGTGGAGCAGTTGCTGGCCTCTGGGGACACCATTGAGCTGGGTGCGCCCGGCTGGAAACTGACCTTCTTGGCCCCGGACTAGTCCGCGCCCTCCTGCGGCGCAGCCTGCGGGTGAGGAGCCTTATGTTAGCCTTCCCCAGGGAGGGCGCGTGGAAGTTCGCTATGTCCTGGGGACCTTTCATGAAATCATCCTCAAGGGGCATAACCGCGGTTTTTTTGAGCGCACCCTGGTGGCCAACCTCCGGCGGGCGCTGGAGGGCCTGCCGTTGGCTTCTGTGACCATCCCTTCCCGCGTGGTCATGGCGTTTCACCACGAGGTCCCCTGGCCGCAAATCCAGGCACGGCTGGCTACGGTCTTCGGTCTGGCGGGCCTCATTCCCGCCGCCCGCGCAGGGGAGAGTTACGAGGCTCTGGAGCAGTTCGTCAGCGCCCACCTGGATTGGGTGGTGGGGGAAAGCTTTGCCGTGCGGTGCAAGCGGTCCAACAAGCGTTTTCCCCTCACCTCGGAGGACATCCAACGGCGGCTGGGAGCCTTCATCCGCCACCAGACGGGCAAGCGGGTGGACCTCACCAACCCCGCCACTACGGTTCGTGTCTACGTGCAGACCGACGGGATTTACGTGAGTTTCAACGAGTACCGGGGCGCCGGGGGTCTACCCGTCGGCACCTCGGGCAAGGCCCTGGTGTTGCTCTCCGGTGGCATTGACTCCCCGGTGGCCGCCCTGCTCACCCTCAAACGGGGTGCCAAGGTGGGTTTGGTCCACTTCCACTCCGCACCCTTCACCAGCGAAGCATCCATTCGCAAAGTAGTGGAGCTGGCGCGTATTCTAGCCCGTTACCAAGGCCAGCTCCGCCTGACGCTCGTGCCCTTCGGGGAATTCCAGCAAGAGGTGGCCCGACTGACCCCA
This sequence comes from Thermoanaerobaculum sp., assembly GCA_025060245.1. GTDB lineage: Bacteria > Acidobacteriota > Thermoanaerobaculia > Thermoanaerobaculales > Thermoanaerobaculaceae > Thermoanaerobaculum. Next base: position 3,222 of record JANXCP010000043.1, on the reverse strand, counting down.
GAACGCCTGCGGGTGGTGCTGTACCGGCGCATGATGCTGCGGGTAGCCGAGCGCATCGCCCGAAAGAGCCGCTTCCTCGCGTTGGTCACCGGTGAATCCCTCAACCAAGTTTCCTCCCAAACCTTGGAAAACTTGGCCGCTATTGACCGGGTGGCGCATATGCCAGTGCTGCGGCCCCTGGTGGGGATGGACAAGCAGGAGATCATTGACCTGGCGGTGAGGGCAGGCACCTTTGACCTATCCATCCTGCCCCATCAGGACTGTTGCTCCTTTCTCCAGCCCCTGCACCCCGCCACCCGCACCACCGCCAAGGCCTGCGAGGCGGCTGAGCAGCCGTTGGAGGTGGACCGTTGGGCTCGTTACCTCCAGCGGCAGGCCACCCACCAGTTGATCCAGCCCTTACCCTGGGAGAACTAGGCCGCGTTCGTGGTACAACATGAGCGCGCGCCGGTAGCGCAACGGATAGAGCACCTGACTTCGGATCAGGCGGTTGGGGGTTCGAATCCCTCCCGGCGCGCCACCTAGAAACCTTCCAGCACCGCCACCACCACGGAGCGGGCGAACTCACGGGAGAGGCGCTCAATGGCCTCCAGCTCGCGGTCAAAATAGTCCGCCGCGGACGCGTCCACCTCGTAGGTGACGGTACGGGAAAGGCGGGGCTCGTGCCAAAGCTCCTTGGGTTGCTCACCGGTCCGGTCCACCAGCTTCATATCTGCCACCACCAACAGCTGGTACTGCGTGGCACGACCCTCGGGATCAAACTGCACCGGCGTCACGTGGACCCCCACCAGGGTACCTGAGAGCACCGCATCGGCTTCTTCCGCCGAGCCCACCAGGCGAAACCTTCCCCGCCTCAACCACTCCTGGGACAGCTCCTCGGACAGGCGCTGATCCAGCTCAGGCCTTCCCGTTTGGTTCACCAAAGGGGCGACAAACAGGGTCTTGAGATGGGCAGGAACACCCACTCCGCCGGTCCCCACCAGGTAGTACCCACAACCCCCAACGCCCAACAGCAGCCCGAAGGTGATGATCCGCAGCAGCCGCACCTCTACCCCCGCACCACAAAGGAAACCAGCTTGTCTGGCACGTGAACCACCTTGACCACCTCTTTGCCGGCAAGCCACCGTCCCACCGCCTGGGCCGCCAACTGTCTGGCCTCCTCAGCCCCCAGTCCCGGGTCGGCCGAAACCGTGGCCCGGAGCCTGCCGTTCACCTGGACCGCCAAGGTGACCTTTTGTTTCGCCAGCAACGCCTCGTCGTAGGTGGGCCAACCGGCACGGAGCAGGCTCTCTTGGTGACCCAGCTTCCGCCACAGCTCCTCGGTCATGTGGGGGGCTATGGGGTGCAACAGCTGCAACAGCGTCTCGTAGGCCCGGCGCAGCGTCGCCACACCCACGGCGCCGCGGGCGTTTTGGATGGCATTAGCCAACTCCATCATCGCGGCAATCGCCGTATTGGGGTGGAACCGCTGGAGGTCCTCGGTGACCTTTTTTACCGCCCGGTGCACCGCCACCTGCAAGCGCTCGGTTTCCGCCGGGTCACCTTCCACAGCCGGCGTTTCAAAGACCGCATCCTGCAGCGCCCAGACCCGCTGCAGGAAGCGGTGCGCTCCGGCCACCCCTTCCTCGGTCCACTCCGCTTCCTTTTCCGGAGGACCCATGAACAGGGTGTAGACCCGCTCCGTATCCGCCCCGTACCGGGCAATCAGCTCATCCGGAGCCACCACGTTCCCCTTGGACTTGGACATCTTCTCCAACTTGCCCGAGATGCTGGATTTGGCCACGATCATGCCCTGGTTGAACAGCAACGAGAACGGCTCATCGTTGGGCACCAGGCCAAAGTCATAGAGCACCTTGTAGATGAACCGCGCGTACAAGAGGTGCAAAATGGCATGCTCAATGCCGCCAATGTACACATCCACCGGCATCCAGCGGCGGACCCGCTCCTCATCGAACATGCGGTCATGGACGTGCGGGTTCACGAAACGCAGGTAGTACCATGAGGAGTCAACGAAGGTATCCATGGTGTCGGTTTCGCGGCGGGCTTTCCCATGGCACCGAGGGCAAGTGGTTTGGCAGAACACCGCGCTCTGCTCCAGGGGGTTTCCCTCAACTCCGGCAAAGGCCACGTCCGCAGGTAAACAAACGGGGAGCTGCTGCTCCGGTACCGGCACCACACCACAACCGTCGCAGTAAATGGCCGGAATCGGGGTACCCCAGTAACGTTGGCGGGAGATCAGCCAATCCCGTAACCGGTACCGCACCCGCTTGTACCCAAACCCCTGTGCCTGGGCGAAGCTGGCCATGGCCTCCTGAGCCTGCTGCCAATCCATACCGGTGAAGGGGCCTGAATTGATGAGCTTGCCGGGACCTGCGTAAGCCTCTTGCAGGGGTTGGTTTGGCTCCATCCCTTCCCCAAGGACCACCAGGCGAACCGGCAGGGCATACTTCTGGGCAAAGGCGAAGTCCCGCTCGTCGTGGGCTGGCACCGACATGATGGCCCCGGTGCCGTAATCCATGAGGACGAAATTGGCCACCCAAATGGGCAGACGTTCCCCGTTGAAGGGGTTGAGGGCAAAAAGGCCGGTAAAACGGCCTTCTTTTTCTCCCCCTTCGGCTTCCCTTTGCAGCCTGGTCTGGTTTCGCAGACGCACCACGAACGGCCAAAAGTCTGGATCGGGAGCCCTATTCTTGGCCTGTTCCACCAGGGGATGCTCTGGGGCAATGGCGACAAAGGTGGCGCCAAAGATGGTGTCCACCCGGGTGGTGAACACGGTGAGGGCCTGCCCCAATCCCTCCACCGGAAACTGCACATCGCAGCCCACCGAACGGCCAATCCAGTTGCGCTGCATGGTCTTGACCTTCTCCGGCCAATGGGGCAGGCGGTCCAGGCCCTCCAACAGCCGGTCGGCGTAGGCCGTAATGCGCAGGAACCACTGCTCCAACTCCTTCTGCACCACCGGGGTTGAACAGCGTTCACAGGCCCCACCCACCACTTGCTCGTTGGCCAGCACGGTACGGCAGGAGGGGCACCAATTCACCGGAGCGGTGCTCCGGTAGGCCAAATCCTTGGCCCACATCTGCAAGAACAGCCACTGGTTCCACCGGTAGTACTCGGGCTCACAGGAGGCAATTTCCTTATCCCAGTCGTAGAGAATGCCCCACCGGCGGAACTGCCGCTTCATCCGCTCACTGTTCGCCAGGGTCCACTGGCGCGGGTGGA
>JANXCP010000042.1 GCA_025060245.1 Thermoanaerobaculum sp. | reverse complement strand
AGTGGCGATGTGCCCCTTGTGGACGTACTTACCCGAGAGGTACTCCTCACCTTCCTCTTTCATCGTGGCCAAAATACCGGTGATCATGTCCTCGTCGGTGGGTTCCACCAGCTTGCGGATGCTCAGATAGCCGTTTTCCGTATGGCACATGGCGCACTGCGCCCGGAACACGGCCCGCCCCTTGCTCAACGGATCGTCGGCCTGGCCCACCATGAGCCACTTGGCCTTAGAAAGGATCCCCTGTTCGTTCAGCTGGGCGATTTCTGACACCAAGATACCGTTGGAAAACATGTAATCGCGGATGATGAAGGGCTTGCGCGCTCCCTCCCGCAGCCTTTCATACCCACCAAAGAAGGCAAAAGCCAAAGCCAAGGAAACCGCGGCAATGGGCCAGCGCTGCGCTCGCGGCAGCGCCCAGGCAAAGATGACGAACACCAAATACGCGGTAAGCATCCACAGCAAGAAATGACGGGTTGAGGCCAGGGCCGCCAACTTGGGGTTGGCTCCCAAAAACAGCGCGCGAATAGCTTCAGGTAGGGCCGCCTCCCACCACCGGTAGCCACCGTAGGTCACGAGCACACCCACCACCTGCAAGGCCGCCAACAGGCGCACCAAGCGGGCGCGAGCGTTGCTGTCCTGCTCCCGCAGGGCAGCAAAGACCATGTACGCCCCGGCGAGGAAGATGCAAATGCCAGTGCGCAACACCAAACCCGGCAAGTACGTGGGGTTGAAGAACCCATCCACGAACTCCTTGGTCTCCAGCCAGTTTCCTGGGGTCAACATGAAGGAAATGATGCCCTGGATGATCACCAGGGACATGAACGCGGCAAAGGCGTACAACCAAATGAGCAGCAGGTGGGTGCGCGGCCGCACCTTTTCCCATGTGGCGTAGTAGGCCAAGGCAGTGGCCACTTCCAAGATGAAGAACACCCACTCGGTGGCCCACCCCCACACGTAGGAGTGAATGAGGGCTGAGGTGGCCACCGGGTGGAGGAGCCCAATGGTGACCCAAATACCCACCCCGGTGATGGCACCGAAAACCGTGGACACGAGGATCAAGATGAGCGAGGTGCGTTTGGCCAGCTGTCGCAGGGCCGCATCACCTCGCTTCACGGCAAGGGTTTCCACCACCGCCATGACGATGCCACCGCCCACGGCAAAGTGCGAAACCAGCACGTGGGCAATGGCCACGATGCCGATCAAGATTCCCGGGCCAATGTCTGGAATCCATAACGGGTAATCCATCCCTGCCTCCTTTCCCGGCCCACCGGCCGTAAACTAGTTTTAGTTTATGACAATAAATCGCTGCAAGCAACGACTCCACCACCGCCATACCGTTGGCGGCTCGTGAAAAACACGCCCGGGGGGCAAACCCGGGCGCTTGCCAAGAAAAGCCAGTTGCTCACGGACGCTGGGGACGACCCTCCGTGGGCAGCCCCTGACGGGAGGGGCGTCGCACCACCTGCCGCAGCGGCTCGGAAGGCTGGGGCGCAAAGACTTGCAGGAGGCTCTCGAAGGCGGTGGGGGCAAATTGGACCTCGGAGGCCATCACAGTGGTCGTGGTCTCGGTCCCCTCCAGGTACCTCTGCAGGTTCACCTGGGGTACACGGGCGCCGAACTTGGCGTTGATCAGCTTGACAAACTCGTTGGCCACGATGGCGTACCCCAACCGCTGGGGGTGCACGCCGTCATAGGAGAAAATTCCACCTGTGAGAAAAGCCGGCGTGAGCTTCACCCCGCCCAACATGTACCCATCCCGCACGATGCCGTCAAAGAGGGCATTCACGTCCAGCACCGGCGCACCCACCGCCGCTGCCTCCTGGGCAATGATGCTGTTGAGCTGGGCGATGCGGTTGTTGATGGTCGCCACCTCGGCAGCCCGCAACACCACGCCCTGAACGAATTGACCCCCCACGATGCCACCATCAGGCAAGGGTGGCCTTCCCGTGCCGGGGATCCCGTAGCCCTGGGAAATCAGCGAGGAGGCCTGGAGCGTCACGTAATCAGCATCCGTCAAAGGTCCCGTATCCGCCTGGAGGTACACCTTCTGCCCTTGGGCGTTAAAGACGTAGGGCTTGACGGTGGTCACAAAGGGGATGGCGGTCACCTTGGGGATGTTGGCCACCACGATCGTGGTGGTGGACAGACGGGTACGGAGGGTGGAAAGGAGCGACCGGTACTGCTGCTGGAAGGTGGCTACCGGGGTCATGGTCACGCCCTCAAGGGCCACCGCCGACAGGGCCGCGCCGAGGATGTCGTTGTTGCCAATCCACACGGTCAAGAAGGTGGGGCGGGCCGCAATGGCCTGCTCCAGAGCCGTGCCGTCGGTGTTGGTCCCCGGAATCTTCGGGAAGCGCAACACGATGTCGTACATCACCGTGTTAGGGTCCACGTTGCCTGACAGGAGCTTGTTGATGTTTCCTGTACGGGTGAGCAAATCACCGGTCTTAGCTCCGGGGATTCCAAGGTTGTTGTAGATCCCGGAAAAGGTGGCGTTGGTTGGCTGCCCCGGGGTGGTACCCGACGGGGCCAACACCGGCACCAGTTGGCGCGTCTGCGGATCCAACAGCCTTTGCAGCTTCAACACGGGTTGAATGCCGGGATCGGAAACAATGGGCTGCTGAAAGGTGGCAATGCCGAACTGCCGGGCGAGGATGGCCGGATAGGAGTGATCCTGGTAAAACTTCGCCAGCCCCCCCGAGGCATAACCAGCGGTGAGGGAATCTCCCAGCGCCACATAGGTGCTGAAGTTGACCTGGGCTGCCGAGATCCCCGTCCAACCCAGGTAAGCCAGGGCGATCAATGTCAATGCTTTCTTCATCGCGACCTCCTTAGAAGCTGTACACCACGCTCATGCCGAACAACGCGGCACGGGTGCGGTAGGTCCCGTTGTAGTTGTCAATGTTCAGCCCTTTGGTGGAGCGCTCATCAAACGGCAGGTGCAGGAACGAACCGTCCACCCGCATTTTTTCATTCATCTGCCAGGAAAACCCCACCGAAAAGCCGTTGCGGTCCGCATCGGGGAGCATGGGGGACACGATGTGGGTGGGCATGGGTGTGAGGTCCCGCAGGTAACCCAACTGCACCGCCAGCCGATCGCTCAGTTTGCGTTCAAAACCGAAGCGGTAGGTCCATGCATCGCGAAAGTTTTCAGGCCGCACCGCGGAAAGGGCCGGGTAACCCACGATGGTGATGGGGAGTTCCTGAAAACTGTCCCAGCCCATGTGCACCGCATCAAAACTAAAAGTGGTCCGTTCCCCTTTCCAGGCTAGACCCAGGCGGGCTTCGGCGGGGAAGTTGATGCGCGTTTTGCCCTTGGGGTTGGTATGGAAGGGGATCTGCTGCGCCACCAGGGCATCAAAATCCGCATAGCCGGTGGCAAACTGGACAAAGGAGGCGCGGGCGTTATTCACCTCCACCAGCACACGGGAGCGATAGGCAGCGCCCAAGGCGAAACCGCCCCCCAAGCGCCACAGCACCCCCACGTTGTACCCCCAGCCGGTAGCCCAGTCCTTGTTGAACATGTGCACCTGCCCCACCTCCGCCACCCGCTGGGTGTAGGGATTGATCACGCCTATGGATTTGGTCAGATCCACCTGGGCTAAGAAGTAGTTAAAGCCCGCACCTACCGCCAAGGCGTCGGAGAGCTTCCAAGCCAGATGGGGGTTCACATCAATGAGCTTGAGGTCAATGCGCTTGGAAATGAACCGACCGGCGTAGTTGTCCGGCCACCAGGTGCCCAAACCAAAGGGTGCGAGCAGGGACAGGCCGTAACGGAAATTGCCCGCCAGGGGTGCGGAGTAATGAAAATGCGGAGGGTAAAAGATCTGGTCTTCCATCTCCGTCTTGTACCCCGCCCCGGGATAGGGGTTATCCCCGCGGAACTTGGAGGACTGGGTGATCAAGAACACCCCCGCCATGGCCTTGGTCCCCTCCAGGAAGGCCAAGCCCGCCGGGTTGTAATAACCGGCGGAGACATCATCAGCCACCGCGGCAAAAGCTCCGCCCATGCTCACGCCCCTGGCCCCGTGCTCAAACAGCGCAAAGCCGCTGCCGAAAGCCAGTGCCGGCAGCAGCAAGCAAAGCCCCACCGGCATCAACCACCTGCACTTCCTCGCCATAGTCATCGCTCCTCCTTTCTCAACGCTTGCCTCCCTGAGGCTTGCACCCACGGATCATAAACGAACTTTAAAACCCCGGTTGTGCGGCCGTCAATATCCTGATTGCACAGAAACCCGCTTGTTCACGAGTTCTTTTGCCAAGGAAATAGTGAAAAAAAGTACAATGAGGAAAGGTTCTAACTTAGGCGATCCGGCGAAAGGCTACAACGGTAAAATCATCGGCCAGCAGTGCCTGACCGGTAAACTCCTGCAGCGCATCCACAAGCCTTTGCACCAGATGTTCCAAGTCCAGTTGGCGACAGGAGTCCAAAAGCTCCTGCAGTCGGCCAAGCCCAAACTCCACTCCTTGCCCGTTGCAGGCTTCCAAGAGACCGTCGGTGGCCGCTACCACGGCATCTCCCACCGCGAGCTGTAAGACCCCTTCCACGAACTGGAGCTTGGGCACCAAGCCTAAGGGAGGGTTTGCCGCCCGCAGCGTGGCCAACTCCCCCTGGCGAGGTACCACCACTGCCGGCGGGTGTCCAGCCCCCAAAAAACCCACCCTGCCTCCCCTTTGCAGGTGGAAGAAGAACGCCGTGGCAAACTGGTTGGGTGCCCAAAGCGCCCCCAAGTGCTCATCCAATAGGCTAGCCAAGGCCGGCAGGCGACATGTTTGCCGTACGCCTACCCGTAAGGCTCCTTGGAGCGAAGCTGCCAAGAGCGCCGCCGGCGCCCCCTTGCCCGACACGTCAAAGAGGGAAAGGAGTGTGCCCTCCGTCGTGGGTAGGAAATCGTAAAGGTCCCCCCCCACGTGCCGTGAGGGGTTGCACAAAGCGGCCACCTGCCACCCGCCAACGGCCCGGGGGAGGTCGGGAAGGAGGTGCTTTTGCACTGAAGCTGCCAGGGACAGCTCTTGCTCCAGGAGCTGCTGCGCCACCCGCTGCCGGTACGCCAGGATGGCGGAGAAAGCCAGCGCCCCTTGGGCAGCAAAGAGGGTTAGGGTTTCCAGGTCCTTGGTGGTGAACGAGGTGAAGCCACCCCGCGCCTCCCGGTCCGCCAGGGCCAGAACCCCCAGGAGCCGTTCCCTTGTGCCTATGGGCGCCGCCATCACCCCAGGTCCCACCAGCATGGACCCATGGAGGGATGAAACCTGATCGGGAGCTAGGATGGCCTCCCCCACCCGTTCCGCCACGCAGAGGGGCGCCGCGGTCAGTTGACAGATTTCCTGGCCCTCGCACAGATCGCGGGCCAGCCACAGTTCCCCGCGCCGCGCGTCCAAAAGGGCCATGCTCTGGAACAACAAGCTCTGGCCCACGTCCCCCACGTCCAACTTGCCCCCCAACACTTCTGCCATGGCGCGGAGGCTCTCCACCTCCCAGAGGCGTCGCCGTTCGGCAAATCGGCTAGCTCGCAGCTCCTCCCGCAGGGCCCACGCGGAAAGCACCGTGCCCGCCGCCAGCAGCAGTTCCTCCCCCGGGGGCTTTCCACCCCAAAGGGTCAGTTGGAAACCTTCGCGACCTGCCGGGAGACGGTGAACGAGCTCCGCACCAGCTGGCTGACCCACCTGAACCAGGACCTTTCCCCCATGGACCAACTGGCCCCCACAAGCGCCCGTGCTCGCCAGGAGGTGTTCCAAAGCCCGCTGGGGTACCTGCTTGGAACCCCACTGGCTTCCTTGGTGCAAGAGCCCCAGGAGATCGTGCACGCTCACAGTTGGGAAAGCTCAGCCAGGGCCGCCTCGCGGGAAGGGTACAGGCGGGCGTACTGGGCCAGACCCATGACCTGAAAGGTCTTGGCCACCGACGGGTGCAAATGGCAGAAGGCAAGCACCACTTGGGAGGCCAGGCAGGCCTCCAGCACCTCCAAGAGCAGGGAAATGCCGATGGAGTTGATGATGCGGGTCTGTTCTAGGTCCAGGAGAATGGCCCTCTTTCCCTCGCCCAAGATGGACCGTGCCGCAGCGGCAATGGCCTCCCCCCCTTCGTTGTTGATGTAGCCAGCCACCGATAACACCGCCACCGCGCCACAATCTGCCTCGCGGACCAATGAGCAGGCCGACACCGCTACACCCCTGAAAACACGCGGTACAAGGTCACCACCGTCTTACCAGGCTGGGAGTCCACCTCCAGCCGATCGGTAAAGCGACGCATGATCTCCAACCCCCACCCCCGTTTCCGTGGCGAGGCGAGTTTATCAGCAAGCTGAGGGGGGGGAACAGAGGAAGGGGAAAAGCCCGGTCCATGGTCCTCCACCCGTACCACCAGTTGAACCCAATCGGGTCCCCGCTCTGCTTCCACTGCCACCTTCACCGGCGGCCGGCCATACTCCAGGGCGTTGAGGCAAGCCTCCACTACCGCCAAGCGAAACTCGCACAACGCCTCAGACCCCACGCCCAAGGCACCCAAGACCCGATCCAGCAGGTGCAAAGCGTCGGCCTCAGCGCCGCTTTCCGCGGCCAGCAGCACTTCGCCGGCAATCACCTTGGGCGCCGGTTCCCCCATGATGGTTTCCTTACCAACTCAAAAGCAGGCGCAACAAACGCACCGCCACGCGAAGGGACAAGGCCATCGGCTCTTGCCCTACCAAGAGACCAGGGATCAGGTGGAGCATCCCCGCGGATAACACCTCGCCGAGCCGCCACAACCGTTGCCCCAAAGAAAAGGCGTCCACCACCACTTCGTGGGTTGACTGCACACGCCGTGCCATCCATCGCTAGAAAAAAGTCCCTTCAGCGCCAGCTTCTTCCCTAACTGGAGGGCACACCGCTATGGCATTGTGCAACATGGGCCTGCCAGAGAGCTCCCCGTGGCCCTCATACAAAGGGGGAACAACGTGGCCTTCCCCTGTGATGCAAAACGCAACGCTAGGTGGCGTTCCACCTCTTGAGCATGCGGTAGAGGGTGGTGCGGTCCACGCCTAAAGCCTTTGCGGCCTCTTTCTTGTTCCCTTGCAACCGTTCCAAGGTTCGCAGCACGTGTCCCTTTACCACCTCTTCCAAGGTGCCCCCCAAGGGGGCAACGGGGGCGGATGAGCCCATGGCCAGCAGCACATCCTCCCGACGCACCTCGTTGGCCTCAGCCAGGGCCAAGGAAGCCTCCACCAAGTGCTCGAGCTCCCGCACGTTGCCTGGGTAGTCGTAGGCCAAGAGCAGCTGCCACGCTTCCCGCTCCAGACGGACCTGCCCCTTCCCCATTTGCGCCGCAAACCGTTGAAGGAAGTGTTGGATCAGCCTGGGGATATCCTCAGGTCGTTGGCGTAAGGGGGGCAGGCGTAGCTCCACCACCCGCAGCCGGTAGTAAAGGTCCTGGCGAAATTCCCCCCGAGCGAGCATGGTTTCCAAGTCGCGGTGGGTGGCCGCCACTACCCGCACGTCCACGCGCACCTCCCGGCGACCTCCGACCCGCTCCAGCGTCCGCTCTTGCAGCACCCGCAGCAGCTTGGCTTGCAAATTGGGCGACAGGTCCCCCACCTCATCCAAAAACAGCGTGCCCCCCTGGGCCACCTCCAGCTTGCCGATCCGCGCTTCCACCCCCGTGGCAACCCCTCGCTCAATGCCAAAGAGCTCCGCCTCCAGGAGGCTTTCCGGAACCGCCGCGCAGTTGATGGGCACGAAGGGCCCGCCGGCGCGCGGGGAAAGCTGGTGCAGCAGGCGAGCCACCTTTTCCTTTCCCGTCCCCGACTCACCCCGCAGCAACACCGAAACCTCCAGGGGCGCCACTCGTCTGGCCAGCTCGAGGACGCGGCGCATGGCCGGGGATTCGGCAATAAAGTCGCCAAAGTCCCCGCGCAGGCTGCGGTTTTCCTCCTCCAAGGCCCGGCGTCGCCTTTTTTCCTCGGCCAGAGCGCGCGAAGAAGCAACTGCCGAGGCTGCCACCAGGGCCAGCGAGCGCAAGAAAGGTAAATCCTCTGGCGCAAAGGTTCCTTGCCCACCTCGGGTTTCCCGATCAGCCACAGCCACGAGCAGGACCCACTGGCCTTGCCAACTCCCCGCGGCCACCATGATCTGTTGACAGGGGAGCGCCAGCTCACTGCCGGGGAAAAGTCCCACCTCCAATCCCCCGGGGTAACGACTGCAGGCGACCAGAAACTCCTCCGGGGATCCTGGCCAATTCACCGCCGCCCAGCTGCTCAGGCCCCCTTGGTCCGAAAGCGCCACCACCAGGCCCCGCCGCGCGTCCAAAAGACCCACCGCGCGGTGCACCAGCTCCTCCACCAGATCCGCCTCCTCCCGCGGCCCCCCGAGGGCCAGGGAGAGCTCCAAAAGGGCCTCCAGCTGGGCCTGACGCCAGGGAGGAGTGGACAAGCTCACATGGCACCTTCCACCCAGGCCAACCCAGGAAATGCAGGGTTCACGCCCTTCACCTTTTCCAAGTGGGCTCGCGCCTCGTCCAGCCGGCCCAGACGCAGCAGGGCTTGGGCTGCCGCACACTGGGCCAAGAGCCTGCTCCACGCTTGGCCCACGTTCACATAGGAATTGGCCGCCTCGGCCCGCTGCGCCGCCTGAAGTGCCTCAACCCAACGTCCTTGAGCCAACAGCCGCTGGGCTTGCAAAAGCGGTAGCAGGCGGGCATACCCCCGCGAGCCCGGGACCGCGCTGGCCACGGCGGCTTCCAGGGTTCGCTCCAGCTCCTCCGCTCGTGGAGCTTGCCCCTCCTGCAGCGCCGCGGCGTGCAACACAAAGTACTCCCACTCGTCTTTAGGGCTTGTTAGGCGGGCGGCGCCTTGAGCTAAAAGCTCCGGCCGCCGGTGAAAAAAGCCCAAAAGTCCCAACGCCGTGGCCTCCGCCATCGCCCGATCCTCTTCCGTGAGCTGCAACGCCTCCGCCATCTTCCCCACAGCCCCCCGCGCCCCCTCCACATCCCCCTTAAGCACCGCTAAATCTGCCAAGTGGCGCCACGCTTGGTGAAAGCCCGGGTACAACCGCACCGCCTCCGTAAGTTCGCGCTCCGCTTCTGCGAGGTTGCCCGTGATGAGAAACAACTCCCCGAGGGAATCGTGGGGGTTGGCTTGGTCCGGGGCGATGTAGGCGTACTTGCGGAACTGTTCATAGGCCTCGGCAAAGCGACCCCGTGACAGCTCCAGGTAACCCAGGAAGTTGTACGCCAGGGCGTCGTTGGGGTCCAGCTCCAAGGTCCTCCGACCCCACCGTTCCGCCTCATCGGGCCGGCCGGCCTCTTGGTAGGCCAGGGCCAAAAGCCGCGCCAGCTCCGCCTCCCGCGGGTACTCCTCCTGGTACTGACGCAAACGGGTGAGGTAGGCTTCCCGGTCGCCGCTGCGGCGCAACACCAGAAGCTCCAACAGCATGCGCTCCCGGGGCGTGAGCTGGGCGGGGTCCATGGCCTTGAGCAGCTCCAGCTGCTCCCGTGCCTCGCGCATCCGGCCCAAACCGCTGTAGGCCCGATGGAGGAAGTACCGTACCGCGAAGGCATCGGGTGATCGCGCCGCCGCCTGTTCCAATAGCTCCGCCGCTTCGCGGTAGTACAACTTGGCCAGTTCTCCCTGGGCATGCTCCACAGCCCTTAAGGTGTCCGGATCCTTGGTGGACCACTGGGGACGGTTGGCCCATGACCACACCCCCCAAGACCCCACCGCGGCACCTGCCACCAGCAAGACCAACACCAAACGCTTCATAAACCCTCTTTCCAGGTCACGGCCATGACCGTGACGTCATCAAAGGCTTGTCCATCGCCGGAAAACTCGCTGACGAAGCGGATGACATGCTCCACCACCCCGTCCGCCTCCCGCGGGGCCTGGGCGAGCAGCTCCTTGAGCCGCTGCTCCCCCAAGGGCTCCCCATCCCGGCTTCGCGCGTCGGGTAGGCCATCGGAATACAGGAACAGCAAGTCCCCGGGGTCTAGGTGGAGGCGCAGCTCCTCCCACTGGGCGTTGGCGAGCGCCCCCAAAGGCAAGCGCATCCCCGGCAACGGCAGCTCCACCAGGCTGCCATCCCGACGACGCAACAGCGGCGCTGGCTGGCCAGCCAGGCAGTAGACCACCTGGCCTTCCGGGCAGAGGAGGAGATAGGTCACCGCCAGGGTCACCCGCCGTTCACGGCGGTACAAGCGGGCATTGGCCGCTGCCAACAGAGCCGCCGGGCTTTTGGCCTCCAGCGCCGCACTTCGCAACGCCTCCCGCGCCGCCACCATGAGCATGGCGCCTGCCACCGACTTCCCCGCCACATCCCCCAGCACCAACGCCTGACAGGAGCTTTGCGGGGTGGGGAGGACATCGTAAAAGTCACCCCCCACCTGATAGGCGGGCACACAGCGCGCGGCCACCCGCCACGGGGCCGGTGCCTGGATCTGCTCAGGGATGAGGGAAAACTGCACTTGGCGGGCCACCTCCAGTTCCTTTTCCAGCTCCATTTGCCGCGTGTGCTCGCGCAAGAAACGCGCGTTTTCTAAACCCACGGCACCTTGATTGGCGACGGTGCGCAGGAGCTGTTCTTCCTCCCGGCTCAACTCATCCTCGGAAAGCTTGGGGCCCACCACCAAGAAACCGTAGAGCTCCCCCGACGCCACCAGGGGCGCCAGCAGCTTCGCCTCCAGCTGGCGCGCCCGGGCCAGGAACGAGGCACTCTCCTGGTCCAACAGCGCGAGCCCCTCCAGCTGTCCTAGACGTACCGGCTGGGCCAAGCGCCGCAACTCCCCGACCAGAGCGCAGCCAGCCGGCAACACCTCGGGCATTCCGGGGTTGTGCGCTGACGTGACGAAGCCCCGCCCTTCGCCGCGGTACAAAACCACCCAGGAGAGCTTCATGATCTCCCGCAAACGCCCCGTAAGCCACTGGTCCAACCGCGGCAAAGAAAACTCTCGGGTCAACGCTTCCGACAGTTCTTCCACCGCCCTACGGGCATCCACCATGTCGCGGAAGAAGAAGCGATCCACGGGTCCTTGGATGCGCCGGCGAAGGGGGTCAAAGAGGGCCACCACCATAAGGGCGAAGAGCAGGGGAAAGTAGCGCGATTCCACCAGCCCCTGGTGGCGAGCCAGGGCGTTAGCTGCCGCCAAAGCCAAGGCGTAGAGGGCGGTGAGGGTGGCGGTGGTGAGCGTGTACAGGAGCGAGCGGCGAATCACCACCCGTACGTCCAACAGTTGAAAGCGCACAATGGCGTAGGCGAAGGCCACCGGGATGGCGACGAACGACACCACCGCCAGGGCCAGGGTTTGCTCCGTGTCGCTGATGGCCGGCAGGATGACGGCCAAAAGGATAAAGGGCACCACGCCAATGGCGGTGCCCGCGAAGACCGTTGCCATTTGCCGCCGTTCCCGCGCCTCCTCGGCGCGGAGGAGCGAACGCAGCAGGGCCAAGACTCCCAACACCAGGTAATCCCCCAAGAGCACCCAGCTGGCCACGGGGGCACCGGCGAAGAAACGCAACTTCCAACCAAAAACTCGCGCACCCAGGGAGCTCACCGCGTAGGTCGCCGGCGGCAAGGCATACAACACGGTGAAAAGGTGAGGTGATGTGTTGATGAAGTCCTGGACTGCGCGCACGAACCCTGTGGGAGCCTCGGTGAAGGAAAACTCCTGCCGCCGGGGGAAAACCAAGAAAAAGTGGAGGAAGGCAGCGGGTAGGGCCAACAAGGAGAGGGTTCCAGTGGTCAGTACTAACCCATCAAAAAAGCTGTAGGAGGCCGGGCGCAGGCGACAGACCAAGAACACCATGAACAACGTGGAGAGGATGAAGAAAACCCTTGACGGCGCCGCTGGGGCGTCCTCGGGTCGCGCGACCACCACAAAAAGACCGACGGCAAAAAAGAAAAAACCGGTAAAGGCGGCGTAGACAAACAGCGGGGTGGAGAGGCGGCGGGCGGAAAGACGAACCGGAACCTCCACCAGGCTGCCCTCCCGCAGCACCAGGTACGGCACCGTGGCCCCCTCCCTTTGCGCGGCCAACAACCGAGCCACCTCCCCTGGTGATCGCACAATGCTGCGAGCCACACCCACAATGCGATCGCCGGGGCGAAGCCCTGCTTCGGCGCCGCCGGTGCCCGGAACCACCGCTTTCACCAGCAACAGCTCACGGTCCAAAGCCAGCACCACCCCGTCCCAGGGGCGCGGCAGGAACATGTCCAACACCGACAGGGATGCCACCAAAAAGGCCCCCGCCCCGAACACCCACAGGCGATGGGAAAGGCGAAACAAACCCGCCACGACCTCACAATACTACGCCTGTCGCGGGCAGGCCAAGGTTAGAATGCGCAGGTGGCAAAAGGTCTCCTCATTAGCTTTGAAGGGGTGGAGGGGTGTGGGAAGTCCACCCAGCTAGCCCTCTTGGCGGAAGCCTTACGGCAGCGGGGTGTAGAGGTGGTCACCACCCGCGAACCGGGGGGCACGCCGTTGGGCGAGCAGTTGCGCGCCCTGCTCCTGGACCCCTCCCAAACCCCAAACCCATGGGCCGAGTTGTTCCTGGTCCTCGCCGCCCGCGCCCAGCTGGTGGCGCAGGTCATTCAGCCGGCCCTGGCTCAGGACCGCTGGGTGCTGGTGGATCGCTTCGCCGACTCCTCCCTCGCCTACCAAGCGGGTGGCCGTGGGCTGCCTTGGGAAGAGGTGCGAAAGCTGAACCTTCTGGCCACGGGGGGGTTGCTACCCCACCGGACCCTCATCCTCGCCCTCCCCGTTCCGCAGGCCCTCAAGAGGGCTCGCCTTCGCCTCTCCACGGCAGCGGGCAACCGGCGCTTTGAAGACGAGGAGGACGCATTCCACCGGCGGGTGGAAGCGGCTTACCGGCGCCTGGCCCAGGAAGAACCCCAGCGAGTGCGGTGGGTGGCGGCGGACGGCCCACCCAGTGAGGTGCACCTGCGGGTGTTGGACCAGCTGGAGGACCTGCTCCCGTGAGCACCCTCTGGCCTTTTCCCGACGAGGCGCTCCGGGTTCAGCGTTTCCCCGCCTTGGCCTCCACCTTGGCCCGGATCTTGGCGGCGGTGCGAGACCACCGCCTCGCCTCCACGCTGCTCATCGTCGGGCCCCCCTTTGCTGGGAGGGAGGCGTTGGCAGCCGAGCTGGCGGCCATGCTCATCTGCGGAAAAGGGGAACTGTGTTGCTCCTGCTCACATTGCCGGCGGGTGCGCGATGGCGTCCACCCGGACCTCCACCTGGTGCGCCAAGCCTCGGGGCACCGCGAGATTCGCGTGGAAGATGTGAACGAAGCCCTTGCTAGTCCCACCCAAGTGCCCTTTGAGGGTGCGAGCCGCGTCTTCGTCGTGTGCAACGCCCACACCCCGCCCCTCAACGTCTTTGCCGCCTCCGCACTGCTGAAGGCACTGGAGGAACCGGCCTCCCATGCCCATTGGCTGCTGCTGGCCACCAATCCCCAGCGGGTGTTGCCCACCCTTGTCTCCCGCGCGGTCCTCCTTCGGGTACCCACGCCGGCCCCTGGTGGGCTTCCCGCAGGCTTTGGCCCGCGCATGAGCCAGCTGGTAGAGACGGTGCCAGGGAGCCTGGGGAGCTTGGCGGAGGAAGGGGAGGAGGGCGAGGAGTTTCTCGCCCTGGCCGAGGAGCTTTCACGGCACATGCTGGCTGGGGATCTGCTGGCCCTCCTGCGCCTGGCAGCGCAGGTCCGGGAACGGCCCTGGCGCGCCCCGGTCCTGGCTTCCCTGTTCCTCAAGCTCGCCCGACACCAAGGGGGCGAGGCGGCTGAACGGTGCCTGGACGCGGCGGAGGGCTGGCTGCTGGCCTCGCGTATTCACGAGCAGCTGCACTTGGGGTTTGAGCCTACGGCGTTGGCGGTACTGGGGCCCTTGGTGACCAGGCCATAGAAAAAGGCCGCCGGGCCTTTACCCGGCGGCAGCAGTTCCACAACGAAGGGCGGCACAACCAAGCACGTTTGGTCGGCCTCGGTTTGGCGGGACTCCTCACGAAAGGCACCGTTTTGGCAGGCTTCAGTTCGGTTGGCTTTGCCTGATTGGTTGCCTGATCGTCCGCCCTCCTTTCTCAGCTACTCTTAATATACGCCCCTTTCCAAGTTTTGTCTAGCCCCCGGGGACAAGCTTCACCTGCACTTCCAGGTCCTGACCCGACTCCACCGTCACGGTGCGAGTTTCGGGTGCGAAACCCGGTGCCAAGACCTCAATCCGGTGGCTCCCCGGCTCCACCGCCAGACCCCGCACCAGTTGCCCCAACTCTTCCCCTGTGCCCAAGAACTCCCCATCCAAATACACCGCAGCCTGACCTGGCTCCACGGCGAAGCGCAGCAGGGCCTTTTTGCTTTCCGGGCGCTCCGCTTCCCCCTTCCGTTTCAGCTCCCGCCGCAGGGATGGATCGGGCCGGGCCTCGGTGGGCCTGCGAGCCTCACCCTTGCCAAAGACCCGGGCCACGGGAAGCCCCTCCGGCCGGTCGTACCACGGGGCCGCCTTTTGCTTAGGGTTGCGCACCAGCTGCAAATCCAGAGGGAAGAAACGACCGGGTTGAGCGTCAAGTTCCACACGCTGCGGTTCGTAACCAGGGAGGACAAACTCCAAGGTGTAGGTGCCGGGACGGAGGTAGAGGTAGTCCGGATTCCCGTCAAAATCGTCGGCGGTGCCGATGAGCTGGCCATCTAACAGGACCCGCGCATGCTCCGGACTGATATCCGTGTCCACCACCGCCACATCAGGGTCGTGGGCGCGCACCACCACCGGTCCCCACCCCCAGGGATACCACCAAGGCCAACCCAGGTGTACCCCCACCCAGACCCTCCGGTGGGCCAGGGCTGGAGCACTCACAAGGACCATCGCCAGGCCGGCAAAAAAAGCTCGACGCATGGCTCGTACCTCCTCGCTAGGATTTTGCAACCCATATGCCAATATAGGGCCTATTTCCTTGCACGACCATGGGGTTGCCAAGGGACACCGGCGAGGATTTGGTCCACCTCAAAGACCCCGCTCCGCAACCCCCTGTGGTTGAGGCCACGGTCTGGTGGGTCCCCGCGCTTGGCGCTGCCACCAGCGCCAAGACCGAAGGGCGGCCCGCCGGGCCGAGTGCAACTGAAAGGCCTCCGCCCGCTGCACCCCCTCCAGGGTCAAGGCGCGGAAAGCGGCCAGGCCTTCGGCCACTTCCAGATAGGGGCGAACGCGGAGCTGACTGGAATAGCAGGCGAGGGCTGTGGCTTTAGCCTGCCAAGCGGCGTCCGCCTCCACCAAGAGGTTGGGCCAAAGGGGGATCCCCACCTCGTAAAACCCCACCCAAGCGGGTAGCTGGCGAGGGGCAGAGAGCAGGAGAACCCGCAGGGCCCAGTGCAAGGCTCGGGCGCAGACACGGTGGTCGGGGTGGAGATCACAAGGGTGGGGGGAAAAGACCACATCCGGGATCACCTGCCGCAAGACCCGCTGCAGTGCTCGCGCCAGCGGGCCCAGGGAGCGGAACAGTTGGCGGTCCACGAAAGGCTCAAAGCTTACCTCCGCCACACCCAGGGTGGCTGCTGCCGCCAAGGCTTCCCGCTGTCGAACCTGCGGGTCCCCTTGCGCCTGGCCGCCGGTGAGCACCAGCAGGCGCACCACGACCCCCCTTCGCGCTGCCTGGGCTAGGGTCGCCCCCATGCCTATGGTTTCGTCATCCGGATGCGGTGCAAGGACCAGCCATTGCCCCCCGGGGGGAAACGCGCTGCGATACGGGATCAGCTCCTGTTCCTCAGCAACCCGCACCACGGCCCCTCCAGCAAGCGTACAGCAGGCCAACCGCCAACCCCAATGACCCCAACCCCCACCCCCAGAGGAGCCCTGGCGGGTGGTATCGCCACTCCACCTCGTGGGCGCCGCTGGGCACCACGACGCCCATGGCCCCTCCGTTGGCCTCCACTACGCTCTGTTCCCGTCCGTCCAAAAAAACTTTCCAACCTACAGTCATAGGTGTGTGGAGCAGGGCAAGGACCGTCCCGCGCGCCTCCACGCGCCCACGAACCCGCCAGGGCCGACGCTCCACCACCACCAGGTGCCCTTCACCACCCAGGTTCAGTGGGCGGTTCACCACGGCCCAGTGGGCAAAGTCCACCTGCTCCCACTCCCCAGCAGCCGCGGGCCCAGGCGCTACCTGCGCCGCGAAGGCCAGGCGAAGGGGCGGGAGGTAGCGGCGGTTGCGGTACAAACGCAGCCCGCCGGTGAGATGTGCCTCCACCTCCTGCCAGCCCACGCCCCAGGGGCCGCTCACCCCCTGCGGGGAGGTGAGGAGCCATCGCACCCCCCAGGCCCCGGCCAAACCCGCCCAAGGGGTGGTGATGGGGCCGGGCAGATCCTCCCCCCGCGAGCCCAAGGCCCGGTGCAGGGAGGTCAACGCCCGTGGCCGCATAGGATCGTTGCTGCGCAAGTCCTCAAAGCCCATGCGCGCCAGCAGGTTGGCGGGCACCGCCTCGTCCAAGGCCAGCACGCGCTCCCCCGGTTGCACCCATTCCCGCAGCTCAGAAAGCGGCGTCCTGCCAGCCGCGCGGGAGATGGGGACCACGCCAAAGCTCCAAAAGGCCATCTCCCCACCCGCCAGCACAGCCAGCAGCTGCGGCTTGCGGAAGTGCAGGGCGGCTGCCGCCAGGAAAGGAACCGGCACCGTGGGCCAAACCCGCCAATAGGTAGCCGGCCTGGAGGCCGCCGCCAACGCCAGCACCGTGCCCTGGACCAATAACCAGCCCCAGGCGAGCCGCCTGGGCCCCAACCCTGGCAGAGGGAAGCGCAAGGCCGCAACGGTGATGAGGACCAAAGGGAGGAGAAAACCCACCCGCGGCCAGGTCATGTGCCGCAGCACCGGCAGGGCACGTCCCATCTGGCGAAAGCCCGGAAGCTCAAAAAACAGGGCGAAGGCGAAGGCCCCGACTAAAGCCAGGGCCCAAAGCCAACGCACATGCCGCCGACGCGTCCTCCCCGCCGCAAGCAAGAGCCACACCACCGTGCCACAGGCTAACGCCACCGGCGCGTGGGGAAAGGGGAAGGCAAAGGTGCCGTCTGCCGGATGACCCAAGCGGAAAGGCAGGACCAAGAGCGAAGCCAGCTGCCATTTGTCCCGCCAGGAAATTGGCACTGGAGGCGCAACGGGCCCATGGAACTTGGAGGTGTCCAAAATGGTGAGGATCACCGGCAGGCCAAAGCCCACCCCGATGACCACCGCCAGGCCCAAGGCGAACACAAGCCGCCGCAGGCGCCGCCAGCGTCCCCAGGCGAGGCACAAGCCCGCCACCGCCACGGCCAAAGCCAAAAAGGCGGCACTCTCAGGATGGGTGGACCACCCCAAAAGGGTGCCCAGGAGCAGGCCCAGGCCAGCCACCGCCGGGCGAGCCCCACGGAGGGCCAATCCCAAGAGCCAAAAGGACCAGGGGGCAGCGGCCACCACCCAGCTCAAGGGAACGGGAAGCCAAGACCACAAATTCAATGAAAGGGCAAAGGTGGTGGCGGCAAACCGGCAGGCCCAGGGGTGGCAACGGAGAAGGCGCAAAAACCGCGCCATCCCAGTGAACGCCAATGCCACTTTCAGGATCGCCAGCACCAAGCTGCCCCGCTCCGCACCCGAAAGCAGACCACCGTCCCCACCTGGTCCCGTACCCGCCCAATCACCTCCTTGCTGAAGTCCTGCGCCGCAAAGACCAGGTGAATCCCGAACTTCCGCCCCTGCCAGCCCAG
>JANXCP010000041.1:17641-17874 GCA_025060245.1 Thermoanaerobaculum sp. | reverse complement strand
GGGCAGCGGCTTCAATGCTGAAGCCAGCAATCACCAAAACATCGTAGCCGGCGCGCCTGGCTGTGCGGATCGCTTCATCGGCCTGACGCCCTGTTACAGGACCATGCTGCGGGCCGAAAGAAACTGCCACACGCAACGCCCTGCCGTTCTGCCGGCTCTCACCCTCGGCGTGCAAGTAGCCCACATTCAGCAGGCGCAGGTTCTCCAACGCCATCTTCTTCCCACCGGGGAAG
>JANXCP010000041.1:3032-17631 GCA_025060245.1 Thermoanaerobaculum sp. | reverse complement strand
CTTTTTGAGCAGGTTAAGCATGGTCGTCAGGTAATCCCCGGCGCGGTCGCTGATACGGGCGCGGGCCTCTTCTTCCTCAAACTGAGGAATAGGCGTCTGCGTGGGGTCTTCTACGGCGGGCACGGGGATGGCCTCGACGGTGAGAGGTCCGCTCACGCGCACCACGTTGCGCACGACCTTCGGGCGGTCGTAGAGCGTCTCCTGCGGCGCGTTGCGCTGGATGCTTTCATCAATCTCTTGGCGTTTGGCACGCTTTGCCTCCCAGAAACGCCGCAGCGCGTTCTTAGCTGCTTTCGGCCAATCCCGAGCTGGGATAGGGTCAGGTACGTCTTCCAGCGATTCCCAGTTGTGTCCGGTGAGCCGGTAAATGTCTTGCAGTCTCGCTTTGATTTTCGGCTCTACGGCGAGCGCTTTCTGTTTCGCTCGGTGAAGTTTTCGGTAAATCTTATGCGCTTCTTTCGGCCAGAGCGGGTGCGGCACCTCCCGCGGCACTTCCCATTCCCTCCACATTGTGCCCAACGCGGCGTTAAGTTCGGCCAGCGCTTGGTCAATCTGCGGCTGGTACTTGGCGGCGATGGCGTCAATCTCGGTGTTCTTGGCGATGCTCTCCAGCGTTATGTGCGGGACGGTTTCGTAGAAAAAGCCGCCCGCCGGGCCGCGCTCGGGGTCGCGCAATTCGTAGTAGTCGAACTTTGCCGTCATCAGACGCTGGCGGGCGATGGCAAGCGCGACGCGGGAGGTATCGCAGGTGATCCAACGCCGGCCCCAATTTTCGGCGCAGTAGGCCGTCGTGCCCGAGCCGCAGGTCGGATCGAAGACCAGATCGCCCGGGTCGGTGGTCATCAGGATGCAGCGCTCGATGACTTTGGTGTTGGTCTGGACAGCGTAGAGCATGTCACGCTCTCCAATAGCATCATCCCAGACAGTTGTAATTGGGGCAACAGGAAAATCATCAAAAAAGTAGACATACCTTGGCGTATTCCCTATCAAGAGAATCCGATCACTCTCGATAAGGCGACGCAAGCCTACCGCTGTAGTGCGCCAGTGAGCATTTGCTGGTGGCCAGAACTCTCGACCATGGAAACTAAGAGACTCGACAGTTAGTGCTAGCACCTGGTGAAACGAGTCTATCGTCGAGGAAAAAACGTGTACCTTGCGGGAATCTCTTGGGATCATCTTTGGCAGATAATCTGCATCTAGTACCGCCCACTAGCTCAGTCCAATTGAAGAGCACACCCTCGTCGTCTCCGGCAGGCCTTGGTGCGTACAACTGGCGATACTTAATATGCCTCTTTTCCTTGCAGTACCAAACGATGTAATCAACTCGCGACGAGATTAGAGCAGCTACAAAACGGCCTGTTGTCTTTCTAAAAGCCACCACCGCCACAAAATTCTCCCTGCCGAACACCTCATCCATCAAACACCGCACCAGGTGGAGGTTCTCGTCGTTGATCTGCACAAAGATCGAGCCACTCTCGGTGAGGAGTTCGCGCGCTAGGAGCAGGCGGTCGCGCAGGTAGGTGAGATACGAGTGGATGCCCAGTTGCCAGGTATCGCGGTAGGCCTTGATCTGCTCCGGCTCGTGGGTGAGGTCTTCGCCCTTGTCCTTCACGTCGCGGCGGTCGGTGCGCGGCTGGAAGTTGGAGGCGTACTTGATGCCGTAGGGCGGGTCCATGTAGATGCACTGCACCTTGCCGGCCATGCCCTCTTTGACCAAAAGCGAGTTCATCACCAGCAGCGAATCGCCTAAAATCAGGCGGTTCGCCCAGCCGACTTCGTGCTGATAGAATTCAACCTGCTTGTCTTCCGGCAGCGGTGTTTCGCCGAAGAGGTCGGGCTGCAACGCCTGCGGGCGGCGCACCGCGTTGAGAATGGCGCGCGTGGATGTGCAGGGAGACCACGTCCACCTCGAAACTGGTGTGTTCCGCCTTGCCCGCCCAGATGAGTTGCGGGTCGAGGTGGGGGTCGTAAGCGTAGCGCGTCGTCTGGCGCTCGCGCACCTCGTAGGTGGGCGCGATGCCCGCAGGCGGGTTGTTCTTGCGCCGCGCCTCAGGGTGCCGGAAATCCGACGCCTGAACTTGATTATCCGGATTGTTTCTTCTTTCTGGCATGGTTTTCGCGCTCCTTTCCGATCATGTCAGATGGTTGCCACCGCGGAAACGAGGAACTTGCTGCACCAAGTAGCCTCCGAAAAACCAGGTGCTTTTTCCGCCCCGGCTGCCATAGCTATTCCCTCCGTTTTGGGTAAGGTAGCACAAGCGGAAGATAAGGCTTGAGATCCTTCCGTGGGTTGCGACCACAGTTTCATCCAGGGCCGAAGCTTTCGCGACGGGTTCCAAACGAGGAGGGGGTAGCCTCCGAAAAGGCAGCCGGTTGAAAAGAGCTGGCTGCCGAACGCCCAACTGGTGGCCAGCTCTCACCCGAACCAGCCTCGCCGAAGGCGAGAGCTCTTCGGAACGACCTTGAGTTTTGCTCCCCCGCTTAGGCTTCCGGCGCTTTGAGGACGGTGCAGACGGAGGCGCAGATGGGGCCGCCGATGTTGAAGGTGGCAGCAACTTTGGCCTCCTTCACCTGCAGCGGCGCCGGGACTCGGCCCAAAAGCTGCCAGGCGCACCACCCCACCATGGCCACACCCGTGGCCCCCACCGGATGCCCCTTGGCAATGAGCCCCCCGGAGGTGTTGATGGGGCAGCGCCCACCCACCGCCGCATGGCCCTCCCGCCAGTACCGCGCCCCCTCTCCTGGCCTGGCAAGGCCCAAAACCTCGGCACCAATGGCCCCCATGACGGTGAAGCAGTCGTGCACCTCCGCCACGTCCACATCCTCCGGACTCACACCGGCCATGGCGTAGGCCGCCTGCATGGCGCGGTACGCACCCTCGGGGCGTAGCACATCCCGCACCCCCTTGCGCAGGGGATCGGTGGCCTGGGCGTACCCCGCCAGCTCCACGCAGTCCGCAGCCTGGCGGCCCAAACGCTGCAACCCCTCCTCGGTGGCAAGGATCATGGCCGCGTAGCCGTCGGAAATTTGCGAGCAATCGTAGGTCTTCAGGGGCAAACCCTCCACGATGTAGCGGTTGATCCCCTCAATTCTTAGGACATCTGCCACCGAGGGCGTCACACCGCGCATGTGGGCGTAGGGGTTGTGCTGGGCGTTTTGGTACTCGGTGACTGCCACGTAGGCCAGGTCCTCCTCGGTGACGCCGTAGGTCTTCATGTAGGCGTCCATGACCTCGGCAAAGAGGTGCGGGAACACGTACACCTTCCCTTCCCGCTCCTCCGGGTGGGAGAAAAAGCCCAGAGCGCGCCCCACCGCCTTGCCGTCCATCTTGCCCTGATCGTCCCGCATCTTCTCAAAGCCCACGGCGATCCCCACCTCCCCCCAGCCGGCCAGGAGCTTGGTGACCACCGCCAAGATGGCCTGACCACCGGTGGCACAGGCGTTCTCCACCCCTTCCAAGGGTTTTCCCGCCAGCCCCGGCACTTCCGCCATCAAACCCGACAACAGCCCCTGCTCGTTGAGGGAAATGTTGCAGGTGGCGCCGATGGCCCCCAGGTCGCACACCGCAGGGTCCACAGCAATGCTCTCACAGACCTCGGTGATGGCCCGCCGAACAATTTCTGGGACGCTCACCGCCCCCAGTTTGCCAAAAGCTGATTGGTGATAGGCCGCAACGTAAATTTTCTTGCTCATGGTTGCCTCCTTTGCCAAAGCTCCAGCAGCTGCCGCCGCACCACCTTGCCGTAGGCGGTGCGGGGAAGCTCTTGCACAAACAGGAACTCCTTGGGAATCTTAAAGTTTGCCAGCCGACCCCGGAGAAACTGCACCAGCTCTTCCGCGGCCAGGGCCGCACCGGGACGCAAGACCACAAACGCCACCCCCTTTTCCCCCCACACCTCGTCCGGCACCCCCACCACCGCCGCATCGGCCACCTGGGGGTGTTCCACCAGAACCGATTCCACCTCCGCAGGGAAGATGTTGATGCCACCGGAGATGAACATCTCCTTGCGCCGGCCAGCAATGAAGAAGTAGCCTTCCTCGTCGTAGTAAGCCAAATCGCCGGTGCGGAAAAAACCCTCCCCGTCAAAGGCCTGGGCGGTGGCCTCGGGATTGCGGAAGTACCCCAAGCAGACGTGCGGCCCCTTCAGGCACAACTCCCCCACCTCGCCGGGACCCAGCGGGTGGCCATCCTCCCCCACCACCTTGGCCGCGGTAAAGGGGAACGGCTTGCCGATGGAGCCGGCCTTACGCCAGGCGTCCTGGTCGTTCATGGCAAAGCAGTTCACCCCCACCTCCGTGAGCCCGTACCCCTGGCGCAGCACCAGACCACGTTGGCGGTAGCGCTCAATGAGGGAAACGGGCAGAGGAGCGCCGCCGGAAATGCACCAGCGCACCGAGGAGAGATCCACCTGGTCAAAGAGCGGGTGGTCAGCCAGAAGTCGCCACAGGGTGGGGACACCTAAGGCCACCGTGCACCGTTCCCGGGTGAACGTCCGCAAGACCTCCTCCGCATCAAAGGCGCGGTGGAGGATGATGGTGCCGCCAATGCTGAGGATGGGGGTGAGGAAGGCGGAAAGGCCCCCGGCGTGGTAGAGGGGGGTGTAAATGGGCGAGATATCATCCGCGCGCAGCTGCCAGGCCAAGACGGTGGCCCAGGCGTCAAAGGCCACCATGCGGTGGGGGATCATGACCCCCTTGGGCTCCCCGGTGGTGCCGGAGGTGTAGAGGATGGCCAACACCTGCTCCGGCTCCGGCGGGGGCAAAGGCAGGGCCGGCGACCGGGCCACCTGCTGGACCAAGCCCTCCTCCCCCGGTGCATCCCAACACAGCAATTTGGGGATGCCCGCTGCTTGCGCCGCCGGCTGGGCTTGAGCTGCGGTGAGCTGGTGGCAGATGAGCAGGGCGGGTTCGGCGTGGCGCAAGATGCGCACCAGCTCGGGCACCGCCAGCTTGGGGTTGAGGGGCACCAAGACCAGGCTTGCTTTTGCCGCGGCAAAGTACAGGTACAGGAACTCCGCCGAGTTGGTCAGGAGCGCCGCCACCCGCGCACCCACGGGAAGTCCCAGGGTGTGCCGCAGGAAGACCGCCGTCTGCAGAGCCCACCGGTTCAGCTCTGCGTAGGTCCACCGGCTTCCGGTGGCCACCTCCACCAAGGCTTCCCGCTGCGGCGTCAGGCGGGCTCGTTCCCCCAACAGGTCAGCGTGGAGCATCCCCGCCCCTTAGGGGTTGAGGGCCGAGGTCAAGGCCTCGGCAAAGGGTTTCGGGCACTGGCGTTGGGGCACATGGCCGCAACGGGGGAGGAAAAACACCTGGGCGTTGGGAAAGGAGCGCAGCAGTTGGTCGGCGTAGGAACGGTCAAAAACCTGGTCCGCCTCACCCCAAACCAAGCCCACCGGCACGCCAATGTCTGACAGCTTTTCGCGTCCCCAGACGTAGGGTTGCCAACTGTCCAAGGCAGCCAGAAGACGCGGTATTGGACCCCTGCGCCCCTGGCGCACCACGTCATCCAGGACAAAGCCGGGGACCCGCTCTCCAGCCGGTCCCATGAGCACCCGCATCACCTCTCGCGCCTGTTGGCGAGTAGCCGGGGCTAAGGTGGGGCCCAGGTAGTGCCCTTGGATCGGGCCTCCGTTGACCAGCACCAGGCCACGTACGGGTAGGGAAGGCTCGGCGGCCAACAGGCACGCAAGCCAGGCGCCCAAGGAGTTGCCCACCAGCACCACCGGTTGGCCCTGGGCCACCCATGCCACCGCCTGGCGCGTGCCGGCCAGCACCACGTCCAGCGGTAAGGGGCCATGCTTCGGGGAGGAACCGCCGTGTCCAGGTAGATCCAAGAGCACCAGGCGGTAGCCCTTAGCCAGGCTCGGGGTAATCCGCGACCAGGTGCCCGCCTGATCGCCAGCCCCGTGGAGGAAGACCACCGTGGGGCCTGTTCCCCGCACCCAGGCCACCAAGGGGCCCACGCTGGTGGAGACCAGCTGCCTGTGGAAGCCCTGCAGGCGCAGCCCCCACCGCTCCCAGGCCGCATTAAAGGCGAGGGGGTGGCGGAAAAAAGCCCATAAGAGCCCCACCACCCCCGCACACACCAGGACCGCCAAGAAAATGAGGGCCTTAATCCAGCCGGACATGGATCTCTTCCAGGCGGAACGCTGCCGCTGCTTGGTTGTAGCCTACCCCTGAGCCGACAAACACCACCAGCTGGCCTGGCCGCACCACCCCTTGCGCCACCGCGTCCACCAGCGCCATGGGGATGCAGGCGGAGCCGGTGTAGCCCCACTTTTCCATCACCGTGTGGGTCTTGGACAGGGGCAGGCCCAAGGTTTCCATGACCAACTCCACCGACGGGCGGCGCACTTGGGTGAACAGCACCGCATCCACTTCCGCCAGGCTCACCCCTGCCCGCCGCGTCACCTCGCGCACCAGACGGGGCCACCCTTCGTGGTTTACTTCCGGTGGGTACCGCTCAATGAGCCGCACCTTGGTCCGCCCCCCCTGCACCGATTCCACCGTGGCCGGCTCAAAGGTGCCGCCGGAGTAGATCCCCCAGTGGCGGTGGTAGGACCCATCGGCCAGGAAGGCAGAGGCCAGGAAGCCTTTTTTCGGCTCTCCGGGTTTGGCCGTTCGCGCCTCCAAGACCGCGGCACCCGCGCCGTCGCCGTAAAAGAAGATCATGGGGTCTTCGGGATCGGCCAGTTTGTGCATGAGGTACACCCCCACCACCAGTACCGTGTTGATCTCGGGGCTGGTGGTGATGATGCCGGCGGCAGCGGCCAACGCGGTGGGAAAGGAAGCACAGGCACACCCCACATCAAAGGTGCCCGCGTTTTTTGCTTGCAGCTTGTGTTGCAGCACCACCGAGGTGGCGGGGGTGATGTAATCGGGGGAGTCGGTGCCGAGAATGATCAGGTCCACTTCCTCTGGCTTTTTCCCCGCCGCCGCCAAGGCCCGCTGGGCGGCCGGCAAGGCCACATCGGAGGTGGCCCAATCCTCCGGGGCCCAAAAGCGGCTGCGGATGCCGCTGGAGGCCTCCATCTTGTCCACAAACTCGGGGAACTTGGCGTCAAACTTGGCCCGCAGGGCGTCGTTGGTGATCTCCCGCGGGGGCAGGAACATCCCCGCCCCCACCAGCTGTGCGTACCGCTCCATGGGTCCTCCCTTTAGGTACCTACCACCAGGCCGCCGTCCACCGACAACACCGCCCCGGTGATAAAGGAAGCGGCGTCGGAGGCTAGCCAGAGGTACGCCTGGGCGATGTCCTCAGGCTCACCCAGGCGGCGCAGGGGGGTGTGGTTCACCATCTCCTCCAGCACCTTCGCCGGCATGGCTGCCAAGATCTCGGTCTTGACAAACCCTGGCGCCACCGCGTTGACGCGAATGCCGTAGCGTCCTAGCTCGCGGGCCCACACCTTGGTCATGCCAATGACCCCCGCCTTGGTGGCCACGTAGTTGGTTTGGCCAAAGTTGCCGTAAAGCCCCACCACCGATGAGGCGTTGAGGATCACACCCCGCCCTTGCCGGATCATCACCGGCGCCACCGCGCGGGTGCAGTGGAACACTCCCTTTAGGTTGACGCCGATGACCGCGTCCCACTGGGCGTCGGTCATTTGTCCCAGCACCTGGCCATCCTTGTACTTCACCAGCTGGGCGTCGCGCACGATGCCGGCGTTGTTCACCAGCACGTCCACCCCGCCCCACAGGGCCACCACCTCGCCGGCAGCTTGTTCCACCGCCTCACCGCTGGCCACGTCCACGGCGAAAAAGCGCCCTTCACCCCCGGCCGCGGTGCAGGCGGCGGCCACCTCCTCCCCTTGCGGGTTCACATCCCACACCGCCACCCGACACCCTTCCCGGGCGAAGGCCAACGCGGTGGCCTTGCCAATCCCCGCGGCAGCGCCCGTCACGATGACCACTTTTCCCGTAAGACCCGTCGCGATCATGGAACACCTCCGAAACGACCAGGGGAGGGGCCGCAGCCCCTCCCCCTTTCGCACTTAGAAGCTCACCCGAAGCCCCAGTTGGATTTCCCGCGGTGGCAAGGTGGCGGAGTACTTGCCGAAGTTGGGATTGCGGACAAAGGGCTGGTTGGGGTTGGACAAGGTGGGTCCAGAAAGGTACTCGGCGCTGTCCACGGAGTTGACGTTGTAGTTCACGTTGTTGAACAGGTTGAACCCTTCGGCAATGAGGTCCAGGTTGACCCCGCCCAAGGCAAAGGTCTTGGTGATGCGCAAGTTGAAGTTGCGGTAAATGGGACCATCCTCGCTGTTGCGCTTGATCCACGAGGCGCGATCGGAAAAGCGACCGTCGCCGTTGTAGTCGTACCCCAGGCGGCGGTTCCAGGGCTGCCCGGAGCCGTACTCGTACATGGGTGCGGCGGTCAAGCCCCAGGGGAGCTTGAAGATGGCCGAGACCACCAACCGCCAACGCTCATCGCTGCGGGCCCGACCCCACTCGGCGGCAATATTGGCGGGATCCGAGGGGTACTCCAGGAGCGCCGGTGAGAAGTCGTCAGCGATGTTCTTCTTATGCCCCCAGGTGAGGGACCCGGAAAGGAGGTGACCTCCCTGCAGGGTGCCCGAAAGGGCCATGGTGATGGCCTTGTACTTGGACCGGCCATCGTTGGTGTACATGTTGATCTGGGTGTACTGGGAGTAGCGGCGGCCGCCGGTTTGGTTGCCCTTGAAGTTCACGTCCCGCACGATGATTTCCTTGTCGCCTTCCACCCAGATGGCGTCCACGTCCAAAAACAGCCCGCTGGTCCCCAGGCGCTGGGTGACGCCCAGGGTCACCTGATCTGATTCAGGGGCTTCCAGGGAAGGCTCCAGAAGGGCAATGTTGGGTGGAAGCAGGAGCCCCGTGTTGCGCGGGTTGGCGGGGTTGAGGGTAAATTGCGGCAAGCCCAACAACGCCCCGTTCAAGCGGGTGTACAGGGTGTACCCCGTGACGCCATTTTGTTGTTGCTCAATGAAGGCGGGGATCAGCAGGTACCTACCGGTAAACCTGCCGGCGCCACCGCGGATCACCGTCCGCCCATCGCCGGAGGTGTCCCACACGAAGGCCAAGCGCGGCTGGTAGTTGTCCTTGTCGGTCTTGCGCTTCTGCGGGTACAGGGGATGGGTGAAGTCAGGGTTGTTGCCGTCGGTGTCGTAGTCGTAGCGTAACCCCAGGGTGACGGAAAGGCGCGGGCTCAGCCGCCAGGTGTCCTGGAGGAACAGTCCGTAGAGGTTGGTGCTAATGGCGAGGTTGGGGTCGCCCACCCCGTAGTCGTACCGGAATGGCACGGTGCGGGAGTCGGTGAGCCAGAACATAAGCCCCTTGGGGAACAAGGGGTAATGCCAATCCTCCTCAATGCGCTGGAAAGAAAAACCCGCCTTCAGGTCATGGGAGCCCCACCGGTCCGAGGTGAGGTAGAGCTGGAAGGTGTCCCGCAGCTCCAGGTAGTCGCCGGTCATCTTCTGATCACCCACGATGTTGGCGCCGGTGATCAGGGTGGTGCCCAGGCTGAAGTACTCCGCCATGTTCTGCGAGTTGTTGGGCTCGTCAAACTGCTTACGCCCCACCTGGAGGTAGAGGTTATTCAGCTTCTTGTCGGAAATGACCCACGAGTGGCCGGCGGTGAAGTTCCAGTTGTCGCGGTTCAGGTCCATCCCCGACGACTCATCCGCCACGCCACCCACGCGGAAGTTGTTCTCCCGGTACCGCTCCCCCACCAGCTTGAGGTTCAGCAGCTGGTTCTCCCGCAGGGCGTGGGACAGGGAGGCTAAGAGCAAGGTTTGGTTGAAGGGATGCGAGATGTCCTTGGCTTGGTTGCGGAATGCCCCCTGGGGACGGAAGAGGACGATGTTGTCCTCGTTGATGTACTCCAGCGAGGCGAAGTAATGCGTCTTATCGCGGACCACCGGCCCGCCCAAGGTGAAGCCGGTCTGATACCGTGAGAAGTCCTGTGTGCCCTGCTCCAGGCGACCGCGGGCGCGCAACTGATCGGCGCGGTAAAAACCGAAGACGCTCCCGGCTAGATCGTTGGTACCCGATTTGGTGATGATGCTCATGGCACCGCCAGCCGAGCCGCCAATTTCCGCGTCAAAGCGGTTGGTGATCACGCGAAACTCGCGGATGGCATCCTGGGAAAAGCGGGCTCGGGCGAGGCCCAAAGCCTGGTCGGTGAGGTCCACCCCGTCCACCAAGATCGTGGCGCCGGAGGCGTTGCCCCCCGCACCCAACACCGGCGCCCCGGTGATAAAGCGGAACTCCCCCCGCTCGCGCTGCACCCCGGGGACCAAGAAGGCCAACCGCTGAAAGTCGCGGTCTGGCACAGGCAGCTGCTCAATTTGCTCGGGCACGATGTTGGTGGAGGTATCCGCCTTGTACACGTCCACGAGGGGTACCTGCGCCGTCACCGTGACCTCTTCCTGCACCTGCGGCTGCAGCGTCACCTTCACCCGCGCCCGCTGCCCCACCAACAGGTTCACGTCCTCCTGCAAGACCGGCGCAAATCCGGCAATTTCCACGCGCAGGTCGTAACTCCCCGGGGCCAGGGAGGCCACCTGCGCCAGCCCCTGAGCATCGGTGACGCCGCGGCGTACCACGCCGGTGGCCTTGGCGGTCACCTCCACGGTGGCGCCGGGCACAGCCAGCCCCTCCAAGTCCACCACCTGCACCTCCAGGGTGGCAGTGCTCACCTGTGCCCCGGCCGGCCACGGCAAGGCCAAACTCAACAACAAGATCCACCATAACCTTCTCATGACCCTTCCCTCCTTCCTGAGGATTGGTGTTGCTGGCTGCCCTTCAACGTGGGCGGGCAAGGTTCCCCCCGCGGCAAGAGACCGCAGCGCAGCAGGTGAATGAACTCCTGGACTGCTTGCTGCGGATCCATACCCAAGTGCATCGGCACACCGAAGTACTTTTCCACCGTGAAAAAGTAGAAGAGCCAACGTACCGCCAGCATCACCGCGAACACCGGGTTGACGTTGCCCAACTCGCCGCGCTCTTGTCGCTCATGGAGCGGCTGCTGGTACAGGCGGTGGAAACGCTCGGCCATGGTCTCGTAGAACCAGTGCACGTGTTTGCCGCCAAACTCAATGACGTCAATGTAGATGAGCATGATCTCGCGCCCATGCCGATCCACCACCTCCTCAATGGCCGCCGCCAACTCCTCCAAATCATCGGGAAACTTGGCCTGGGCGAAGACCCGGTTAAGAGGCAGCTGCGGATCCAAGAGCAGTTGAAAGTAACGGTCAAGCAGCGTGGAAAAGATCTGCTCCTTGTTCTTGAAATGGTGGTAGACGTTCCCCAGCGAGGTCCGGGCTTTTTCAGCGATTTGCCGCATGGTGGTGGCCCCGTAGCCCTGTTTGGAAAAAAGCTCCAGGGCCGCCCTGAGGATTTCCTCCGCCGACGCGTTGGGGACCTGCGGTTCGGTCACCTGCCCTCCAGACCGAACGTCCGTTTTGTACTCTAGGCGGGCCTCACCGGTTTGTCAAGTACCCCCCGGGGGAAGGGAGCTCAACCCTGGGTCCTGGGAAGGGAAGGACCCAACCTTTCATCCCGTTCCCCCCTTGCTCCCACGACCTCCCGGGGTTGCACGAGGAGGACCTCGTTGTAGGTGCCTGCCGGCGGCCCTTAGCCGATGGTCACACCCTCCAGCTCCGGGACACCGCAGGTTGCCCAGGGGCGGTTAGAAGAGAAACAGATGGCGGGAATCGGGGTTTTTCCCGAAAAACGTTACGTCCTCAATGGTCCGCACCTGGTCTCCCCGCAGGATGGCCCAAAGGAGGCGTTCAATACCGATCCCCGCGCCAAAGGTGGCAGGAAACGGCGCAAGAAGGCCGTCCCGCGCGGCACATACCAAGCTCAAAAACGGCCCGTACCCCCCTAAGCGGTGGAGGTTTTCCAGATGCCCGCCGACAAACACCGGTGGTTCGGGAATGATTCCCTGGTCCACCAGGCGGGCCACGATCGCCTGGGGGATCCACTCCCGCAACCCGCCAGAAAGAACCTCCACCGCGGGGCTTCTGCCCCCGTCCCGGCGGCACCCCCGCACCACCAGGTCGTAGTTGAAGATGTCCCGGCTGGGGATGGTGGCCAGGGGCCGCCGGCTGCCATCGGGGCGCAGGTAGGGGTACACCAAGTCGTAGTTTTCCCGCAACAGCCCCACCACGAAAAAGGCCTGGGACGGTGACTCCTCACCCAGGGCCGCTTCCACCTCGGCCTTCGCCCACCGCTGCAAGGCGTCGTCCAGGTAGAACACGGGGAGTTTTTCTGGCAGCTCTTCCAAAACCACCCCCAGGGCGTGCAGGCTGTCCTCGGCCGTGGCCTGGACCCTTTGCCACCCCGCGCGGAGCATGTGGGAAAAGAACTCAAGGGCCAGCTGCAGCTCTTCGCGCAAAATCTCCGCCACTTCCCTGGTCCGGTGGAAGTACGCCTCTTGGTCCGGCTGATGGGGTCTGCGCAGTTCCACATCCAGTTGGGAAAAGTCCAAAAGGTAACGTCCCCGCTGCCGCTCCCCTGGCAGCTCCAGGCGCAGGTTCGGGCTATCCACAAATACACCCTTCAACAAGGGGTTCCACAGGGCAAGGATCTTGGCGTAAATCATGGAGTGGGTGGCCACATATACCCCATCCCGATACGGGATTTCCGTCAAGCGCTCCACCTCATGGGCCAGGGGGTCGGTGACCAAGGACAACTGCACCCGCTCCAAGTTCACCAGCCCTTGCTCCACGAGGTAGCGCGTCATACCCTCCACCAGCGCCGTGCGTACCCGCGCCACATGGGCCAGGGTGGGGCTGATCCACTTGCCCACGTAGTTGGTGTGCAGGTCTTCCCACAGGTTGGTGCCGCGGGAGCGTAGCTCCTCCTGGTGTCGAGCCAGGCGACGGCCAATGAGGTGATACGGGGTTTTGCTCCTTCCTGCCATAGCATCCTCCTTTGGCGAGAAAAACAAAAGCCCCGATCCGCTCTCGCCTGCGGATCGGGGCTGATTTCGGCCCTGTGTTTTTAGGTGCTAGCCAAAAACACCGGTCCGCCCGCGACCCGCAGGCGAACCGTTGGTATTACCCGCGTTCACACCCATCCCCTGAGGGCCCACCAACGCTCGCGCTGGGATCAGCACCCAGGGGATCATGACCCTTTTTATAAGACAGGGAACGCTGGCTGTCAAGGTCCCCCGCTTTCGCCACCGCTCAGCGGCATGCCTGGCGTGGGACGGGTTCCAGACTGCCAAAGCGGCAGACCCGTGGCGACGGAGCTGAGGGGTGATCCGCAAGAGGGAAGTTGAGCCACCCGTCGGGGGTTTTAAGATTTAGATATGAGAAAACTTATCGGCTTTTTTGGGGTATTGGTCGCCGGTGGTGCCGGTGCGATGTCCATTGTCTCCCCAGAAAACCTTGGGGTTCTGGCGCAAGAGGCACCGCTGGTAGCCTTGGCCCGGGCGGAAGGGGAGCAGAGCTGGCTGCGGAGTCCCCTAGTGTTTACCCGCGTTCGCTTCCGCGTGCTGGAGCTGGTTAAGGGTCCGAAGCTGGATGAAGTAGTGGTGGAGGTGCCCGGCGGAGCGCTCGCCGACAAGAGCTTGGTTGTTCCGGGGGCGCCGCGCTTTCGCCGCGGTTAGGTGTATCTCCTCTTCCTCAGCCCCACCCCGCGCGGTACCTGGACCCCCACGGTGATGAGCTACGGCTTGTTGGAACGGGTGTTGGGACGAGACGGCTCCCACCTCCTCCAACCCATCCCCGAGGCAGAGGGCTTAGAAACTTTCCCCAGGCCCGACGGCGTGCTGCCGGAAAAGGTGGGGACGTTCGGTGAGCTGAAGCTGCTGGCCCGCCTCAAAGGTGTGGTGGCTGGCCAGGAGCGGTGGCAGGGGCGGGCAGTTCGGGCCGAGCGAGATCAGCTTCCCTTCAAGGGTTGGGCCACCGCTCCACCCAGTGCTTGCGCCTATCTTACCAGCTCACCCCCGTACCCCCGCTGGCCCTACAACACCGCCAACCCTCCCGGGACGGTGAGCATCTTTGCCCAGAGCACCGGCGATCCCAGCTACCCCAACGCCTTTTCCGCCCTGGCCGGAGCTGTCTCCATGTGGATGGGTCTACCCAACACCAGCCTGAGCTTGGCCTACGGCGGTCCCATCAGCTACACCCTCACCTGCACCCCCGATCCCAACAAGGTGGACGTCCCCGGTTTTGGTGAGAACGTGGTGGTGTTCAACGACCCTTGCAGCGACTTGGCGGATCTAAGCGGATGCAGTGGCGTCCTGGGCTACGGTGGCGCGTGGTACGGGACACCTCACGCCTTTGATGGCATGAGCTGGTTCACCATCGGCAGTTGGTTCGTCGTGGTGAACAACGGCGCCGGCTGCCTCGGGGCCCCCAGATACCAGCAAATGCTGGCTCACGAATTGGGGCACGGTTTGGGTTTCGGCCACCCCGCCGACCCCCAGGCCCTCATGTACTACGCCTGTTGCAACTCCATCAACGCCACCGATACCCTGTGCGCCCAGTACACCTATCCGGGAAACCTCCCCGTACCAACCCCTACCCCAACCCCCCCACCCCAACCCCCAAACCCCACCCCCCCAAACCCCCCCCCACTGGCCCCCGAAACCAAGAGACCGCCAAAC
>JANXCP010000041.1:0-3022 GCA_025060245.1 Thermoanaerobaculum sp. | reverse complement strand
CCTACTCCCACCCGCACCCCCACACCCACACCCCACCTTCCCCTGCCCCTGTGGCCAGCTTCACCTTCGCTCCGGAAAACCCTTTTGCTGGTGATTTAGTACAGTTCACCAATACCTCAACCGGAACGGTCACCGCCGTCCTCTGGGAATTTGGCGATGGGGCCACCGCCACACAACTACACCCCAGCCACGTGTACACATCCCCGGCTCGTACCAGGTGGGCCTCACGGTCGGCGGGCCGGGTGGGAGCTCCAGGGCGCAAAAGCCGGTGTCCGTGCGCTCCCCCCAGCCGCCCCTCTTGGTGCCGGTGATTGCGCGCGTAGCCGGCATTGGCACCCCGTGGCGGTCCGATGTGGTCTTGGCCAATCCCAGCAGCGCCGCCCTGTCCCTCACCTTGCACTACCAAAGGTCGGGAACGAGCACTCCGGTAACGGCCAGCGTTGAGTTGGCGCCAAGACAAGCCGTGCTGCACGAAGACGCCGTGGCTTCCCTCTTCGGTCAAGGGGATGGCCGAGGCTCGCTGCTGTTACCACCTCCCCGGGAAGGACCAGCTCCCGCGGTGTTTACCCGAACCTTTTCTACCCAGGGGGGTGTACGTTTAGGGCAGGGGATCGCCGCTGCAGAGCCGCAACCCGCCGGTACCTACACCCTCACGGGACTGTTTGAGGATAGCCGCTTCCGCTCCAACGTGGGCGTCACCGCGGGGGCCTTTGGCCTTAGGGCGACCTTTGAGCTGTTCCGCGGCAGCGAAGGTGGACCGGTGGGATCCGTAGAGCAGAGCGTGGGGCCTTACGATCAACAGCAGTGGCGACTGCCTGATCTGTTCCCCGGACAGGCGCGAGAAGGGGTGCCGATGACCCTGCGCATCACCCTTTCCGGCCCTGGACTGCCGTGGGCTTCCGTGGTGGACCAAAAAAGCAGCGACGCCGTTTTTCTTTCAGCAGGAAACCCGGCAGGGGTGCTCTTGGTCCCGGTGGTGGCCTCCGTCCAAGGGGTCGTCTTTTGGGACACAGACCTCACCTTGGCAAACCTAAACCCCAACCCTACGTCTTTGACCCTGGAGTTCCTCCCGGAAAACCGGGACAACCGCAGTGGGGGGACCGCCACCCGCACCCTCAACCTTGCCCCGTGGGAAACGCGGACCCTGGAGCGCCTGGTTTCCAGTTTCCTCGGTTTGACCAACACCAAGGGAGCCCTCAGCGTGGTCAGCGCCAGGCCCGTGACCACAGCCTGCCGTGTGTACACACCATCAGCTTCGGGTACCTACGGGCAGGGAGTACCGGTGGTGCCGATTTCCACCTTCTCGTCGCAGGCAAAGTTCGTCACCGGGCTGCGCACCCGGGATGGGTTTCGCACCAATGTGGGTTTGGTTGCCCCCACGGATGGGGTGAACGCCCAGGCTAGACTGTACGATGCTTCCGGTGCCCTGCTGGCCCAGCGCAGTGATCTGTTCATTCCGGGACGGTCGCTGCAGCAGTTTCGCTTTGAGGACCTGTTCCCCGGGGCTACGCCCCCTCATCCTGTAGGCAGCCTGCTGGTGATCCCGAATGGGCCCCTGGGGGTATACCTCTCGGTGGTGGACGGCACGAGCCAAGATCCGGTTTTCCTCATGGCACCCTAAAAGGAGGTCGCTCCCCTCGCCCCGGCGGGACCGGCACAGGTCTAGACATCCACCCCCAGGAGGCGACGGGCCACAAAACCCACGGCAAAGGAAAAGGCAGCCACAGAAAAGGAGAGCAACGCCATTTCGCCAAAACGCCGGCCAAAGGGTTCATCCTTGGCCACGGCGATGTAGAAGTTGAACACGGCAATGATGCACAGCGCCACCGCCAGGGTGAGGGCCAGGTCCAAGTAGTAGTTGGCAAACAAGAGGTAGGGAAGCACCAAAAGGATCACGGTGAATATGTAGGCGATCCCAGTGTAAATAGCCGCCCGCAGGGGGTGCTTTTCCGTCCCTTCGGCACGGGTGGAGAGGTACTCGGAAGCGGCCATGGACAAGCTGGCGGCAATGCCGGTGATGAGACCGGAAAGGGCGATGAGCTTGGTGTTCTGCAACGCCAGGGTGAGCCCCGCCAGGGCGCCCGTCAGCTCCACCAGCGCGTCGTTGAGCCCTAACACCACCGACCCGGCATAATGCAACCGTTCCTCCTCCAACATGCCCAGCAGCTGGTGCTCGTGTTCGTCTTCGTCGCGGATCCAAGCCTCCACTTGGGGCAGGTGCTGAACCAATTCCTGGTAGCCCCGCTGCGCCCTTTCTTCCCCCCGCTCCATGAGCTTGAGGCCAAAGGTCAGCCCTAAGAGGCGCGCAAGCGTGCTGTAAAACCACACCCAAAGCCGCTTGGGTTTCACCGTTTGCCCGGTGATCTTCTCCCAGTCGCGGGCATGGCGCAGTTCATCTTCGGCAATTTGCAGGAGGATGCGACGGTTTTCCCCGTCCTCCAGGCGCTGGGCGAGTCGCCGGTAAATTTCATGCTCGGTGAGCTCCAGCTGTTGAAAGCGCAGTACCTTCTGGCGAACTGCCGGGGCAAGTTCCATCGCCACCTCCCCCGGCCGATGCCCTAGGCTTGCTCCAGCTCGCGCCCGAGGGCAGCGGCCAACTGCTCAATGGTAAAGGGCTTCTGTAGGAAGTGCACCTTGCCCTCGCCAACCTCGGCGAGGAACTTGGCATCCTCGGCATAGCCTGACATGACGATCAACTTCAGCTGTGGCCACCGACTTACCAGCTCCGCAGCCAGCTGTGCCCCGGTGGCTCCCGGCAGAAGAAAGTCTGTGAGTAGCACGTCAAAGGGCGGCTCCGGAGGTAGCTGGAGGGCCTCCTCCGCCGAGCCCACCGCCACCACCTCATAACCGAGAAGGCCCAAAGCTTGGGCGAGAGCCTCACGCGCCGGCCCTTCATCCTCCACCAGGAGGATCCGCCTCCCCTTGCCCTGGTGGAGCGCGGGTGGTGAAGCGCCGGCCGGCCCAGGAACGGTTTGGCCCGCGGCCCGGGGAAGGATGGCGGTAAAGGTACTGCCCTGACCCA
>JANXCP010000040.1 GCA_025060245.1 Thermoanaerobaculum sp. | reverse complement strand
AGTTGGTGCACGTCACCATCAAAGGGCAGGAAGTGGGGCGTACGGACATCCAGTTTGGCGCCGGTTACTCAGAGCTAGACCGGTTCTTCCTCCAGTTCGTGTTCAACACGAGAAACTTCATGGGCCGGGGTGAAACGCTGGGCGTGGCAATACAAAGCGGGACACGCGCCGACACCTATTCTCTGACTTTTTCCGAGCCTTACTTCTTAGAAAAGAGGATGTTCGTAGGCGGGTCGGTGTACAAGACCGCCTACGACCTGGTCACGCAGCAGCGGGATGCCAAAGGCGCTACGGCGATCTGGGGTGTCAGCGTCGGTGATTTCGGCACGTTTTCCTTAAGCTACGGGTTTGAAGACGTGTTTGCCAAGTTTGCCGTGGTGCGCACCGTTCCCGCCGGTGGCGACCCGCAGATCCCCCATCGCCAGCCTCTCCCACCGCCTTACCCCAACATGCCTGCGCCCACCCTGTACTACGAGGAGGCCAGCGGGGTGACTTCGGCCATCACTCCTGGTTTCGGCTTTGATTCCCGCGACGACCCCTTCGATCCCAACCAGGGGGTGAGCTACTTTGCCCGGGTGCGTACTGCCGGCGGGATCCTGGGGGGCGATTTCAACTACGTGCGCCCGGAGTTGGGCTTTTCGTTTTTCTACCCGCTATCCCGCCGCTACATCCTGGCAGCCAACTTAGAAGGGGGGATGATCAAACCGTATGGTGGTTCTTCCATTCCCCTTTATGACCGGTACTTTTTGGGTGGGGAGCGATCCCTGCGTGGATTTTCTTACTACTCCGTGGTGCCGCGGAAGGCCAACGGGGATTACTTCCTCACGGAAAACGGCTCCCGCATGGGAGGGGATCGCTACCTGCAGCTGAACCTGGAGTACCAGATCAAGTTGGGCGGACCGATCAAGTTCATCCTTTTCGCCGACCTGGGTAATACCTGGCATGAGCTGCAAGGCTGGCAACTGGGCCTGCTGCGCTATTCAGCCGGGGCGGAGCTGCGCATCACCTTGCCTATTTTCCAGGCGCCGCTACGTTTCATTTACGGTGTCAACCTCAAGCCCTTCCCGGATGAAAAGCGGAGCGACTTCCAGTTCTCCATCGGCACGACCTTCTAGGCTGAAGCGCGCGCCCAAACTCCCCATCGCTTGAAGCGTAAGCTAGAGCAGGAGGTGGCCATGCGGCGTATGGTGCTTCTTGCAATCTTTGGATTGGTGCCAGGCTTGCTGGCGGCACAAACCAAGCTCTTGCGTTTTCCTGACGTGCACCGAGGGGAGGTGGTTTTTTGTTACGCGGGCGACCTGTGGAAGGCGTCGGCGCAAGGGGGGGTGGCGGTGCGCCTCACCGCCCACCCTGGCCAGGAACTCTTTCCCAAGTTTTCCCCTGACGGCCAATGGATTGCCTTCACCGGCCAGTACGACGGGGACGAGCAGGTGTACGTCATCCCCGCCCAGGGTGGCGAGCCCCGCCAGTTGACCTTCTACCCGGCGCGGGGACCCCTGGCACCGCGCCACGGCTACGACAACCAGGTTTACGGGTGGACCCCCGACGGCACGGCAATCCTGTTCCGTTCGTTCCAGGATGCAGACGGGGGGAGGACGGAAACGGCGCTGTACACCATCAAGCTGGCTGGGGGGCTCCCGCAAAAGTTACCGATGCCCACTGCCGGAGCAGGGGATTTTGCCCCGGACGGCAAGAGGATGGTCTACTCCCCGCTGTTCCGTGACTTTCGCACCTGGAAGCGTTACCAGGGTGGATGGGCCCAGGACCTGTACATCGTGGATTTGAGCACCCTGCAGCTTACCCCGGTCTCGCCCACCAAGCGGACCGAGCGGGACCCCATGTGGATCGGCAATACCATTTATTTCGTGTCCGATCGTGATGGAACTTTGAACCTGTACAGCTTTGATCCGGCCACAGGTAAGACCGAACAGCTCACCCACTCCACCACCTGGGATGTGCGCTGGGCCTCTTCGGACAACCTGCGGTACATCGTGTACGAGTTTGGCGGTGAGCTGCGACTCTACGACACGCAAGCGCGACGCGATCAGCCCATCGCCATTACCGTTCCGGACGACGGCTTGGCCGCTCGGCCCTCCTGGTACCCGGCGGATAAGAACGTGGAGGATTTCGCTTTGAGCCCCGCTGGTGAGCGGGCGCTGTTTGTCGCCCGCGGGGATGTGTTCACGGTGCCGGTGGAGAAGGGACCGACCCGAAACCTGACCCAGAGTTCGGGGGCCCACGACAAGTGGGCGCGCTGGTCCCCTGATGGCAAGTGGGTGGCCTTCATCTCCGACATGAGCGGTGAGGAGCAAGTGCACCTGGTAGCCCAGGATGGTTCAGCAAAACCGATCCAGCTGACCCAAGGTTTGGCGGCCATGCTCTATGCTCCCGAGTGGTCTCCCACGGGCAGTCACCTGGTTTTCGCCGACAAGGACGGCAAGGTGTACCTCTTGGACGTGGCTAAGAAGAGTTACGAGCTTATCGCTCAGGACCAGTACTCCAGGGTGCGGGATTACAGCTTTTCCCCTGACGGACAGTACGTGGCCTTTTCGTTAGCTGATAACAACGAGAACCGCTCCATCTTCATCTATTCCTTGCGCGAGAAGAAGCTTACCCGCGTCACCGATGAGCTCTTTGACGAGTTTGAACCGGTTTGGGATCCTGATGGGCAGTACCTTTATTTCCTTTCGGATCGCGAGTTCGCCCCGCAAATCTCACAGGTGGAGTGGAATTTCGCCGGCAACCGGATGACCAAGGTTTACGCTTTGGTGCTGAAGAAGGACGGCAAGCACCCCTTCCCCCCCGAATCGGATGAGGTGAAACCGGAAGAGGAAAAAGCCAAGGACGAATCGGCAGCCAATGAAAAGGATGCGGAAAAGAAGACCGACAAAGAAAAGAGCAAAGGAGAGAAGAAGCTCCCGGTGGTGACGGTGGACTTCCAAAACTTGGGGCAACGGGTAGTGCCCGTCCCGCTAGGTGGGGAAAACTACAGCGCGCTGCGAGCGGTGAAGGGGTATTTGCTCTACCTCAAGCGGGGCGCGCCCTTTTACGGTCGCGATTCCTATAGCAAACCCGGGCTTTACATCTACGACCTGAAGAAGCGCGAGGAGTCGTTACTGGTAGACGACGTGAACGCCTTTGCTGTTTCCGCAGACGGCAAGAAGGTGTTAGTGCAACAGGGCAACAGTTACAAGCTTTACGATGTAAAGCCGCAGGCCAAAGAGGCCAAGGTCCTCTCCCTCAAAGACCTGAAGGTGTACCGCGTGCCCCAGGAGGAATGGGCCCAGATCTTTCGTGAGGTGTGGCGACGGTACCGCGATTTCTTCTACGTGCGGAATATGCACGGGTACGATTGGCAGGCTATTGGCAAGCAGTACGAGCAGCTCTTGCCCTACGTCAAGCACCGCAGCGATCTGAACTACCTGTTAGGGGAAATGGTGGCCGAGCTCAACGTGGGTCACGCGTATATCCAAGGCGGTGACTTTGAAATTCCGGAGCGTCCGCAGGTGGCCCTCCCCGGTGCCCGCTTTGCTTTGGATGAAAAGGCGGGGCGTTACCGAATCGTCAAGATCTTCCGCGGCGATCCCTTTGACGAGAAATACCGCGCCCCTCTGGCCGAAGTGGGCATTGACGCGCGCGTGGGGGATTACGTGCTGGCGGTGGACGGAGTGGAACTTGCGGCCAACGACAGCATTTACCGCCTCCTGCGCTTCAAGAAGGATCCGGTGACCCTCACCCTCAACGACAAGCCCACCTTTGACGGGGCGCGGAAGGTGACCTTCAAACCCATTTTTGACGAGGCTAACCTGCTGTACGAGGAATGGGTTCGGGAAAACCGGGAAAAGGTAGCGGCCCTTTCCGGGGGGCGGATTGGCTACCTGCACATCCCCGACATGGGTGCGGAGGGCATTTACGAGTTCATCAAGTGGTACTACCCGCAAATTCGCAAGGAGGGGTTGGTTGTGGATGTCCGCTCCAATGGCGGCGGCAACGTGTCCCAATGGATCATTGAGCGGCTGGACTCCAAGCTCTTGGGGACCCGC
This sequence comes from Thermoanaerobaculum sp., assembly GCA_025060245.1. GTDB lineage: Bacteria > Acidobacteriota > Thermoanaerobaculia > Thermoanaerobaculales > Thermoanaerobaculaceae > Thermoanaerobaculum. The sequence continues at coordinate 14,435 of JANXCP010000040.1, read as the reverse complement.
TTCGGGAACCGGGGCGTTCAGGCCCGGACCTATCCGTACACCGTCTTCCACGGCCACCTGGCTTGCCTGCTGAACCAAACTTCCGCCTCCGACGGCGATATTTTCCCGCACATGTTCCGCAAGGCAGGGCTTGGACCCCTTATTGGCAAGCGGTCGTGGGGCGGGGTGGTCGGCATTTCCTCCCACGGTCCGCTGATTGACGGTGGACAGGTTTTCGTGCCCGAGCAGGGCACCAACGATGTGGACGGTTCGTGGATCATTGAGGGGCACGGGGTGGACCCGGACATTGAGGTGGAGAACGACCCGGCGGCGGTGATCGCGGGTCGGGACCCTCAGTTAGAGCGCGCTGTGGCCTACCTTCTGGAAAAAATCGAGAAGGAACCACGGCGGCTGCCCCAGCGTCCTCCCGATCCGGTCAAGACCAAGTAGGTATCACGTTTGGCACACCCGGCCCCGGTACTTGGCGCCGGGGCTTTTTTCTTCTCTCAGGAAGAGAAATGATGGGCCGAAGCAAAATGTATGCCCAATTCTGAATCGGTTTCCGGTGTGTCATGCGCTTGCAATTTTTTGCATTTCGGCCTACATTAGGTCTGGGCCGGTCAACGGCCCGGAGGAAGGGGGGTACATCATGGCATTCCTTCACTGTGGTTTGGCTCTCTTGGCGTCAGGGAGCATGCTCGTGACCAGTCACACCAGTTCTCCCATACGGCACCTGGCGCGCAACGCACCCGCGCCTGGGTACTCGGCGCAGCAACTGGAGGCCTACTTGAGCCCACAGCAAGTGCAGTACATTCGCCCCGGGCTCAAGATCACCATCAATAGCTTGACCATTCCCGATGATCGGCGGCCCTTGGTGGATGTTTCCTTTGTGGACGATATGGACCAGCCGTTGGACCGTGCTGGAAGGGTCACGCCGGGGGCTATCTCCATTAGTTTCGTGTTGGCTTATTACAACCCCGCGGCGAGGGACTACGTGGCCTATACCACGCGCGTCCAAACCAGCCCCATCACAGGGAAGAGCGCTACCCAGGCGGCGGCCGATTCGGGAGGCACCTGGGAAGACGTGGGGTTGGGTCGGGCGCGGTACAAGTTCCGCACGGCCCTGCCAGCCAATTTTGATCGGACCAAGACCCACACCTTGGGTATTTACGCCACCCGCAACCTCATGAGCATTCTGGGCAAGAACTATTACGCCAACGTGCTGTATGACTTCCGCCCCGATGGCCAGGCGGTGACGGCCAAATGGGAAGGGTTCAACACCGCCACCTGCAACGCCTGTCACGACCCACTGCAAGCGCACGGAGGTTCCCGGCGCGAGGTAAAGCTCTGTGTCCTCTGCCATAACGCGACGCAGGCGGTGGACCCAGACACGGGGAACGACAGCGAGTTTCGTGAAATGGTGCACAAAATCCACATGGGACGTGATTTGCCCAGCGTCCGTGCCGGCAAGCCCTACAAGTTTATTGGCTTTAACCAGATGGTTTTTGATTACTCCAAGGTAGCCTACCCGCAGGACATCCGCAACTGCACCTCCTGCCACCAAGGCACGCCGGAGGCCCACATCTGGTACACCCGTCCCACCAGGGAGGCCTGTGGTTCCTGCCATGACGACATCAACTGGGAGACCGGGGCCAACCACCCCGCCGGCCCCCAAACCAACGACCGGGCCTGCGCCTCCTGCCATATCCCGCAGGGTGAGGCGGAATTTGACGCCTCCATCAAGGGGGCCCATACCATTCCCACCAAGTCGGCCCAGCTGCGCGGCTTGAAAATGGAAATTTTAAGCGTCACCAACGCCGCCCCGGGGCAAAAGCCGACGGTGACCTTCCGCCTCACCAACATTAAAGACGGCAGCGTGGTGGCGCCCTCCAGCCTCGCATCCCTTAACTTGCATTTGGGCGGCCCGACCAGCGACTACGCCACCTACGTCACGGAAAGCGCCCGCGGGGCAAGCTTCAACGGCGACACCGCGGTCTACACCTTCAACTACGCACTGCCCGCCGACGCCAAGGGGACCTGGACCGTCACGGCCGACGCGTACCGCAACGTGACCATTGACAACCGTACCCCGACCGGCCTGACCCTGCGAGAAGCGGCGCAGAACCCGGTGTACTACGTGGCCGTTCGGGATCGCCAGCCGCAACCGCGCCGCACGGTGGTGGAGTTGACGGACTGCAACAAGTGCCACGATGTCCTTAGCCTGCACGGTGGCCAACGCTTCAAGATTGAGGAGTGCGTGGTGTGCCACAACCCCAACAAGGACGATCGGGGTCGCCGGCCTGCGGACAAGATGCCGCCCGAGTCGGTGGACATGCGGTACATGATCCACAAGATTCACCGGGGCGAGGAGCTGACCCGTGAGTACACGGTGTACGGCTTCGGCAACGTGGCCCACAACTACAACGAGGTGCGTTACCCGGGTGATCTGCGGAACTGCATGGCGTGCCACGCCGCCGGTACCTACCAGCTGCCGCTTCCGTCCACCTTGCTGCCGGTGCAAACCCCCCGCGACTACTACTCGCCGCTCAGACCGGAGTCTGCAGCTTGCCTCTCCTGCCACGACACCGCTTATGCTGCCGCCCACGCGTACGTGAACACCGCACCCTTTGCTGAAGCCTGTGCGGCATGCCATGGCAACAACGCCGAGTTCTCTGTGGATAAGGTCCACGCCAGGTAGGAAACCTCTGGGGGGCGGGTGGCGTTCACCCGCCCCCTTTTGGGTGCTCCAGAAGAAAGGTGGTGACCATGAGGGTAAAGCTTGAAATCCTGGCTTTCTTCGGCTGCCTGGCGCTGGCTTTCACCGTGAACGCGCAACCGTTTGCTCCCTGTGGCAGCTGCCATGAGGATCTGGCCAAGGCGTTCGCAAGAAACGTTCACGCCCTCGCCGCGCCAAGCGTAGAAAACGATGCGGTGTGTGCCTCCTGCCACGGTGACGGTGCGGCCCACGCCGGCTCGGGTGATCCTGCCCTGATCAAAGTTCCCCGAGGGGCCGAGGGGGAGGGTGTGTGCCTTTCCTGTCATGGCCGGGAAGAAGGGTTTTGGGTAGGCGTCCCGGGAGTTCACTCGCGGGCTGGACTGGCCTGTGAGTCCTGCCACAAGGTCCACGCCGCCAAGGATCAGCCCTTGTTGGCTGTGGCTTCGCGAAGCCTCTGTTCCCCCTGCCACCGGAGAGAGGAAATGCAGTTTCGCAAACCCTTCGCCCACAAGACCGACCGGGGCGGGATGGAGTGCGTGAGCTGCCACAACCCCCACGGCGGCAAAGGTCAGAAGAGCCTCAAGGAGACCAAGACCGGCGACACCGTGTGCGTATCCTGCCACGTGAACCTGCGCGGCCCCTTTGTCTTTGAGCACGGTGCCGTGGCCACGGGCGACTGCACCCGTTGCCACCAGCCCCATGGGTCCAACAACCCCAAGCAGCTGGTGCGAGCGCGGGTGGACCTGTTGTGCCTGGAATGCCATAGTAGCGTGGGGAACCCGGGCGTGGGATCGCAACCCCCCTCGTTCCACGACCTTCGCAGCCCCCGCTACCAAAACTGCACCACATGCCACGTGACCATCCACGGTTCGTCCAGCTCGCCAATGTTCCTGCGATAGGAGGACGCCATGAAGAAAGAACTTGCCTTCGTCTGTGGCTTGGTGCTCCTGAGCTCGGGTGTCCTTTTGGCGCAGGAGCAAACCACCACCCTTTCCCTCGGCTACCAATGGGTAACCCTTAAGGGCAGCGAGGAGACGTTCCGCACCCAGGTGGACGAGGATGATGGATTGGTCCTTGATCAGCTTCGCCTCACGCTGAAGGAGGGGGGGCTGTACGACACCCTGCACCTTTCTGCCAGTGGTTTTGGTGGTTCTCCCACCGGGACGTTACGTTTGACGGCAGGCTTGCGTCAGGCATACCTGTTGAACCTGACCTACCATCGGGGTCGGAGGGTTTTTCAGCTCTTGGATTACGCCAACCCTCTGTTGGCGGCGGGTGTCACCCCCGGGCAGCACAATGCCTCCGGGGTGATGGACCGTTTTGATTTGGCCCTCGAGCTGTTCCCGGGCAAGTTGATTCGTCCCATTTTCACATACCAGTACCTGCGGGAGCGGTCGCGGGGGACCACCACGGTGCACCTGGGACAAGACGAGTTCTTGCTCGGGGGGACGAGCTTTTTCCGCACCCAGGAGTTTCAAGCGGGTGTTGGGCTCCACTGGGGTTTTCTGACGGCCACGGTGCTCCAGGGGTGGCGTAACCAGGACGGTGAGTCGTCCTTTGCCCTCTATCCCGGTGCTGGGGCAGGCAACAACCGGCGTCCGGTCCTGGGGCGAGATGTGACGCTTTCAAGCTTCCGGCGCACGGCCAAGTATTCCAGTGACGCTCCGTACACCACGGCGGTGGTCTCTGCCCGCTTGGCTTCCTTTGCTCGCCTTTCCGGCCGGTACGTGTACCACGACCCGGAAGGGGATTTCAATCTGGCGGAACTAGCAGCGGGAAATCTCGTGGCCTTCAAGCTGGAGCGCTTCTTCCAGGGCTTTCAAGAGGCCGCCTTAGGGGAGGCGAAACAGCCCAACTGGCGGGGTGAGGGTACGCTGGAGCTGAACCTCCCTGCCGGGTTTACCCTCACCGCCAAGTACGGCCAGCGGCACCGGGAGCTTTCCGGATGGTCTTTGGTGCAGGAAACCTACCTGGGAGCGGTCAACTTCTCTGGGGCCCAGGGTGGAGACATCACTCGCTTGTTGACGGCGCGCACCGGGCTTACCCGGGATGACAAGGAGGCTGGCGCCACGCTTCAGGCGCCAAGCCTTGGCCCGTTGAACCTTTGGGCATCCTTTACCACCACCCAACAGGAGTTCACCCTCACCCCCGATGCCCAGGAAATCGTGGTACCCGGCAATCAAGGGGGGTATTTTGAGCGGGAAGTGGAGCGACGCGCTGCGGGTGCGGCTTTGAACTTTGGCCCGGTGCGTTTGTCGGTGGATTACCGGAGGGACGAGGCGGACCGGATCGTGGTGCGCACGGACGTGCTGGAGCTCTCCCGGTGGCGGGCGCGGGCGCAGGTGCGACTGGGTATTTTGGAGCTGGCGGCCAACGCCGAGGAGTTTGATGCGGAAAATGACGTGCCCTCCAACGGGTACGAGGTCTCGGGGAAGGATTGGACGGCCGAGCTGCGGCTGAACCCCTGGGAAAACCTGTCGGTGTGGGGTGCCTATGGGGAGTTTGAGGCCAATACGGCGATGGTCATCCGTCGGCCGGAGGATTTCTCCCTGACCAGCTCGCTTTATGCCGAGGATGGCACCCTCAAGGAAGGGGGTCTGAGCTATAAGTTGGGCAAGTTCGTCGGTGAGGCGGGTTATTGGCAGCTGGAGAACGAAGGGAGCCGCGGACTCTCGTTTCAACGGGCCTTTGCCCGGTTGGAGGTGCCGCTGCCCTCAGGACTGGGCTTAGGGTTTGAGGCGGCCCGCTACAAGTACGAGCAGGCATCGTTTGCCCTGGCTGATTACACTGCCCGGCGGTACCTGTTCCTGGTGCGCTACCAAAACTAAAAGGCTAGGAAGAGCCATAAGCGAAAGCCCGCGCTGCGGCGCGGGCTTTTTTTCCGCTTCCGGAACGAGTTCAGGTATTCTCGGAAGGTCCCTGGCTTGTTCCCCGGGAGGGAATTCGGGCTCTTAGGGCGCAAAGGCTTGGGGGAGCAGCTGGGGAGGTTGCAGCGGTGGCGTTTTCTGCTACCATGTTCCCACCAACGAGGAGGTGGACCATGGTGAGCACACCACCGCCGGTTCCTCCGGCCCAACCAGCGCCCGCGGCGGCGCCGCAACCGGTGAAAAAGAAAACCAGCCCCTGGGTTTGGGTTGCCATCGGCTGTGGGGCACTCCTGCTCATCGTCAGCTTGGTCTTCGTCGCCGCTGGCTTGTTCATCTTTAAGAAGGGGAAAGACTTCATAGCATCGGCGGGCAAGAACCCGGCGGTGGCGGCGGCCAAAGTGGTGGCCGCGGCCAACCCGGATGTGGAGGTGGTGAAGGCTGATGAGGAAGCGGGAACCATCACCCTGCGCAACAAGAAGACCGGCGAGATCCTGACCATGGATGCCAGGGAGGTGGAACAAGGTCGCATCACCTTTTCCAACGAAAAGGGCGAAAAGATCACGGTAGAGGGAAAGGGGGAGGGGGATAAGGGAACCTTCCGCATCTCTTCCAAAGGGGAAGAGGTGGTGTTCTCGGGTGAGGTGAGCTTGCCTGCTTGGGTGCCCATGCCCGCAGGTGTCCAGTGGGATGGGGGGGCTTCCATCCGCAATCAGGAGGGGGAAGGGGGCGCGGTGGGTTTTCACACCGCCATGAGCCCGAAGGAGGTGTTGACGTTTTACGAGGGTTCGCTGAAGGCCGCCGGCTTTACCCCAGTGGTGTCCAAGTTTGAGCAGAACGGTCAACTGGTGGGCGGCCTGGTGCACGGCAAACACGCCGACGGGCGAAATATCGTGGCGACGGTCACGCAAGAAAAGGGGCGAACGCAAGTGGCGCTGACCTTTAGCCAGGCCAGGCCTTAGTGCGCCCAATACCCGACACCGGCCACCAGGGCGATGCCAAGGGCCACCGCCACCACGTCCCGTTTGCGGCAGCGGGGCGTGGTAAGCGCTGGAATCAGATCGGAGGCTCCCAGGTAGAGGAAGAACCCAGCCAGAAAGAGCAAGAGCGAGGTGGTCATCCCCTGCGGCACGCGAACCAAAAGACCTAGCCCAAACCCGCTCAGCAGCAGGAGCGCATTGCCGAAGAGCAGGCGTTTGGCCTGCCGTTCGGTGTGGTAGTGGGCAAGGACGAGGCTCACCGTAGTGAGCCCGTCCCCCAGCTTGTGGGCGGAGAGGGCCAGGGCCACCGCCAGGGCGGTGGTTGGTCCCTCGCGGACTGCGGCGGCCAGGGCTATCCCATCTAAGGCAGAGTGGAGGAGCAGCCCAACGACCCCGTGCATGGCCAGGGGTGGGTGGCGGTGTTCCTCCGGGGGGCAGCTGGCTTCCATGGCGTGGGCGTGGGGGTGGAGGATGTGGAGCTTGTCCAGGGCCATGGTGGCCACAAAGGCACCAAGGACCAGGGCCAACGCCGTGCGAGGGGTGGCAAAGGCGGTAAGCCCCTCGGGGATGAGCTCCCCCAGAGAAAGGCCCACCAGGGTCCCGGCGGAAAAGGCGAGGAAAAGCCGGTGGTGGTGGCGAAAATGCAGGGGCATGAACCCTCCTGCCAGGGTAGCCAGGGCTACGACCGCCACCAAAACCCAGCTGGTGTTCATCAGCGGCCATTGTAGCCAAGGTGCGCGACGAGGGTACAATTGCTGCAGTGGCCCAACGGGTACGTTTGGACGTGTTCCTTGATGTGGCCTGTCTGGCCAAGACCCGGTCCCAGGCAAAGCTCCTCTGCGATGGCGGCAAGGTGGAGGTGAACGGAGAGCGGGCCAAACCCCACCGACTGGTGGGGCCGGGGGACCGGATCCGCCTCACCTTGGGCCCAGGGCGGAGGCGGGAACTGGTGATTCGCGAGGTACGGCAAACCCATGTGGCCAAGGCCGAAGCGCGCACCCTCTACGAGGATGTGACCCCGCCCCCAGACCCTGAGGAGCAGTTGATCCTGCGGGCTGCGCCGCCGCCGGCTCCGCCCAAGGGAAAAGGCCGCCCGGAGAAAAGGGACCGGCGCTTGATGGACAAGCTGCGGGGCCGGCGATGAGCGGCGCTCGGCGTTTTGCTGGGTGGGGTTTTGTCGGACAGGAAGTACGGCCCTCGGCGGAAGCCCTGGCGCTCTTGCAACGCCAGGTGGGCAATCCCTTGCCCGAAGCCTCCACCGACGGGTTTTGCCTGCCACGTTCCCGCGCGTTCGGGAGGCTGGGGTTTTGCTGGGAGCGGAACAGCGCCGCGCGCCTCGCCCACTGTGCCGGGCAAAGCTTCCCCGATCTGGTGGGGTTGCGCACCAAGACCCAAAAGGCCTTTCCCGATGGCGTGGCCCACCCCGAAACACCCGAGCAGGTTTGGCAAGTTCGGAGTCTCGCCGCGCACAACGGCTGGGGCGTGGTGCCGCGGGGCGGGGGGACCTCGGTGGTGGTTGGGGTCACGGTCCCGCAGGGGAGCGCCCAATCCTCCTGTTGTTGACGGATCGGCTTCGAGGGTGGGTTTCCCTGGACGGGCGGTCGGGGTTGGCGACCTTTTAGGCGGGCACCCTGGGGCCGGAGGTGGAAACAGCGCTGGCAGCTCACGGCTTTTGGCTCGGGCATGAGCCGCAGTCCTTTGAGCTTTCCACGGTGGGCGGTTGGGTAGCGAGCCGTTTGGCGGGTCAGCGCTCCACGGGGGTGGGCAGGATGGAAGATTTGCTCGCCGGGGCAGAGGTGGCGTTGCCCGATGGGCTTTTCCAGTTGGCACCCGTGCCCGCGGCAGCAGTGGGGCCGGAGTTGCGGCAACTGCTGTGTGGCAGCGAAGGGCGGCTAGGGGTATTCACCCGGGTGACCCTCAGGGTGCACCGGCGACCCCGATCCGACGCAGGCCTGCTGATGGTTGTGCCTAGCTGGTGGGACGGGATGGAGCTGTGTCGTCGCCTGCTCCGGGAAGGGCTGGCTCCCCAGGTGGTGCGCCTGTCGGATGCCCCCGAAACGGCTTTCGGTTTGCGCTCGCCGAGCTGAAAGGGTTAGACAACATCGCCAGCCGACTCCTCTTTGCCCGCCGGCGTTTTGCCCAAGGCTGTTTGCTGCTCTTGGGGGGTGGTGAAGAGGGGCGCCGGCGCCGCGCCCGGCGCGTGGCTGGTCAACTGGGGGCTTGGTCTTTGGGTGCAGGGGGTTGGCGACGGTGGCTGCGGGATCGGTTTCCTCACCCCTACCTGCGGGATGCGTTCCTGTCCTTGGGTTTTGGGGTGGACACCTGCAAGACCGCTGCCCCTTGGTCGGCTTGGGCGCGGCTGTGCGAAGGGGTGCATCGCGCGCTGACGAGCCGGGCACAGGCCATGGGGGTTCGGGTGTGGACGTTGTGCCACCTCTCCCACGCCTATGGTGACGGGGCGTCCCTGTACTTTTTTGGGCCCTGCGCCGACTCCGTGAGGTGGAGGACTGGGCGCAGTTGAAGCAGGCCTGGTTGCAGGCGGTGGTGTCGCTGGGTGGCACCCTTTCCCACCACCATGGGGTTGGACGCATGCATGCCCCGTGGCTTGAGCGAGAGGTAGGGGAGCAGGGAGCTAAGGTGCTGCGGGCGTTAGCTCGCAGTGTGGACCCGTGGGGGATCCTCAACCCTGGGGTGCTATTTCCGGACGGAGAACCGTGACCCCCGAGCAGCATTCCTTCCACCACCTGGCGCAGGGGTTGGACTTGGTGGTCATCGGGGGAGGCATTACCCGTGCGGGGATCTTTCATCAGGCGGCGCTGCGGGGTTTAAGGGTGGGCTTGGTGGAGCCGGGGGGATTTTGCCTCCGGTACCTCCTCACGCTCCCCCAAGCTCATCCACGGCGGACCACGTTATTTGAGGCGCTTACAACTGCACCTCACGCGGGTGGCCTGTCGGGAGCGCGATGACTTGGCCATGTTCAAACCCCACTGGGTTTGCCCGGTGGAGTTTGTTTATCCGGCCTTCGCCGATGATCCCACCCCCGGCTGGCAGGTGGCCCTGGGCCTTTCCATGTACGACCACCTGACGCCGTTTCCCCACCGCCACCAAAGGCTTTCCCCAAGTCAGGTGCGCCGCCGGGTGCCGCAGTTGCGGCGGGAAGGGTTGGAATTTGGTTTGCTCTACGACGATGGCGTGGCCGATGACGCCCAGCTGGTCTGGGCTGTCCTTAGGGCAGGTGTGCGCGCGGGCGGGGTGGCGTTGAACTCTGCCCGGGTTGAAGAGCTCCTCTTCCGGAAGGAGGGTTGGGTTGGGGGGCGGTGGTGCGGAATATGGACGCGGGGCAGGTTTACCAGGTCCCTGCCCACGTGGTGGTGAACGCCACCGGCGCTTGGTGCGACCAGACGCGGGGACTGTTGGGGCAGGTGCCGGGGCGCCTCAAACCCTCCCGTGGCTCGCACCTGCTCTTTCCCCGCCACCGGTTGCCGCTGGAAGTGGCGTTGACTGGCCTGTCCCCGGACGATGGACGGCCGCTTTTTGCCGTTCCCCACCGAGAGGGGACCTTAGTGGGCACGACGGACGTGTTCCAGCAGGGTCCACTGGAAAACCCTCGCCCTTCCCGTCACGAGGTGGACTACCTCCTGCGCTCCGTGCAGCACAATCTTCCTCAAGCCCGACTCACCCTCGCCGATGTATGCGGCGGCTTCGCCGGGGTGAGGCCCATTGTGGACATGGCCGCCGAGGAGCCGGCGGAGGCCAGTCGGGAGGAGGGAGTGTGGGTGGAGCGGGGCTTGGTTTCCACCGCCGGCGGGAAGCTGACCACCTACCGTGTGACCGCCGCCGAAGGGCTGGAAGTTGTGGTGGGGTTGCTCCCGGACCACCGCCGGCCAACCCTGAATTGGGGCTGGCTTCGGCGGTGCCCCCCGATCGACTGGAACCACAAGCGGTTGAGTCGCTGCAGCGGCTTGGGGTACCGCCGGTGGCTGCGCTGGGTCTGGCGCAGCGCTTGGGCTCCCAAGCCTTGGCGCTGGCGGTAGGCAGCCAGCAGGAGCAGCTCCAACCACTGGAGGAGGGCTTTGGCCTCACCGAGGCGGAGGTGAAGTACCACCTCCGCTGGAGCCAGGTGGTGCACCTGGCCGACTGGCTCCTGCGGCGGGTGCGCCTGGGTATGTGGCAGCCGCGGCAATGCTGGGAGCTGGCACCGGCCCTGCGCCGGGTGGTGCGGCCAGCTGCCGGTTGGAGCGTGGCGCGGTGGCAGCAGGAGCTAGCGCTCTTGCACCAGGAACTGCGCCAACGGTGGCCACCGGAGGAAAGCCCATGAAGGCCATCTTGGTCAACCCTTGGGCTGGTGGAGGACGCTGCCAAAGGGTCATGGCAAGGCTCTTGCCCCGCCTCGCGGGGTGGTTGGCGGCACCGGTGCTGGTGCCGCAAACCCCTGGGGAGATGCGGCACCAAACGTGCCAGCTCGTGCAAGAGGGGTACCAACGCCTGGTGGTGGCGGGGGGTGATGTATTCGAAAAATCCCCGGCAAGCCCTTGAGCTGGCCCTGGAAGGTCCCGGTTTGGCAGTGGACGCGGGCCACCTGAGCAGCCCCGCCAACTCTGTGTCTTTGCTCAACGTGGCCTCCGCCGGCATCTCAGGGTTAGTGGACCTGTTGGTCAACGCCAATCCACGGCAGGGCGGTGGGGCATTTCTTGCCGCTACCCTCACGGCTCTACGGCAAAACCGGGGGCAGTGGGTGGCGGTGCAGCTGGACGGATGGTCGGTCGTGACGGGATTGGCGCTCCTGGTGGCGGTGGCCAATGGGAAGAGCTTTGGCAAGGGGATGCGGGTAGCCCCGAACGCGCGGCTGGATAATGGGCGGCTGGACGTGGTGGTGGTGGAGGCTCTACCCTGGAGGAGGCTTTTGCTCCGTTTGCCTTTGCTCTACCTCGGCCGCCACCTAAGGCTGCCCCAGGTACGTTTTCGCCAAGGTGAGAGGGTGTTGCTGGAGGTGGAAGGGTCCTCACCCCCCTTTGATGTGGACGGCGAGTGCTACGCGGCGGGACCCGCCACGTTCTCGGTACGCTCCCGGGCGTGGCACATCGCCTGGGCTTTTTAGCCGTGGCGCAGCCAGGTGGGGGGCGAGGTGGGGTTAGCCGCCACTGTTCTTGTCAGATCTTGAGGCCTGTTCCCGCAAACGCTGGAGGATGCGTGCTTCCGCCTCCGCGTGCCGCTCCACCACCACCGCCCACGCTCCGTCCGCCCGCCGGAGTAGTTCGCTTGCTGCCTCGGCGTCATCCAGCGAGGGGAGGTTGATGCACACGTTTTGGTACGCCCCAGCGGCGGCAGCTCTGGCCACCTGGGCCCCCACCCCGGCGTCGGAAAGGGACGCCTGCAGGCCTATTTCCGCCACCTTGAGGCAGAGTTGCAGAATTTCCGGGCAGGCTTCCAGGACGCCCAGAGGCACCTGGATGGCAGCGAGGGTTGCCTGACGCAGGGCAACGGCCCTTTGCGCCTGCTGCTCTGGGGTGGCCTTGGGCAAGCGCATGGCAGCCAAGAGGGCCTCAAACGCCCGCGTATCCTCGTCCAACGCCTGCAGCATGGCGTCCTTCAGCTCCTGGGCACGCAGGGCAATGGCTTCCAGGTCCCCTCGGCGATCCTCAAACCCCTTCTTCGCGAAGGAGAGGTTGGCCACCATGGAGGCCAACGCTGCTGCCAGGGCACCGCAGAGGGCAGCCACCGAGCCACCCCCGGGGGCGGGGGACTCGCTGGAAAGTTCGGCGACGAAGTCCGCCACGGCCATGTGTGCTAGGGGAGCGGGGGTGGCTAAGCGGTACTCAATGATGCGCTCGGCGGGGTCAAAGGGCTTCACCTCGGAAAGCCCCAAGGTGCGCATGGCCACCTGGAGGATGGTCTTTTCTGGTACCCCCCGGCATTTGCCCATGCGGGCCAGGTAGTGTTTGCCTGCTTCCAACAACGCCTGTTTGGGCACTAAACCCACCAGCTCCGAGCCAGTCACCCGCAACCCCCGCTCCCGGGCACGTTCTTCGCAAGTGTCAAAGGCCACATGGAGGGGGGTGACGTCCAGGTCCGTGAGGTTCATGGAAATTTGCGCGCAGCCATACTCGGGGATGGTCCACCCTACGGCCTTGACCGAGCGCAGGAGGCCAGGCTCGTACACCGGCTCACCTTTCTCGTTGCGCACCACCTCACCCTTTTCATCCCGCTTCATGCGCCCCTTTTCCCGCACGTCCAGGGCAATGCGGTTGGCCAGGCGTTGGTCTGTGGTGTTGAGGTTCACGTTGAAGGCCACCAGGAACTTGCGGGCCCCCACCACGCAGGCACCCAGTTTGGGGTTGAACACCGCTGGGCCAAAGTCCGGTTGCCATGCAGGATCCTTGAGTTTTTCCGCCAGGCCCTCGTACTCTCCCGCGCGGATCTCGGCAAGGCTGCGGCGGTGGGGCGCGGTGGCGGCGTACTCGTAGAGGAACACCGGCAGGGAAAACTCCTCGGCCAGCCGCGCTCCCAACTGGCGGGCCAGCCCCACACACTCCTCCATGGTGACGCCAGCTATTGGAACAAAGGGCACCACGTCCACTGCCCCGATGCGGGGGTGGGCACCTTGATGTTGGCGCATGTCAATGAGCTCAAAGGCGGCGGCAGCCAGCTGGAAGGCGGCTTCCAGCACCGCTTCTGGCTCGCCCACGAAGGTGATCACGGTGCGGTTGGTCTCCGCCCCCGGGTCCACGTGGAGCAACGTCACCCCGGGCACATGGGTCACCGCCTGAGCCACCTTCTGGTACACCTCCGGCCTTCTGCCTTCGGAAATGTTCGGCACACACTCCACCAGCCGCATATCGCCTCCCGGCGGGAATGCTAGCAGCTTACGGGGCTTTCCCGAGCACTTTCTGGTAGGCGGTAACCACCTGCTGGGCGGTGGCCTCCCAGGTGAACCGCGGTGCCCACGCCAACCCCTTCTCCCGGAGGGCTTGCCTTTTTTCCACGCTGCTGGCCAGGGTGGTCATCGCACCGACAAAATCAGGCATGTGGTTGGTAGGCACCAGCCACGCGGCTTCGGCAAACAGCTCCTTGACGGCACTGTGGGCGAAGGCCACCACCGGGGTGCCGCAGGCCATCGCCTCCAAGATTGGCAGGCCAAAACCCTCACTCAAGCTGGGAAAGAGCAGGGCCAGGGATTGGCGGTACAGGGCCGGGAGCATCCCCTCGTCCACAAAACCCACAAGCTGCACCAGGCCTTCCAGACCCAGCTGGGCGATCTTGGCCTCCAAGGATTGTCGGTGCAGGGGGTGAAGGGCACCGGCCACCACCAGGGGTACCCGGTTTTGAACGAACGCCAAAGCCTCCAGCAGGAAGCCCAGGTTCTTCCGGGGATCGGCGGTGCCAACGTAGAGGAAAAAGGGTGGACTGATCCCCAGCTGGGTGCGGAGCCATTCTCGTTCCTGCGGCTGTGGCGTCGGGGTGTAGCGGTGGAGGTCCACGCCGGGGTAAGCCACGGTGATCTTCTCTTCAGGCACACCGAACAGGGCTCGTAGGCGATGGCTCACGTACTGAGAGTCGGCCACCACATGGTCCGCCGCCAAAAGACGAAGCCTGGTCAGGGCGCGATTGAGGAGGTACCGCAGGCGTGGGGCCTTACGGGAGTACAGGTGGGGAAACTCCAAGGGGATGAGGTCGTGGACGGTGAGGACCAAACTGACCCCCGCGGCCAAGGGCATACAGGCCGGCTCGGGCAGGTGCAAGATCCTACAGCCCAGGCGCCGCAGGCACGCGCGACTGGCAAACCGACGGCGCCAGGAGCAGTGGGGGGTGTCTGCCCTCGGCGGTGGTTGGCCTTTCCCCTGGGAGAGCTCTTCCAAAGCCACCACGTGCCATGCTTGCCCGTCAAAGCGCAGGCCC
>JANXCP010000003.1 GCA_025060245.1 Thermoanaerobaculum sp. | reverse complement strand
AGGTTGGGGCTTACCGCGGGAGAGCACGGCGCTGGTGGAAGGGGCTGTGGCCTTTGCCTCTCGCCCGACGGTGGAGGGGGTTCGGGAGGTGGTGGCCCGCTTTCCCGAAACGGTTCGTCTGCGATCTGGGTTCCTCCGCGGCGAGGACCGTTTAAGCCGAAAGTTGGCGGCGGTGGCGTTCCGGGTGGGAAAGGGGCGGGTCATGCTCTACAGTTTTGCCCCGCACTTTCGCGGCCAGACGGCGCACCTGTTCCCCCTCATCTACAACGCCCTTTGGCTCGCCAAGGCTGGGGAATCAAGCCCCTAGCGCGCCTGGTGGGTTGGCCAGCGCAAGAGGTAGCGGCGGGCAGCCCCGGCGGTGCGGAGCCTTCCAGTGGCTTGCAGCTGGCGCAGGCGGTGGATGACCTCTGCCCTTGGCGGCCCCGGGGGCAGCCGCAGCAGCGCCACCACTTCGCTGGAGGAAAGGAGTGGAGGTCGGCGGTGGAAGCGGGTCCACCAACGCCAAAGGCGCTGCACTTGCGTCCAGGTGGCGTGGGGGTTTCGGGTAAACCACCAGATCAGGACCTCCCGCTGCGGAGGGTGCGAGGCTAGGAAGCCTTTGATCTCCTCTGCTCGCAGCAAGCTTTCGCCCAAATGAAGGAAACGGGCCAGGCGCTGAAGCTCCCGCCCTCGCACCCCCAGGGCAGGGAACAGGTCAGCCAGGGTGGTGTGTGGGTCGCCGGTTGGCTCAAGCCTGCCCAAGGCCAAGCTCAGCCACAGGGCGCGTCGTGTCGCCTCACCCCACAGGCCGCGCCGCAGGCGGAGCTGCTCCCAACGGGCTAAGGAGTCAGCATCCGGCAACCGGTCTTCCGCCCGCGCCAGGCCAAGGGCAGGCCAGATCCCTAGCTCCATGCCCCGTTTCCAAAGCCTGACGAGGGAAGCGTGCAGCAGCATCTTTTCCAGCTCTTCCCGGATCCGCTCCGCCGCCACCTTAGGCAGGTGAGCGGCGTATTGGGCGAGCACTCGTTCCGATTCGGTGGTCAAACAGAGGGGGCGGGTCAGCTCGAGCCGCAGTCCCCGCAGCACCCGCAGGGGATCCTGGAGGAGGTTTTCCCGGTGAAGAACCCGCAACCGTCCCGCCGCCAGGTCGGCCAGTCCGCCCACCAGATCTATCAGAGGCCCGTCGGGGATCTGGTAGAACAAGGCGTTGACCGAATAATCCCGACGGAGGATGTCTTGTTCCACTGAGCCGGCGAGGGGCCAAAGGTCCACCCGCCCCACCGGAGCCACCACGCGGTAGGTGACCCGAGGCTCCCGTCCTAAGGGAAAGCATTTCCCACTGAATTTTTGTGCCAACTGCTCGCCCAGTCGGGCCGCATCCCCAAATACCGCAATGTCCAGCTCTTTCACCGGCAAACCGAGGAGCGCGTCGCGCACAGACCCACCGGTCAGAAAGGCAGTGCCTGGAGGAAAAAGGTGGCCTAGTGGGCGGAGTTGGGGGAGGCGCTGCAGGGTCTGAGGGGCGCTTGCTCCGTTCACCGCCGGCTGTTGTACGAGCTTTTACCCGTAAAAGCAACGTCTCTCGCTCCTGCTACCATCCTCGGGTGTTGCGCAGGGCCACCGCGTGGCTGGAGTGGCAAGGGGGTGTGGACCATAGGTTTCGGGGGGTTAGGTGAGGTGGGTACCCTTATGTTTCTTGCTTTGGGCGGTCGAGCCCCCACGCCTGACCCGTGACCTGCCCACGGCGGTAAGGGTGAGCTGGGTGCGGGGTGAGCAGCCGGTGGTGTGGGTCCTGCCCCGGGCTGGAGACGGGTTTGCACATCTCGCTGCGCGCTACTGCGGCGGGGCGG
This sequence comes from Thermoanaerobaculum sp., assembly GCA_025060245.1. Classification (GTDB taxonomy): domain Bacteria; phylum Acidobacteriota; class Thermoanaerobaculia; order Thermoanaerobaculales; family Thermoanaerobaculaceae; genus Thermoanaerobaculum. Next base: position 53,604 of record JANXCP010000003.1, on the reverse strand, counting down.
AGAAGGCGCAGGAACTGGCCCAGGCCAATCCACGCATTCCGCACCCCATGCAGGGTATCCGCGTGCGAATCCCTTGGCAGCTCCTCGCCCCAGACAGAAGGGCGGAGATCTTGCAGCAGCTTTTCCCTCACGACCGTCGGGTGGCTGGGGGTTACGAGCACCAGGTGGTGGCCCCCTGGGGAGGGGAGCCGGAAAGCTGGTGGGAAGTGGCCCAGTGGTTCACCGGCGAGGGAAGTCGTTACGCCGAGGTGCGCCAAGCGAATCCCCAGGTGCCCCTTTTCCCCCCTGTGGGGGCCCGGATCCTAATCCCGGAGGCGTTGTTGCTACCGGAGTTTCGCGCTCTTACGGTTGGGGGGCAAGCGGTTGAGGTGGGAACATGGCCGCTTCCAACCCCTACGGCCACACCCACGACGCCAGGGGTGTCCAGGCTCACGCCGGTGCCCACCCTGACCCCGTCGCCGATCCCTTCGCCAACGGGAAAGCCGCCCTCGGTTGCCGGCGAGGCAGGGCGCCCGCCGCTGCAGCAGGAAAAGAAGGTTGAAGTGGTGCCGGGGGCGCCTCTGGAATACCAGGAAGGGTTTGCCATTTACCGCTTGGCCCCCGGTGAAGCCCTCTACTCGGCGGTGGTGGTGCGTTTTACCGGTTTGCTCCACGCCGCCGACGTGAACGCCACCGCCCTCAAATTGGCTGAGCTCTCTGGGGTGAGCGACGTCACCGCGATCCCGGTGGGTTACCCCATCCGCATTCCCTTTGACCTCCTCTTGCCCGAGTACCTCCCCGCGGGTCACCCACGGCGCAGGGAGTGGGAGCGGGAGCGCCAGGAGCTGGCCAGCATTAGGCGCGTCATCCGCGCCGCCAACCTGGAGGGGATCCACGTGATCCTGGATGCTGGCCACGGGGGCAGCGACACCGGTGCCATCGCCAACGGCGTCTGGGAGGCCACCTACACCTACGACGTGATGACCCGCTTGAAGCGGGTGTTGCAGAGAGAAACCAAGGCCACGGTGTGGCTTTTGGTGCGGGACGAGGCCCTCGGCGACCATCCCCCGGACCGCAACATCCTCCCCCAGCGCCGGGACCAAGTACTGCTCACCAACCCCCCTTACCCCCTGGAGGATTCAACGGTTGGTGTGCACCTGCGGTGGGTGCTGGCCAATAGCTTGGTGGCCAAGTTGCAAAAGCGCGGGGTGACACCGGAGCAAATGGTGTTCCTCTCCATTCACGCTGATTCGCTTCACCCTTCGGTGCGGGGCCTCATGGTGTACGTACCCGGGCGGAAGTTCCGTCCGGGTGAAGCACGCCCCCCCTCCTACCTGCCGCGGGTGAAGGAGGTCATGGAGGTGGGCCGCTGGCGGTTCAGTTCGCAGTTTGCCGCGCGTTCGGAGGCGTTGTCGGCGCAAGTGGCGGAAAGCTTGGTGCGTTCGGCTCGTCGTTTCCACCTTCCCGTCCACCCGTTTGATCCGGTGCGCCCCCACGTCATTCGGGGAGGGAGGGCGTGGGTTCCAGCCGTCCTGCGCTACTGCGGGGCACCCACATCGTTGCTGGTGGAGCTGGTGAACCTCAACAATGATGAGGACCGGAAGCTTTTGCTGTCCTGGCAATTTCGCGAAAAGTTGGCCCACGCCTTGGCGGCGGGGCTGGCGGAGGGGTTTTCCCGATGAGGCAACGGGTTATGTTGGCGCTGGCGGCGGCGGTGCTGGCCATTTCCTGGGGTGCCCCATTGGCGCGGATGACGCAGGCGGCACCCTTGGCAGTGGCGGCCTGGCGGCTGACTCTAGCCTCCATGATGCTCACGCCACTGGTCCTGTGGCGTTTTTGGCCACTTCCTAAAGCACTTCTTCACGGCTTGTGGGCCGGCCTTTTCTTGGCGTTGCACTTCGGCCTGTGGATTCCCTCGCTGTTTTTGACTTCGGTTTCCGCCTCCGTGGTGCTGGTCACCACCCAGCCCCTGTGGGTTCTCCTGTTGCAAGGGCGGGTATTGGGCCGACCGGTAACCTTCCGCAACTTCGTCTCCTTCACCTTGGCCTTTGGCGGGGTCGTGGTCATTGCCTGGGGGGACCTGCAGCTTTCCCTGCGCGCCCTCGTGGGTGACCTCATGGCCCTAGGGGGAGCGGTGGCGATGGCTGGGTATCTCCTGGTGGGAACCAAGTTGCGGGCGCGTGTGCCCTTAGCCGCCTACCTTTGGGTAGTTAACGGCGCTGGTGCGCTGCTCCTGTGGGTGGCCCTGTGCCTGGGGAAGGTCTCGCCTCAACCGGCGAACACCCTTTCCTGGCTCACCCTCTTGGGCATGGCGTTGGGACCCACGCTGATCGGACACACCTTGCTCAACTGGGCCCTGGCTCATTTGCCCACCTACCAAGTCAACTTGACGGTCTTGCTGGAGCCTGCTCTGGCTTCCCTGTGGGTGTGGGTGTTCTTGGGCGAAGCGCCCCCCCTCCATGTGGTTCCCGGCGCGGTGTTGGTTTTGGCCGCTTTGGTCCTGGAATACTGGCCTACCGGCGGGGTGTCGGGCAGCAGGTGAGGTGGGCTGTGCTAGCATCCGCAGGCGGCGGAACGTTGGGGGTCCGGATGAAGCGGGTGCTGGTCTTGGAAGCGAAAGAGCTGAGCCGGGTCCTGGAGCGGATGGCGGCGGAAATACTTGAAAAAGTCCCGGATGAGAAAAAGCTCTATTTCGTCGGGATTCAGACGCGCGGGGTTCCCCTGGCGCACCGGCTGGCCCATCTGGTCGGGCAAAAGACCGGTTCGCCCGCGCCGGTGGGGGCCTTGGACATTACCCTCTACCGCGATGACGTGGGGCCTTGGCGACCAGCCCACCGTCAACCGGTTTTGCGTGCCACGCAATTGCCCAAGCCGGTGGATGGCCAAGTCATCGTGTTAGTGGACGATGTGCTGTACACAGGCCGGACCATCCGCGCCGCCCTTGATACGCTCATGGATTACGGCCGTCCTCAGGTCATCCGATTGGCGGTGCTGGTGGACCGTGGCCACCGGGAGCTACCCATTGCCGCTGACGTGGTGGGGCGATTGGTTCCCACCTCGCGCCTGGAGGATGTCCAGGTGCGGCTATCCGAGTGCGACGGGGAAGAGGGGGTGTGGATCGTGAAGGAGGAGGATCGATGACCGTCAAGGCGGCCCCGTCCTTGAAGAGTCGGCACCTTTTGGGTATTGATCCGCTGTCGCCAGGGGAAATCCAGCTGATCTTGGACACCGCCGAGCAAATGCGGGAGATCGCCAAAAGGCCCATTAAGAAGGTGCCGGCGTTGCGAGGCAAAACGGTGGTCAACCTGTTCTTAGAGCCCTCCACTCGCACCCGTTTTTCCTTTGAAGTGGCGGAAAAGCGCCTGTCCGCCGACACGTTAAACTTTTCCGCCAGCGGCTCGTCAGTGGAAAAGGGCGAGACCCTGGTGGATACGGCACGCAACTTGGAGGCCATGGAGCCCGATTTCATCGTCCTTCGGCACCCACAGCCGGGGGCCCCGCACATGCTGGCCAAGGTGCTCCAGGCTTCCATCATCAACGCGGGGGATGGTACCCACGAGCACCCCACTCAGGCGCTCTTGGATGCCCTGACCATTCGCTTACACAAGAAGACCTTAGAAGGGCTCGTGGTGGCCATCGTGGGTGATTTGCAGCACTCGCGGGTGGTGCGGTCCAATGTGCTGCTCCTGTCCCGGATGGGTGCCACGGTGCGGGTAGCGGGTCCCCCGAGCCTGGTGCCCGTGGGAATGGAAAGCCTGGGTTGCCAAGTGTTCTACCGCATGGAGGAGGCAATCCGCGGCGCCGATGTGGTGATGATGCTGCGCATCCAGCTGGAGCGGCAGGAGCGCATGAACTTCCCCACCGTGCGGGAGTACTACGACCTTTTTGCCCTCACCCCGGAACGTTTGAAGCTGGCCAAGAAGGATTGCCTGGTGATGCACCCAGGCCCGATGAACCGCGGGGTAGAAATTGATTCCCGGGTGGCTGACGGTCCGCAGTCGGTCATCCTGGAGCAGGTGACCAACGGCGTGGCGGTGCGAATGGCGGTGTTGTACCTGCTGGCGGGAGGAAGCGGTGAGCCGGTTACTGATTAAGAACGGCCGCGTCGTCGACCCAAGCCAGAAACTGGATGAAGGGCTGGATATCTTGGTGGTGGAGGGTAAGATTGCCCGTCTCGCCGAGCGATTAGCTGATCCCAACGCCCAGGTGGTGGATGCCACGGGTTTGGTGGTGGCGCCGGGGTTCATTGACGTGCACGTGCACTTGCGGGAGCCGGGGTTTGAGTACAAAGAGACCATCTCATCGGGCACCGCGGCGGCGGTGGCGGGGGGCTTTACCGCTGTGTGCTGCATGCCCAACACCAACCCGGTGAACGACAACCCGGCGGTGACGGAATACATTTTGACCCGCGCCCGTGAGGCGGGAAACTGCCGCGTCTACCCCATCGGGGCGGTAAGCAAGGGGCTGGCGGGGGAAGAGCTGGCGGAAATGGGCGAGATGGTGCGCGCGGGGGCGGTGGGTTTTTCCGACGATGGGAAGCCGGTCCACTCCGCGTACCTCATGCGACGGGCGCTGGAGTACAGTCTCTTGTTTGACGTCCCGGTGGTGGATCACTGCGAGGAGCCCACCTTGACGGCGCGGGGGGTCATGCACGAAGGGGCTGTGGCCACCCGGTTGGGTTTGCGGGGGATCCCGGCGGCGGCGGAAGAGGTCATGGTCTGGCGCGATGTGGTCCTGGCGCAGCTGACGGGAGCGCGGGTGCATATTGCCCACCTTTCCACTGCCGGGGCACTGGAAGCGGTGCGGCTGGCAAAAGCCCGCGGCCTCAAGGTAACCTGCGAGGTCACCCCGCACCATTTGGCCCTCACCGACCAAGCGGTGGCGGAGACGCAGTACGACACCAACACCAAGATGAACCCCCCGTTGCGCTCTGCGGAGCACGTGCAGGCTCTGGTGGAGGGGGTCCTGGATGGTACGGTGGATTGCTTGGCCACGGACCATGCGCCCCATCACGCCGATGAAAAGAACGTGGAGTTTGACCACGCACCCTTCGGCGTCGTGGGCCTGGAAACGGCGGTACCGGTAACCTTTGATCTCTTGGTGGCGAAACATCGCATGCCTCTATCCCGTTTCGTGGCCTGCTGGTCCACCAACCCGGCGCGAATCTTCCGCCTTCCCGGCGGAAGCCTTAAAGTGGGAGCTCCCGCCGACCTCACCCTCCTTGATCCGGAGCAGCGAGCCACCGTAAAGCCGGAAAAGTTTCGTTCCAAGTCCCGCAATACCCCGTTTGCCGGTCGTCGGCTCCGGGGTTGGCCAGCCATGACCATCGTGGGCGGGCGGGTGGTGTTTCGCCGTGGGTGAGGGCCCTAAGCGCATCGTGGTGGTGGACGACTCACCTACCCAGTGCTTGGCCTTCAAGCGGTTCTTGGAACAGCGATACCCGGAAAAAGCGGTGGTGGAGACCTATACCGATCCCAAGGCGGCCCTCCTGGCAGTGGGGCCGGACGTGCACCTGATGCTTCTCGACTGGGAAATGCCGGAAATGGACGGTCGTGTGGTGTTGGAGGAAGCGGTGGCTCGGGGGGTCCACCCAAAGCGCATCATCGTCACCTCAGCTCACCCCGCCGACCGCCTCCACGAGGTGTTTGATGCCACTGGCTGCCTGTGCGTTATTGAAAAGAATGAGCCGGAACAACAGCGGGCCTTTCTGCGCATTCTGGATTCCCTGATGAGACGGTGACCAAATCTGACCGGAATCCCATGCCAGCTTGGGAGGTTCTAGATTTTGGGGTGAAACTGCAGCAGGCAGTTGCTCGGGAAAAGCCACCGTGGTTGGAGCTTTTGCGTCAGGACGCTTCGCTGGCTGGTCTCATCGCCTGGCGCTTTGGACGTTTGCCCCAGTTTCAGCTGCTGAGCCAACAGATGGTGACGCGAGCAGGGGAGGCTGTTTGGCAGCGCGTTTCCTGTTACCTGTTAGACCAAGTTCCTGTCACGTTGCATCTCCTCCGGTCGCCCTTGCGTTGGCAACCGAAATCTCTGGAAAACCTCAGGGAAAGCGCTACTCCTTTGGGGAATGTCATAGCTGGGGAAGGGTGGGTCCGCCGCCACGTGCGGTTTTCGCTGCCCGTTAAACCAGAGTACCTGCCCTCTCCACTGGTCCGTTACCTGGCCTGGGAAGGCCCGGTAGCGGTTCGGCGATTTTGCGTGCCGGTTGGCAACGTCCCCGCCTTGTGGGTTTGGGAAGCCTTGCCTCTACGCCTATGGCTTGGATGGGCCGACGGGGATGGGCCTGCCTATGCCTCCTGAAGGCTCTGCCTGGCATCTGCTCCGGCAGGTGGTGGAGGGGGAAGGGGCAACCCGGCCCTACCTCGTGACCGCCGGCGGCATGTGGACCTACGGTCAGGTTTGGGAGGCGGTGACCTGTGCAGCGGCCTTTTTTCAAAGGCAAGGGCTTACACCGGGGGATCGCGTGGTGTTGGTGATGGGGGATCGGCCCGAGCTGGTGGTGAGTTTTTGGGCTTGCCTCGCCTTGGGTTTGGTGGCTGTACCTCTGGCCCCCGCCTTTTCGCCCCTGGAGTTGCGGCAGGTACTGCAGGATGCCAAACCCGCCCTGGCCCTAGCCGATACCGCGGGGGCACGGCCTCTGCTGGTGGCGGCGGAGGGCATTCGCCTCCCGGTATTGGTGGTGGGGGAGAGGCCTTATTGGGCGGATGTTTCCGAGAGCGTGGCCCCACTTCCCCTTCCCGGAGATACTCCGGCCCTCCTGCTCTACACCTCCGGTACCACAGGGCAAATGAAAGGAGCGATGCATAGCCATGCTAACGTCTTGGCCGCCGCTGGTGGGTTGGGCCCGCAGGTCTTGCACCTTTCTCCCGAAGACCGAGTTTTTTCGGCGTCCCGCATGTTCTTCGCCTACGGCCTGGGTAACTCCGTGTACATTCCTGCAGCTTGTGGCTGCGCCGCCGTGGTCCACCCAGGGCCCCTGCTCCCCGCAACGGTGCGGGAGATCATGCAGCAGTACCGGCCCACCGTGTTCATGGCCGTTCCGAGTTTGTACCGCGCCCTCCTTCAGGACCCCGCCGTGCCCTGGAGGGTACTCCGCGCTGCCGTGAGCGCCGGGGAAAAGTTGCCACCGGAGCTGTGGCGCAGCCTTAGCCGGCGTGCCCGGATTCCGGTGTTGGACGGCCTTGGGATGACGGAGACCTTGCACCACATCACCTCCAACCGCGTGGGTGAAGTAGCCCCGGGTAGCGTAGGTCGCCCCTTGGACGGGTTCCAGCTGCAAGTGGTGGGGGAGGGTGGGGAGGTGTTAGGTGAGGGAGAGGTGGGGGAGTTGTGGGTTCGCGGTCCATCCGTGATGCAGGGCTACTGGCGCCAGGAGGAAAAAACCGCGCGAGTTTTACAGGGTGGTTGGTTGCGCACGGGGGATTTGGTGGCCCTTCGTGGGGGTTTCTGTTTTTACTACGGCCGGCGGGATGAGTTGCTCAAGTTGGGTGGTATTGCGGTGTTCCCCAGCGAGGTGGAAACGGTGCTCAAGAAGCATCCAGCGGTGGCCGAGGCGGCTGTGGTTCCGGTGGAACGAGGGGCTGGCGTGGTGACCCTCAAGGCGTTAATAGTCTTGCGCCCTGGTGCCACCTTAAAAGAAAGTGAGATCTACCGCTTCTGTAGGCAACGCTTGGCCGCCTTTAAAGTCCCGAGGGAGTTCCAGTGGGTGGAAAACCTGCCTCTCACGGCCTCTGGCAAGCTTCGCCGCTTTCAGCTGGTTGCTGGAGCGAGGGCACCTTAGGTTGGCCGAGGTTTCCACCCCGGCGCTTGCTTTGACCTCAGCCCGAAGCTTGGTGGCGTGGAGCGCAGCTCTTGACAATCACGTGATTGCGGATTAGATTTGGTTGCAATATTTTTATCGTAGGAGGTGAGGACGATGCGGCAAGCGGTGAAAGAGGTAATCTGGGGGTTGCTCCTGGTGGCCTACGCTATCCCTCGGCCTGAGGCTTCCCCGCCCCAGGAACCCTGCGTGGGGTGCCACCGGCAGGTGACACCCGGGATCGTGGCCGATTGGCAACTGTCCAAGCACCAAAGCTCTGGAGTGGGCTGCGACACCTGCCACGGGAGCGATCACAAGGGTGCGGACGACGTGGCCAAGGCCAAGATTCCCACCCCCCAAACCTGTGCACCCTGCCACGAGACGCAGGTAAACCAGTTCACGAAAGGCAAGCACGCGCTCGCCTGGGCGGCCATGAAGGCCATGCCCACTACCCACGCGCTGCCCGTGGCCCTGCGGGAAGGCATGAAAGGTTGCGGAGGGTGTCACAAGATCGGCCTCAAGAGTGAAGCTGATCTGCGGGAACTGAAGGCGTCCGGCGCTGGATTTGGCCTAGCTTCCTGTGACGCATGCCACACCCGCCACCTCTTTTCGGTGGAAGAGGCCCGTCAACCGCAAGCTTGTCAAACCTGCCACATGGGGTTTGACCACCCGCAGTGGGAAATGTATTCCACTTCCAAGCACGGTGTCCGCTACCTCTTAAAACAATCCAAGGTGTTGCCGGAAACGGTGGCTGCACCCACCTGTCAAACCTGCCACATGCCCGACGGCGATCACGAGGTCCGTACGGCCTGGGGATTTCTCGCCGTGCGTTTGCCCTTGCCGGAAGACAAGCAGTGGGCGGAGGACCAGGTGACGATTCTCAAAGCTCTCGGCGTGTTGGACCCGCAGGGGAAGCCCACGCCTCGCCTGGAATTGGTCAAAAAGGCCGACGTGGCGCGCCTCAGTCACGAGGCTTTTACCCGTGAGCGAGAGAAGATGCTGCGGGTCTGCCAACAGTGTCACTCGCCGGCGTTCGCCCAAGACCATCTGAAGAGGGGCGATGAAATGATTCGGGAAAGCGATCGGCTCCTGGCGGAGGCTATCCGGGAGGTAGCCCGACTCTACCAGGAGGGTGTGTTGCAGAAACCGGAGCACTACGCGTTCCCCTTCCCCGACCTCCTCACCTTCCATGACGCGCCAACGCCCATTGAGCAAAGGCTATTTGTTATGCACCTGGAGCATCGTATGCGGGCTTTCCAGGGTACCTTTCACGCCAATCCGGATTACGCCCTCTGGTACGGTTGGAGCGAGCTCAAGCGAGACCTGGCGGAAATTAAGCAAATGGCGGAAGAGCTGCGGCGAGCAAAGGGTAAGGTGAGCCGTTAGCGTCCCTTGCCACCCGTAGAACCGGGCACGGAGGCAGCGCGTTGCCCCCACCGCCGCGGTGCGGGACACGGCGCCGCAAAATTTTCAACCCTGATGGGGCGCCAGCGGTTTTGCCTCCATGGACGGATAGGAGCCTTTGGAGGCTTGGGTAGGGCTGGTATGATCCCCCCGTGGTGCCAGTTCTCGATCTCCGTAGGGCCAAAGTGGCGGTGGAGCTCACCAACCGCTGCAACTTGCGCTGTGGCATGTGCCCCATGAACAAGCTGGGCCGCCCCGACGCTGATATGCCCTGGTGGCTGGTGGAAAAGGTGGCGGGGGAGTTCGCCCGGCTGGGCATTCGCGTGAAGTGGCTGCACGAGATGGGGGAGCCGCTGCTTTACCCGCGGCTGCCGGAGGCCATTGACCTTTTTCCCGGCTGCGCTGTTTCCACCAACGCCATGCTGCTGGACGAGGCCATGGGACGCAGGCTTTTGGCCACGACCCTGCAGCGGATCCGCCTGTGCATTGACACCATCAACCCGCGTATGTACCCGTTCATTCGCCGGGGCGGCATTTTTGACGAAGTGGTGGAAAACATCCGCACCTTTCTGGAGCTTTCCAAGGGTTCATCCATGACCGTGGAGATCCAGCGCCTGGTCACCACCCAAACTGCCCACGAGAGCGTGCGGGACTTTGTGGAGTTTTTCAACCTGGAGCGCTATCCGCAGGCCAAGGTGATTGAAAAAACGTGTGAACCCCTAGATACCTCGGATGAAACCCCACTCCACGAAAGCTTCTACGGCTGCTTCCAAGGGTACCCCTTCGCGTGGTTCATCGTCCTCGCCGACGGCCGTGTGACCCACTGCTGTTACGACGCCCACGGCCAGCAGTGCATTGGCGACCTGAAGCGCCAGACGGTGGAGGAAATCCTAGCCAGCGTGCAGCTACCCCGCATGATGGCGGCCTTCAAAGCTCAGGACTGGAAAACCTTACCCCGATGCGGTGAGTGCTACAAGCATGCCGAGGCCAAGCCGCCCTTCTACGACTTCCTGATCGCCACGGGGCGCAAGTTGGAGCGCACATTGCCGGTGGTGCCCTTGGCCCGCCGGCTTATCAACCGGTAAAGACCGTGCCCAAGGCGCAGTGGGGTGAGGATGCGGAGTTTTTCGGGCCCCGGCATGAGCACCGGATCCACCGCCTCGTCGGGCTCTTAGCCTCGGCGCAGCCAGGCTGGCATCTGGAGTGCGCCGCGGGGTTGGGGTCCTTGGCGGCTGCCTTGGCGAGGCGTGGCTTTCGCGTGGTGGCGGTGGACACCTCGTTGAAGTCCCTCCTGGTGGCGCGCAACCTGCGGCAAGTGCGGTTTTGTTCCGTGGTAGCGGACGCCACACGCCTGCCTTTCCGCCCTGCCATTTTTGCCTCCGCCTCCTCCTCGGAAACCCTGGAGCACCTGGAGGACGACCGGCAGGCCCTGCGGGAGCTGGAGCGGGTCCTGCGCCCAGGCGGGGTGCTGGTGGGCTCGGTGCCCTATGACCCCGCCCAGTGGTCCGCCTGGGACGAGTGGGCAGGACATCACCGCCGCTACACCCAGCAGGATTTGCGGGACAAGCTGAGGCAAGCGGGTTTTGCCGCTCATCTCTGGGATTACGGCTTCCCTTTGCTGCGCCTGTACGATAGCCTGTTCCTCAGTAGGGTGAACCGGAGACGGTTGGAGATTGCCGGGCCGGCGGTGGAGGACCGAAAGCTTTCGCGGGTGGCATGGCTGGGTCGGTGGCGATGGCTCGTGCGGTTGGTGTGTTGGGTCTTTTCTCTGGACCGCCTATGGGACGGCAGTGGCCGGGGGGTGGGTTTGCTGTTTATGGCCCGTAAAGGGGTTAGCGGGGGTGGAGATGCCCGAGGAGGGGCAGAGGAGGCGGCAACCAACTAGCTCTTTGGCCTGGGAGGAGGCGGGGCAGGGTACGCTAGTGGTCCTCCTCCACGGTTTCCCTTTGTGCCGAGAGATATTTTTGCCGGTGATGCCGGCCCTGGCCGAGGTAGGAAGGGTGGTGGCGGTGGATCTGCCTGGTTTTGGCCACTCACCCCCCCTGCCCTCGGGTTTTTCCTTGGAGCAGGTGGCGGCTGAGGTGGCAGACCTGGTGGCGGGGCTTGCGGCGGAACCGATGGTTCTGGTGGGCCACTCCATGGGCGGCTACGTGGCCCTGGCCTTAGCCCGGCAGCATCCGGAGCGCCTCAAAGGTCTGGTGCTCTTGGCCTCCCACCCGAGGGCCGATGCTCCAGAAGCCCGCCAGCGTCGGGAGGAGGGAATTGCCCTGTTGCGCCAAGGGCGGCGAAAGGAATTCCTGGAGGCCTTCCTGGCACGGCTTTTGGGACCCTGGAGTCGGCAGCACGCCCCGCGCCTGTTGGCGGAGGTGCGGGCCATGGCCGAATTGGTGAGCTCGCAGGTGCTGGTTGACTATTTGGCCGCCATGCGGGACCGCCCGGACCACCAGGACACCTGGCAGGCCTTGGGCGTACCTTCCTGGGTGGTGGTGGGTGAGGAGGATCCCCTCATCGGCCGTGAACTAGCTGAGGCGACGGCGGCCGCAGCCCGCCAAGGGCGGTTGGTCACGATTCCGCAAGCGGGTCACCTGCCCACACTGGAAAGGCCTATCGTCACCGCCGAAACCCTGGCGAGGTGCGTTCTGGAAGCTGGCTAATGTGCGGTCGGTTCGTGCAAGCCACCCCGGCCGAGGTCATCGCCGAGGTGTTCGGTTTGGACGAGGTTCCCGCCCTTTCCCCGCGCTTTAATTTGGCACCCACGCAAGAGGCGGGGGTCATCCGTGTAGAGTCGGGGCAGCGGCGGCTGGTGTGGTTGCGGTGGGGCCTCATCCCCTCTTGGGCTAGGAAAGCCCAGATTGGGCAGCGACTCATCAACGCCCGGGCGGAAACCTTGGCGGAAAAGCCAGCCTTTCGTCAGGCTTTGTCCTTCCGCCGTTGTCTGGTCCCCGCCACCGGTTTTTACGAGTGGAAGCAGGAGGGTAGGGTAAAGGTCCCTTTTTTCTTTCAATTGCGCCGTGGGGGCCCCATGGCCTTTGCCGGGTTGTGGGAGCGCTGGGAGCCACCGCAGGCACCGGCAGTGGAAAGCTTTACCATCATCACCACCGCCGCCAACGCTTTTGTGGGGTCCTTCCACCAGCGCATGCCGGCCATTTTGCCCGAAGAAGCCTGGGAACGGTGGCTTGATCCAACCAATCGGAACGGGAGCACCGTGCTGCCCCTACTCCGCCCTGCACCGGATGATTGGTTGGAAGCGGTGCCGGTCTCGCGAAAGGTCAACAACCCCACCTACGACGCACCGGATTGCCTGGCACCCGTAGGCGCGGTGCGCTCGGGGTAGTGGCGGAAGCGGCGGTGGTACCAAAAGTACTGCTCCGGGTGTTGCCGGATGGCCTCCTCCAGGGCAGCGTTGCACAGGCCGGCCACCGCCCTTCGGAGCTGTTCTTCTTCGCCTTCGTCCGGTTGGGGAAGGGCAGTGAGCTGCACGCGGTGACCACCGTCGGCTAGGCGAAATCCCACCATGAGGAAGAGGGGGGTGCGGTAGCGAGCCACGAGGGCACCGGGAAGCGGCAAGGTGGAAACCAGGCGGCCAAAAAACGGGGCAAAGGTGCCTCGCGGCCCGGCATCTTGGTCCGCCACCATGACCACCGCGCGGCCTGCTTGCAGGGCTTTGATGAGTTCCCGGGGTGCGGTACGCCCTTTGGAAACGAACTGCACCGCTCGCCCGGGGATCCCAAGGATGAATCGGTCCACCCAGGGGTTGTGCTGACGTCCCACCAGCAAGGTGCAGGGGATGCCGTGGGCGGCCAAGGCGGTGACGTACAACGCCCAGGCTCCCAGATGACCGGTGACGAGCATAGCCCCCTGGCCCCTCTGTAACGCGACGCGAAGGGCATCCAGGCCTTCCACCTGCACCAACTCCTTCACCCGCCGCCGGTCGCGCCCGGCAAAGCGCACGAACTCGGCCACCGTGCGACCAAAGTTGCGTGCCGCGGCGGCAGCAACGGCCCGGCGCTGAGCCTGGGAGGCGCCGGGAAGGGCCACCAACAGGTTGGCCATCACCACCTGTCGGCGAATGCGGAGCCACCAACCCAATTGACCCACCGCTGCCCCCACCCCCAGCGCCCACGGCCGGGGCAAGGCCCGCAGAAGCTGGGCGAAGGCCAAAAGACCCGCGTATTCCGCGAGAAAGCGCGCCTTCATGGGCGAAGGTCCACCTCGGGTACTGCCCCTCGGGCATCCTGCATGAGCTGGCGAAAACCTTCTCGGTCCCCAGCTTCCACCAGCTGAACCAAGTGCTCCAAGCTTTGGCGGGTGACCTCGTACACCTGGCGGCGGTGGGGGTTGAGGCGTTGAATGTCCAAGTAAAGGTCGGGATCTTCCGACAGCACCGAAGCGGCTGTGGCCGCCTGTTTGAGGAAGGTGGTGGAGGCACAGGCCAGCAGCTGAGCAGGGGCCAAACCGGAGGCCGCCAGGGCCCGGCCGAAGAGCAAGCCGGTCAGGTGGGCCAAGCCCAACAACCAACCCATGAGGCGGTCATGATGGGGGAACGGGACGGGGACAAGGTGGGTGTACGGGTGCCGAAGAAGGGGCAGCAGCGCCTGCTGCTCGGCCTCCGGGTCCTGCCGGCTGGCGAGTACGAAGGTGAGGGGCTGATATGGAGATTTTCCCGGTCCGAACATGGGGTGCAAGGAGAGGACCCGTACCCCTTGGGCCTCCGCCTCTTTCAGCGCCCCTTCCAGGTGGGTCTTAATGGAGGCAATTTCCACCACCACACCTGCAGGCTTGCGCCGCCCCAGATCGAGCAGCACGTCCGGGGTGAGGGCCAAGGGCACGGACACCAAAATGTAGGCGTAGTCGTGTAACGGAACGCAAGTCAAACTGGCGTAGGTGCCCTCGCTGGGTGGGAGCGGGCTCCAGGCGGGGTCAACGGCGTCCACCTGATGCCCTACCAGGGCCAAGAAGTTGCGGAACCAGTTTCCCATGGCCCCAGCACCACCCACCACCAAGACTCTTTGCCCCCGGCCCCGGCGCAAAGCCACCCCGACGCGGTGCTGCCGCTCCACCGAGCCGCGGATGATGGCGGAAAAGATAGCCTCCATCACCTCCGGGGAGACGCCGCAGGTTTCGGCATAGAGGCGCGCCCGGCTCAGGACGCGATCCTCCACATCCCGCACCACCACGGGTACCCCCAGTTGCGCCTTGAGCTCGCCAATTCGCGCGGCAAGCTCCATGCGCCGCCGCAGGAGTTCGCACAGGGCGCGGTCCACGTCGGCAATGGCATCGCGCAGTTGAGACAGGTCCATAGCACCCCCGGAGCATCCTACCCTAACTCCGTTGGCCGGGCCTTAAAGGGCGAGGGTGAGGAGCAGCAAAAGCGCCAGCGCCACTGCCAAGAGGTCGAGGGTGGGGGCCTGAGGCTGAGCAGCTGTTCCTCGCATCACCACCTCCACTTCGGGCTACGGGAGCAGCTGCCTTGGCGTTGGTGCGGGTGGTACCATTCCCTTATGACGCGTGAGGAAATCATCAAGCTCACCGAGCTGGTGAGCTGTGCCGGTTGAGCCTCCAAACTAGGTCCGGCGGACCTGCATGCAGCGTTATCGGGTGTGCCATTTCCCCGCGACCGCCGGGTGCTGTTGGGCGCCGATGCTTTGGACGATGCGGGGATCATCCAGGTGGGGCCAGATCTGGCCCTCGTGCAAACGGTGGATTTTTTCACCCCCATTGTGGATGAGCCCGCCGATTTTGGCTTTATTGCCGCGATGAACGCTCTGTCCGATTTGTACGCCATGGGCGCAGATCCGCTTTCGGCCTTAGCGGTGTGCGGTTTTCCCAAAGAGGTCTTGCCCCTAGGCGTGTTGGGCCAGATCTTCCGCGGCGCCGCGGCGGCCCTCGCCCAGGAAGGGGTGGCCTTGCTGGGCGGACACACGGTGAAAAGCCCAGAGCTCACCTACGGGCTGGCCGTGACGGGCACGGTGAACCCTCAGCGTTTCCTGACCAAGGCGGGGGCCCAACCCGGGGATGTGCTGCTGCTCACCAAGCCCCTGGGAACCGGGGTACTGGCCACGTGGCTCAAGCGGGGGGGGCTGGCGGCAGAGCTGCTCCCACCGCTGGTGGCGAGCATGAAGACCTCTAACCGGCGGGCCAGCCTGGTGCTGCGCCGGGTAGCCCATGCCCTGACAGACGTGACCGGTTTTGGCCTGTTGGGTCACGCGCGGGAGATGGCTGTGGCCTCCCAGGTGGCCCTGGAGCTTTGGGCAGAGGCGGTCCCGTTCTTGCCGGGGGCACAGGCGGCTGCGAAGGCGGGGGCCATCCCCGGGGGCTTGTTGGCCAACCGCCAGTGGGTGGCGGAGCACGTTCAGGGACTGAAGGAACAAGCCGAAGAGGTGGTGGTGCTGCTGTGCGATCCGCAAACCTCAGGAGGTTTGCTGGCGGCGGTGCCGGCAGAGCAGCTGTCAAGGGTGCAGGCCGAGCTGGCCGAAGCTTCAGTGGTGGGCCGGGTGCTGGAGGGACCGCCGGGAATCCTGCACTTGGTCCCCGGCCGAGGGAGGGAGCTATGAGCAGGGGTTGGGAAACGGTGTTTGCCGTCATGATGGGAATGGCTGGCGTCCTTTGGGCACAGGGAAACCCGCCGGTGGTGGTTTCTTCCGCTGCCGGTGGGCAAAAGGTGTCTCTGACGGTGTACCACGTGGGCCGCGCGCTGGTGCGCGACACCCGCTGGGTGGATTTGCCCCAGGGGCTGGTGCGATTGGAGTACCGTGACATTGCGGCGCAAGTGATGCCACAAACGGTGGCGTTCACGGCTGACCAAACGGAGGTCTTGGAGCAAAACTACGAGTACGATCTCCTCTCGCCCCAGACCCTTTTGGCGAAGTTCTTGGGTAAAGAGGTGACGTTGGTGCGCGAGGAGCCGCGGCTGGATGGCCCGGGGACGGTGCGGCAGGAGGTTCGCGCCACCTTGCTTTCGTTGGAAAACGGCACGGTTTGGCGTATCGGCGATCGTATCGTGGCTAACCCGGCCTACCGTGAGCTGGCTTTTGACAACGTCCCACCCACCTTGCGCGATCGTCCCACCCTCGTTTGGTTGCTGAGGAGCCTGAGCGGCGGCAAGCGGAATGTGCAAACTACCTACCTCACTGAGGGGCTCAAGTGGCAAGCGGATTACGTGTTAAGTCTTGAGCAAAAGGGGGAGCAGGGAAGCCTGACCGGATGGGTCACCCTGTCCAACACCTCCGGCGCTTCCTACCCTGAGGCCACCTTGCAGTTGGTGGCGGGCGAGGTCCATGTGGTCCGCCCGCAACCGGAACGGGTTCCCGTGGTGATGGCGGCAGCCAAGGAAGCGCGGAGCATGGAAGAGGAAGCCCTGGGGGAGTACCACCTCTACACCTTGGACCGCCCCACCACCATCCTGGACCGGCAGGACAAGCAGGTTTCTCTTTTGACGGCTCATGGGGTGAGGGTGGTGAAGCGATTGGTGGTCCAAGGTTTTCCGGGTAACTTCTGGGGGCGCCAGGAGCTGCGGCGGGAGCCGGTGCGGGTGCGTTTGGAGCTGGCTAACACGGCAGCCAATAACCTAGGCTTGCCTCTGCCGGCGGGAGTGGTGCGCGTGTACCAACGGGATCGACGTGGCACTGAGCAGTTCATGGGGGAAGACCGTATCCAGCACACGCCCAAGGACGAGCAGGTGAAGCTGGAAGTGGGGACGGCCTTTGACGTGGTGGCGGAACGGGTGCAAACGGATTTCCGCACGTTTGATAAGACCGTGGAGAGTGCCTTTGAAATCCGCTTGCGCAACCACAAAGACGAAGCGGTGGTGGTGGAGGTGGAGGAAACCATCGCCGGCGAGTGGGAGATGCTCAGCTATTCCCTTCCATACCGCAAGCTCTCGGCGTTTTCCGTGCTCTTTTCTGTGCCCGTGCCCGCCCAAGGACAGGCAACCCTCACCTACCGGGTGCGTGTGCGTCGGCCGGCCTAACGGGCCACCAGCGCCGCGCAGTAAAAACCCGGGTAATGGGCAAAGCATTCTTGCAAAGCTGCGGGGAGCACGTGCACCTCGTCAAATCCCGCCTCGTGCAGAGCGTTCTGCCACCCTTGCAGGCAGAGAAAGCCAGGGCGGGTCCGAACACGAGGCGCCAGCTGCACCTGCTGGTAGCTTTGCAGCAACGCAAAGGGTAGTTCCAGGTGGACCGGGGCGGAGAAGCAAGGGCGGATGAGCTCCCCCAGCACCAGAGCACCCCCCGGTACCAGCAAACGCCGAAGCTGGGTTAGAGCCTCCACCAGATGGGCCGCCAAATGCAGCACGTTCACCGCGAACACCGCATCAAACTCTTGTGGAGAAAGTCCTTGCTCTTCGGGGGTGAGGTTGATGTCGTAGGGGCGGATCTCCAGTCGGCAGGACGGCGGAGCCAGTTGACGCACCAGGCGCCCACCCCGACGGAGGAAGGCCGGGTGAACTTCAGTGAACACGTACAGGGCCGGCGCTTGATCGGTGGCCAAAAGGCTGGCAAAGGCAGCCTCCGCGGCGCTTCCCCCACCCCCTCCCAGCTCCAGGATCCGTGCATGTTTCCCCACGGAGCGGCTCAGGGCCAACGCGGCCAGGGAGTTGGTCGGGGCGTAGTGGACGTTGGCGTTGGAAAAATAGGAAAACCACAGATCCAAGTGGGCTAAAGAGAAGAGGGCTTCCTCGCCGGACAGCTCCCCGGAAAGCACCCGCGGGAAGACCTCAGCGCCCAAACGCTGCACGGCCAGCGCGGGTTCGGCAGTTGGTGCAACGCCGACCCAATGATGGTAACGCTGGGGGAGGGGCTCGTGGCCGGCGGGAAGGGCCACTTCGTAGGTTTTGTCGTCGCACCTGGCCAGCCCGTAGAGCTCCAGGCAGTCCAGCAGCAGGTGGAGCATTGGCGTTTTGTGCGCCGAGTACCCGCGTTGGTGGGCCAAATCTTCCGGGCTGCCCGAGAACCCACCCAGGGCCAGCTCATGGACCAGGTGGGCCAGGCAATCCCCCACGAATAGGTCCACCACCTCGCAAGCCTGGGTAAATACTGGGGTGAACACCCCTTCCGGGACGTCGTGCAGCAGGGGAAGAAGCTTTTCACGGGGTATGGGTTTGGGCAAACGCCTCACGCTGCCTCCTGAAGCTGGGCAAAAAAGGCCTCCACCTCTGCCATCGCCGCCGCTGCGGTGGCCTGTTGGGCGAGCTTTCCCCGTAAGAGCCGGCCCTGGGGCAAGCCGTGGGTGTACCAGCCCACGAAGGTCTTCAGCTTGTGGAGGGCAATTTTTGGCTCTTCCTCAGCCAGGAGCTGGGAGAGGTGGTGGCGGACGAGAGCAAGTCGTTCCTCCAGGGTGGGCTCGTGGAGGACCTTTCCCTGGAGAAGGTTCGCCGTTTGGTGGAAGATCCACGGGTTTAACAGCGCTGCGCGTCCAATCATCACCGCGTCGCAGCCGGTCTGGCGGAACATGCGCAGGGCATCTTCGGGGCTCTTTACATCGCCATTGCCAATGACGGGGATGCTGAGCGCCTCCTTGAGAGCGGCAATGGCGTGCCAATCGGCCTGGCCGGTAAACATCTGCTTGGCGGTTCTGGGGTGAAGCGTCACGGCGTCAACCCCTTCGGCCTCCAGGATGCGTCCGAGCTCCAGGAAGGTGAGGCGATCACTGCGTAAACCCAGGCGGAACTTGACCGTCAGCGGGATGCCAATGCGCCGGCGCACCGCTTGCACAATGCGACGGGCCAGCGGAAGGTCACCGGTCAGGGCCGCTCCAGCGCAGCCCTTTAGAACCTTGTTGGCGGGGCACCCCATGTTGATGTCGCACACATCCGCACCCATGGCCTCCACCTGCGCAGCCGCTTCCGCCATCACCTGGGGATCAGAACCGTAGATTTGAATGGCGATGGGCCGCTCTTCGTCGACAAAGTGGAGCATCCTCAGGGTACTGGGTTTAGCCCGGAGCAGACCGTCGGCGGAAATAAACTCCATGGTCACCAGGCCGCAGCCTCCCAGACGGCGTATCACCAAGCGAAAACCCCGGTCGGTAATCCCTGCCATGGGAGCAAGGATCAGAGGCGGTTCCACCACCAGTGGGCCAATGCGCATCGACGTTGAATATAACAAAGCCCATGTGCCACCATTCCCCCATGCGGATTCGCAACCTGGGGGCTTTGGTGACCGGGGCTAGCCGTGGCATTGGCCGGGCCCTGGCTGTGGAATTGGGGCGCAGGGGTTGCCGGGTCGCCCTCGTGGCCCGCGACCCCTCTGGGTTAGACGGGGTGGTTCAAGAAGTCTTGCAAGTTGGTGGAGAAGCGCGAGCTTTCCCCGCCGATGTGCGGGACGCGGAGGCCATGCAGGAGGTGGCGGGGAAGGCGGCGTCCTGGTTGGGAAGGTGGCAGGTGGTGGTGGCCAACGCCGGAGTGGGGTACCACGGTCCGGTGCTCACCACTCCAGCTGCCCAAAGCGAGGCGGTGGTGAGTGTGAACTTTTTGGGCACCCTCAACACGTTGCGGGCCGCCGCCCCGTTTTTGCAGGAGGCGGCACCGGCCGCGGTGGGTGTGGTGAGCTCCCTTTCTGGATTGCTGCCCTACCGCGGTGGTGGGATCTACGCTGCCAGCAAGGCGGCGTTAAACGCCCTGCTCGCCTGCCTGCGTCTGGAGCTGGTCCACTCCCGGATCACGCTGGGCTGGGTTTGTCCGGGCCCCGTGAGGACCGGTCTGATTGTTGACGGTGTGCCCCATAGGAAGCTACCCGTCCTGGCCCGCTGGACCGTGCCGGTGCTTGAGCCCGAGCAGGTGGCTCAAGCCCTCCTGCGGCTTTTGGAAGCCGGCGGCGGCTGTAAGGTCATCCCCTGGCAGGCCGCCTTGTACGTGCGCGTCTACCGCTGCTACCCCCGTGTCGCCGAGTGGGTCTTGCGCACCACGGGGGCGGGGGAGGTCTAGCTGGCAGGGGCGGAACTCGGGCCGGGAGTCTTTCGTCGCCAAACATGTCAAGGGATTGGCACGCCGCTTGCGCTACCGTGGTGAAATATGATACAGATAGTCACGACGATGAACGGAGGGCAAATAATGCTCTTACTTTCCGTTGAATCCGAAAACGGAGCTACGCTCACGTACCGTCTGCAGAAGACGCGCATCGCTGTGGGCTCTGCTCCTACCAACGACGTGGTGGTGGGAGGACCGGGTGTGGCTGACCGCCACTTGGTCATTCAACGCAGCGGTGAGACCTTCACCTTCACCACCGCCGAGCGGCAGACGGTGGTCTTGAACGGTGAGCGGCGCTCTCGGGGGGTTCTCAACCCTGGGGATCGCCTACGCCTCGGTACGGTCACCCTGGTGTTCCGCGGTGTGGTGGGGAGCGAGGTGAGCTTGGTTGAAGAAAAGCCAGCCGCCGTTCCGCCCCCCGCGCCAGCTCCTTCAGCGGAGTCGCTATTGGTGAGGCCCGAGCCGGGCGGGTATACCCAGGCCCGGATTCGGCTCTTTGAGCTTTTCTCCCAGACTCGCCCAGACCGCGCCCACCAGTTGGTGGCAACGTTGCACGAGGCGGTGCGGGAGGCGGAGTTTGCTTTGGTCATTCCCCGGGAAGGGGGAGGGCCGGCAGTGGAGGGGGTGGTGTTGGCATCCCACTGGAGCGGTGAGTTACCGGTGGTGGCGCCGGCCATTTTGCGGGAACTGGCCTTACCCGGCCGGTACGTGGTGCAGAATGGGTCGAAGGATGGGGGGACGGCGTTTGTGGCGGTGCGGACTCCCACCGGCTCTTTGGTGGCCCTGCTTTTGGCGCGACCGGTGGGCGCGTTGGGTGATGAGGGCGTGGCGTTGCTGGCTGAGGCAGCCCGGCTTCTGGGGCTTTTCTGGGAGCAGGTGGAGCGAACCGATGCGAGCTTTTCCAACTGGGAACTGGAGGCCCGGCACCGTTTGGAAATGCTCCTGCCGGGTACCTCGCAGGCGGTCCAGGTTTTGCGGGACGGGCTCCTGCAGGCGGCGCGGGGAACCGAGCCGGTGCTCATTTGCGGTGCCGAGGGTTCAGGGCGCACTGAAACGGCGCGGATCTTGGCCACCCTGGGGCCAGTGGCGGGAAGGCGCGTGGTCATCCTAGAGGGCAAGGATGCGCCTTTGGAGCACTTGCGGCAGGAGCTCTTCGGTCCCTCAGGCAAGCCCACCTTTACCGGAGCGATGGGTGGAAAGGTGGGCGAGGCGCGGGGAGGAATGTTGGTGGTTCGTAACGCCGAGCGTCTCCCGGAGCCCATCCAGATGGAGCTGGTGGGTGTGGTGCGCATGGAGCGGCAACAGGCCCTCTCCTCCTCCACCATTCGCTGGGTTATTACCTGTGGAGAGGACCCATTGGCGTTAGTGCAACAGGGCAAGCTCTCGTCGGCCTTGTTCATGGCCTTCTCCACGCGTATGCTGCGTGTTCCGAGGCTGGAAGAGCGCCGAGAGGATCTTCCGCTCATCATCGCTTCCCTGCTGCACCGGGTGGCGGAGGAGCAGGGTAAATCGGTCCGCGGCATTACCCTGGAGTGCCTCAACGCGCTTCTCGCTCGCACGTTCCCGGGGCAATTGGCGGAGCTCGTGGGGGAACTTCGGCGCCTGGTGGCTGCCACCGCCGACGGGGACATGGTCCGTTGTGACGCCCAAGCCGTCAAGGGGACCAATCAGAGGAGCGCCGCAGAAGGAGCGGAGATACTGCTCTCGGACAACCTAAAAGAGGTGGTGCCGCGGGTTGAGCAGCTGGTCATTGATCGGGTCATGCAAAAGGTTCGCGGGAACCAGTCCAAGGGTGCACGCATTCTCGGCATCTCCCGGGGGGCCCTTATCGCCAAGTTGAAGGAATACGGGATCCCCGATTACCGCTACTTGCGTCGGCGACGCCCGGCGTAGTGCCTTTCTAAGGAGCCAGGGTAAAAGCCTCGGGTAAGAGCTGTCGCAGTACCCGTGTGGTGAGGACGCCCGCGCTGCTTCGGGTCACGACCACCAGATCAGGGTTGAACTCAGCCAGGACCTGACGGCAGGCACCGCAGGGGAGCAGGTCGTGCTGGTTTCCCACCACGGCGATAGCGAGGGGTCGGGCGCCGGCCACCACCGCAGCCGCCAAGGCGTTGCGCTCGGCGCAAGTGGTGAGACCAAAAGAAGCGTTCTCCACGTTGCAGCCGCGGAACACCCGGCCGTCTTCGGCCAATAGGGCCGCCCCCACGGGAAATTTGGAATAGGGAGCATAAGCGCGTTCCTGGGCCTTGAGGGCTTCGTTGACCAGCTGCTGGGCCACCACCGGGGCGAGTTCCATACTGTCACAATAACGCTTCAGCAGAGCCAGGTCCAGGGTGGAACAGTGTAAAATCTTGACCCCAGAGAGGCTGATAGGTAGGCTTTTTTTGGCAGGTTTTGCCGGGGAGGATGAGATGGCGCTGGAGAAGCTGAGAGTACCGGAGTGGGGGGAACGCATCGGTTGGGACGGGGAAAGGATTCAGGTGCCCGACAAGCCCATCATCCCGTTCATTGAGGGCGACGGGACAGGCCCGGATATCTGGCGGGCCACCAAGCGGGTGTTGGATGCGGCGGTGGAAAAGGCCTACGGAGGAGCCAGGGCCATCGCGTGGGTGGAGGTCTTGGCCGGGGAAAAGGCCTTCAACCTGACAGGAAATTGGCTGCCTGATGAGACTGTGGAGGCCATCCAGTACTTTCGCGTGGCCATCAAAGGACCGCTGACCACCCCTGTGGGTGGGGGTATCCGTTCGCTGAACGTCACCCTCCGCCAGGTGCTGGACCTTTATGCCTGTGTCCGCCCGGTGCGCTGGATCCCCGGGGTGCCCTCACCGGTCAAGCACCCGGAGGAGGTAAACATGGTGATTTTCCGCGAGAACACCGAGGACGTATACGCGGGGATCGAGTGGCCCTCGGGTTCCGCGGAGGCAGAAAAGGTCCGGGCGTTCATTGAGCGCGAGCTGGGCAAGAAGATTCGCCCGGAATCTGGGATTGGCGTCAAACCCATCTCTCCTTTTGGTTCCAAGCGCCTGGTGGCCAAAGCCATTCGCTACGCCCTGGCCAATGGCCGGGATTCGGTGACCCTCGTCCACAAAGGCAACATCATGAAGTACACCGAGGGGGCTTTTCGCGATTGGGGGTACCAGGTGGCGAAAGAGCTGTTCTCTGACCAAGTGGTGAGCGAGGAGGATTTGTACGCCCACTACGGTGGTCGGTTGCCTGAGGGGAAAAAGGTGGTCATCAAGGACCGCATTGCCGATTCCATGTTCCAGCAGGTGCTTTTGCGACCCTCGGAGTACTCGGTTATCGCCACACCCAACCTCAATGGCGATTATCTTTCCGATGCGCTGGCGGCGCAGGTGGGGGGCCTAGGGATGGCCCCGGGCTCCAACCAAGGGGACGAGCACGCAGTTTTTGAGGCCACTCATGGTACCGCGCCAAAGTATGCCGGCCAGGACAAGGTGAACCCCGGCTCCTTGATCTTGTCCGGGGAGATGATGTTGCGCTACTTGGGCTGGACGGAGGCAGCAGACCTGGTGGTGAAAGGTCTGGAGCGGGCAGTGGCGGATAAGCAAGTGACCTACGACCTCCACCGGCAAATGGAAGGGGCGACTTTGGTTTCCTGCTCGGGTTTTGGCGAGGCCATCGTGGCGAGGATGTAAGAGGCTTTCAGGTTTTCCTGCCGAAGGTTGGGTTCTTCGGTGAAAAACGGTTGGGGTACAAGACCTGTACCCCATTTGTGTTTTGGCCAGCGCTGGCGGAAGAGGTTCGCATGGGTCGGGGGTGTCCACTAAGATGTGGGCGGAGGCGTCCATGACTCAGCCGGTTCGACCCAAGATTTCCGCAGTCATCACCACCTTTAACGAAGAGCGCAACATCGGCGACTGTATTGAGTCCCTCATGTGGTGTGATGAGATCGTGGTGGTGGACTCCTTTTCCACAGATCGTACCCCTGAAATCGCCAGGAGTTACCCGAAGGTTCGCTTTTTTCAACGGCCTTACTACGGTTCCGCGTCGCAAAAGAATTGGGCTATGGATCAAACCCAGTACGAATGGATTCTCATCTTTGACGCCGACGAGCGCTGCACGCCGGAACTGCAAGCGGAAATTGAGAATCTTCTCGCTGCCGGGCCCAAGCACGAGGCGTACACCATAAAACGTCGGGTTTACTTCATGGACCGCGTCATCCGTTTTTCTGGGTGGCAGCACGATCGGGTGGTACGCCTGGTCAAGCGAGGGGCAGGACGGTACCCCAACCGGCGGGTTCACGCCGACATGCGAACACGGGGGCCAGCACCGGTGCTCAAAAACCCCATGTTGCACTTCATGATTGAGTCCTTTGAACAGTACTTGCCCCGGATTGTCCGCTATGGGTTCTGGGGCGCCGCCCAGGGTTGGAAAACCGGTCGCCGATCGGGTTTTGTTGAGGTGTTTGGTCGGCCATTGTGGCGCTTCATTCGCATGTACTTCGTCCAGTTGGGCTTCCTGGATGGTATGGCGGGTCTCGTTTTTTGCCTGCTGCAATCCTTTGGCACCTACCTCAAGTGGGCCATCCTGTGGGAGTGGCGGGTCAATGCTGGGCGCGGGCGCATGCCCAACCTGCCAGCCTTTGACGAGGACGAAAAGGTGTGGGAGTGGAGCCCCGGGGAGAGTCAAC
Organism: Thermoanaerobaculum sp.; assembly: GCA_025060245.1. Classification (GTDB taxonomy): domain Bacteria; phylum Acidobacteriota; class Thermoanaerobaculia; order Thermoanaerobaculales; family Thermoanaerobaculaceae; genus Thermoanaerobaculum. The sequence continues at coordinate 28,800 of JANXCP010000003.1, read as the reverse complement.
CTTCTGGCAATCCGGCCGCCTAACCGGAGTTTTTGTTTTTCGCCCCGAGCACTTCCTCAAGGCGCTCAAGGAAGGGCCTCGGTTCTTCAAACCCGGTCAGGCGGAGCTCCACCGCTTCCCGGCCCTGGTTGAAGAAGAGCACGGTGGGGACGCCGGCGACCCCAAAGGCCTGGCGCAGCTGCTCCACTTCTGGTGTGGCAACGGTCAGGTCCACCTTGAGGCGCCGAAATTGGGCCAGTTTCGCCTGCACCTGGGGATGAGCAAAGGTTTTCTCATCTAGTTCCTTACACGGCAAGCACCAGTCAGCGTAGAAGTCCACGATGACCGGCCCCCCTTGTCCAATGGCTTGTTCCAGTACCCGGGCGTTAGCCTTTTCCCACACCAGGTGTGCACCTCCCCCCGGCTGAGGACGCGGCCAGAAAAACGCCCCCACCAGGACCAGCGCTGCCGTCACGGCCCTCATGAACCGGTCCACTACGCTGATTTCCCTGCCCGGCCGAGCGATGACGGCCAAGTAAAAGCCTCCGGCAATGAGGCTTAAGGCAAGAAGGCGGTCCCCCACCCCTGCGGGCAACAACGGGCGAGCAAAGTAGAAGGCGAGGGCTACCAGGAGCACACCGAAGAGTTGGCGGACCCCCTCCATCCAGGCACCGGAATGGGGGAGCTTTTCTAGGCTACGGGTGGACAGGGCAAGGAACAGGTAGGGCAGGCCAAGGCCCAAAGCCAACGCGAAAAACAGTACAAAGCCCAACATCACATCTTGCTTTTGCCCCACATAGGCCAGCAATCCCAAAACGAAGGGGCCGATGCAGGGGGCGGCCACGAGGCCCACTACCAAGCCCATCATCAGGCTCCCCAAGAGGCCCTGACGGGCGGTGGAAAACCGCGAAGCCCACTGTGGAACGCGCAGCTCCCACAGACCGAACATGGATGCGGCCAGGGCCAAGACTACGATCACGATGGCCCCGGTCACCCAGGGTGATTGGAGGGCAGCGCCAAAAAGCTTACCCGTCAGCGCCGCCACCACCCCAAGGGTGGAGTACGTCACTGCCATGCCCCCCACGTACAAGAAAGCCAGCACTGCGGTGCGCTTGGTCCCGCCGGCTTGGTTGAGGAAAAAACCAATGGTCACGGGGATAATGGGGTACACACAGGGGGTGAGGTTGAGGGCAAGGCCGCCCAGGAAGGCCAAAAGGAGTTGCAGTAGCAGCGAGGCACCGGCAAAGCGCTGGTCCAGACCGGTTCCCACTGGCGGAGGAGCGGTGGAAGGAGCAGCGGTGGAAGCGGGTTGAAGGGGAGAAACGGAAAAAGCCCAGGGTACGGTGAAGGTAACCTTTTTTGGCGGGAGACAACTTACGTTGTTGCAGGCCTGGGCCTCCAACTCACCGGCAAGGTCTTGCCCGGTGGCCCCGGCCGGAAGCCGGATGGGAATCCGCACCCAAAAGCTCCCTTCGAGGACTTCCGCCACGTCCTGGAAAACCTCTAGCTTAATTCGCTTAGGGGGTGGGAACTCCGCCTCACCCGCTTGCCAACCTGCGGGAAGCTGAAGGCGGACTTGAGTGGGAATGAGGTAAGGGTCGGTGGGTCGGGCCGCGTTCACGTGCCAACCCTCCTGAACGCGCACACGGAGGGCCACTACTCCCGGACTGCCCCCGGCCTGCGGCAGGCGTTCCCAACCGCACGTCTCCACGGAAAAGACGGTTTCCTGCGCCAGAGCCGACGTGCTCCACAGCACCCACAACGCGATGAAAAACCTCATGCACCCCTCCTGAGAGCCATCGCTCCCGCCTTAGTTTGCGCCAACCACCAAGAAGGTAACGGCCCGTGACCTGCGCCAACCCGACGATGGGTGCTGGACGGCCTCCTCGACAGCCAGCGCCGCCTAGGGTAAAATAAGGCGCCGACTGGGGCGTCGGCAAATTGGTAAGCCACGGGACTTTGGATCCCGCATGTGCAGGTTCGAGTCCTGCCGCCCCAGCCATGGTGTGTTGTGGGGGAGGGATGGACGGCGAATCGCCGCTGATTATCCTTTCGGGGAGGGCGCACCCTACCCTGACCCAGCGCATTTGTGACTACTTGCAAATCACCCCGGGAAGGGTGTCGCTGTTCAACTTTTCCGATGGAGAAAACGCCTGCCAAATTGAGGAAAACGTCCGTGGTGGCGATGTGTTCGTTGTCCAACCCACCTGCCCGCCGGTTAACGACAACCTCATGGAGCTGCTGATCATGCTGGACGCCTGCCGGCGATCCTCAGCCCAACGGATCACCGCTGTGATTCCCTACTTTGGCTACGCCCGGCAGGACCGCAAGGATAAACCCAGGGTCCCGATCACGGCCAAGCTGGTGAGCGACTTAGTGGCCTCTTCAGGGGCCAACCGGGTTCTGACCATGGACCTGCACGCTGCGCAAATCCAAGGCTTCTTCAACATCCCCGTGGATCACCTTTTTGCCGCGCCCGTGCTGATTGACGACTTGCGCCGGCGCGGCTTGGCCCAGCTCGTCATGGTCTCCCCCGATGCGGGTGGGGTGGAGCGAGCGCGAGCGTTTGCCAAGCGGCTGGATGCCGGGTTGGCCATCGTGGACAAGCGGCGCACCAGCCCCAACCACGCAGAGGTCATGCACATCATCGGTGACGTGGAGGGCAAGACCTGCGTCATCGTGGACGACATCATCGACACCGCCGGTACCCTAGTGAAAACCGCGGAGGTGTTGGCGCAACGCGGGGCGGCGCGGATCCTGGCGGCAGGGGTGCATCCGGTGCTCTCGGGACCGGCGGTGGAGCGAATCCAAGCCTCGGTGGTGGAGGAGGTTCTGGTGACGGATACCATTCCCCTGGGGCCGCAGGCGGCGAACTGTCCGAAGATCAAGCAGCTGTCCGTGGCAGAGCTGCTGGGGGAAGCGATTCGGCGTATCCACGAAGCCAAATCCGTATCCAGCCTCTTTGTCTGAGGAAAAACTTCGTGGTAACCTTTGCCGCCTCGGAGGAGGCAGCAGTGGGAGGTACTGCTTATGAGCGAGTTGGTCATTGAAGTGGAGCGTCGCGAGCGCTTTGGCAAGGGTGCGAACCGCAAACTGCGTGCCCAAGGGTTGATTCCGGCGGTGGTTTACGGCGGCGGCAAGGAACCGGTGCCGGTGGTGGTGGATCGCAAGGCGGTCACGGAACTGTTGCACCAGGAGAAGGGCAAGAACACTTTGTTTTTGCTGCGTATGAAGGGGACCAAGCAGGAACGGCACGCCATGCTCAAGGACTTTCAGGTGGATCCCATCACCCAACAGTACCTTCATCTGGATTTCATCCGCGTCATTAAGGGACAGCAGGTGAAGGTGGAGGTGCCAGTAGAGTTGGTGGGGGAATCGGTGGGCGTCAAAGCGGGGGGATTCTTGGACTTTACCGGGCGCTCTCTGCACTTGGAGTGCCCCGCGGACGCCATCCCGGACAAGATTACCGTTGACATTTCCCGGCTGCACGTAGGTCAACACATCGCCGCGGGCGACCTCAAACTGCCCTCGGGTGTGAAGCTGTTGGACGATCCCCACAAGATCCTCGTCACCATTGAGGGACGTGCGGTGGCGGTGGAGGAGGAGGTCCCGGTGGCGGCTACTGAGGAAATGGCCGAGCCTGAGGTGATCCGTCGCGGCAAAGTGGAAGAGGAAGGGGAACAAGAGTCCTAAGACGTGGATGTGGCAGCAGTGGTGGGGTTGGGCAATCCAGGTGCCCAATACGAGCGCAGTAGGCACAACGTGGGCTTCATGGTGGTCGACGCTCTGGTTTACCGTTGGCGTTGTGGCCCCCTGGAGCGTCGCTCCTATGGCTGGGTCGGCCAGCGAACCCGGCCCCGACCCTTGTGGCTCATGAAGCCCTGCACCTACATGAACCTGTCTGGGACCGCCGTGGCGGCACTCTGTCGCGACGCGGGTTTGCGCTCTCAACAGGTGCTGGTGGTGGTAGACGATGTGGACTTGCCCCTAGGGCAGCTCCGGTTGCGCCGGCGGGGGGGGGCTGGGACACACAACGGGCTTCGCTCCGTGGTCGAGGCGGTGGGGGAGTCCTTTCCCCGGTTGCGCCTAGGGGTGCGGGGAGCCACTCCCTGGGAAGACCTGGCGGAATACGTTTTAGCCCCCTTTGCCCCCGAGGAAGAGGTGGCAGTTCGCGAGATGATTGAGCGGGCGGTGGCATGCGTGGAGGAAGCCATTTTTTCTTCGTTTGACCAGGCCGCTAACCGGTTCAACGTGCGTACCTCTGCTTAGTGCACCCACCCACGTCCCGGCCAGGGCCAGCCGCGGGAGCGTGATACAATGCCATCTCCTTGCTCCCTCATGGATGAGGGGGCCAAAGGGCCGAAAGGAGGCAGCATGCCACTTTATGAGCTGGGTGTGGTCTTGACCCCTGACCTGGACGATCAGGCCAGGGAATCCTTCATGGACGAGCTTAAGAAGCTCTTGGATCAGCACGGTGCCACCATGGTCAAAGAGGACGTGTGGGGCAAAAGGACCTTGGCCTACCCCATTCGTCACAAGCGGGAGGGGTTTTACTTTTTCTGGCAGTTTGAAGCCCCAGGAACCGTCGTCGCACCGTTGGAGTACAAGTTGCGGCTGTCCGATGAGGTGCTCCGGTACCTTACCCTCAATCTGGACCGGGAGCTGCGTCGAGCGCGGAAGATGACCGCTGTTCGCGCGGCGCAGCAGGCGGCGAAAGGCGGTGGAGAGCTTGCCGAAGCAGAACCAGGACCCCACGCCGGGGGTGATGCCGTTACGATGGCGGGGGAGGAGGCCTAATGTCAAAGAAGAAGTTCCTCAGCAAGCGTAAGAAGGTTTGCAAGTTTACCGCCGAGGGGATTGATTACATTGACTATAAGGATGTGGATCTCCTCAAGCAGTTTACCCCGGTATCGGGGAAAATTCTCCCGCGCCGAGTTTCGGGTACCAGCCCCATCTACCAGCGAAAGCTCACCCGCGCCATTAAGCGCGCACGAATCTTAGCGCTCTTACCGTTCGTGGGGGACTGAGGCGGGGCTGAAACTTGCTCCATGGGCCAGGATGCGGGTGCCAGGTTGAGCGGAACACGATGGTCCGGTCCTTTCGTGGCGGGCGCCCTATCCCTACTCTTTTTCGCTGCCCTGTTTCTGGTTCCTCTCCTGGGTGGCTTTATCGGCCTACTGGCACCGGTTCCGTTAGTTCGCGAAGTGGGCCTGGGTCGGCCGGGCTTGCTGGCCTGGGGGTGGGTACTGGTGGTTCTGGTAGGAGCGGCCGTGGTTTTCCCCCGTGGGGAAACTGTGTTGCTGGCTGCGGGGTATCTGCTCCTGGCGGCTTGGCCAACTTTCCTTGCGGAGCAGGGACAACGGCGACCGTGGGCTCCGGGTCGTTGGCTGGCTTGTCTTACCCTCGGAGCCTGGGGTTTTGCAAGTGTGGTGGTGGCCGGTCTGGTGGGTTTTTCTCGGGTGCAAGAGCAGCTGCCTGCCCTTGCCGTAAGCTGGGCCCAAGAGCATGGTCAAGCGGCTTTTCTCTGGACCTTGGGGCGCCCAGAAGTGTTGCAGTTGGCGGCAAGCCTCGCAGGGTACCTCACCCCGTTCCTCGTGGCAGTTTACGTCATGACCGCCGGGCTGTGGCTTCGTGCCCAGCTTTCCCAGTTAGGATTTTCCCCAAAACCGGAGCCCTTCCTTCGCTTTACCTCCGAGGAGTGGTTACCGGTGGGCTTCATTTTGGGGGGGTTGGGTTGGGTTTTTGCCCCTGGGGTGTGGGGCTGGTTGGCGGCGAACCTTTTTGCCACCGTTCTCGCCCTGTACTTTGTTCATGGCACCGCCGTGATCTTGGCTTTTTTGGGTCCCCGATGGGGCACGAGCCGCTGGGTGAGAATGGCTGTGGTGGTGTTGGGGATTCAGGTGCCCTTGGCCTTCGTCTACGCCGGGCTTGGGCTCTTGGACAGTTTTGTGAAGCTACGACCAAAGGAAGATCATGAGGGGGGCGCACCATGAAGGTGATCTTGAACGAGCATGTGCCAAATCTGGGTGAGCGTGGGCAAATTTTGGAAGTAAAACCTGGTTTTGCCAGGAATTACCTCATTCCCAAGGGCCTGGCCTATGAAGCTACCGCGGCCAACGTGGCCCGTTTTCAAGCGGAACAAAAGCGCTGGGAAGCACGGCAAGCAAGGGAGAGGACTTCGGCGGCCGAGCTGGCGTCGCGCCTAACGGGGGTGGAGTTGACCTTTAAGCGGCGTGCCGGCGAGGCTGATGCCTTGTACGGGTCGGTTACTGCCACCGATATCGCCGAGGCCTTGGCGGCAAAGGGTCTGCCAGTGGACCGGCGGAAGGTGGTGTTGCCCCAGCACATCAAGCGTTTGGGCACCTACACCGTTGAGCTGCACCTCCACCGGGACGTCACGGTGCCAATCCTGGTCCACGTGGAACCGATGGAGCCGCAGGGATAGGACCATGGCGGAAAGCTGGGACTCCCAGCGCCGTTCATGGAAGGGAACGCTGCGCCGCCTCGTGGCGGCGCCTTTTCGTTTTCTTTTGCGGGACGAGCTACACCGCATTGCCATTTTGGAACGAGGAGCGGAAAAAACTTCCGTCGAACTGGAAGATTTGCGGCAAGGCTTGCAGGAGGAAAAAGCGGCGCTGGCGTCGGAAGTGGCGGCGCGGGAGCAGGCTTTTTCCGAATTGCAGCAAGCTTACCTTGCGACACGATCGGAGTTTGAGGAGGTGCGGGATACGCGGTTGCCGCGTCTTGCCGCGGAGTTGGCGGCTGAAGTGGCGGCGCGGGAGCAGGCTTTTTCCCAATTGCAGCAAGCCTACCTTGCGACACGGTTGGAATTTGAGGAGGTGCGGGATAGGAGGTTGCCGCGTCTTGCGGCCGACTTTTGCGGCTTTCAAGAAGGTTTTTCCGCCTTACAGAGGGAAGTGGAGCGGCTGCGAGATGAGGCTCTACTGGCTGAAGCGCAGGCGCGCGAGCGTTTGGCTAGGGAGCTGGAGCTTGTGCGCGACGTGCGCTTGCCCAACTTGGAAGGGGCCCAAGGAAGGCTCCAGACGGCCCATGATGAGTTGCAAGAGGAGCTGGAGCGGCTGCGCGACCAGGGCTTGCCCGCGTTAGCCTCGGAGCTTGAAAAGCTGCACGCCGCTCTGCAGCGGGTTCAGGGTCTGGCTGAAGAGGTGCGAGATGAGCGGCTTCCCGCGGCCGTGGGGCGTCTTGAGGCCGTCCTCGGGAAGCTATACGAAGATTTCCAGGTGGCCGAAGGCCTCTTGCACCGTATTTTGTCGGAAAAGCCGTTGGGCGTTCCGCCGTTGGAGGCCGGAGTAGAAGAGCAGATTCCCGCGGCCATAGCCCGCGCCTGGATGCGTTTTCTGGCGCTTTACCGTGGCAGCAGTGAGGAGATCTTGCAGCGGGCGCGGGAGTACGTGGAGCTGTTCCGCGAAGCTTCTCCGGTCCTGGACCTGGGCTGCGGACGGGGGGAGCTATTGCAAGCCCTTGCCGAGGCAGGCATTCGCGCCGTTGGCGTGGACTGTGATCCGGCGGCGGTGGAAGTGTGCCGGCAGCGAGGTTTGGCGGTGGAACAGGCTGATGCCCTGCAAGCCCTGGCTGCCCAAGGAGATGGGACCCTGGGAGGGGTGGCATGTCTCCACCTCGTTGAACACTTGCCGGCGGCCAAGTGGATGAAACTCGTGGAGGAGGCGCGGCGCGTGCTCCGGCCGGGTGGAGTGCTGGCGGTAGAAAGTCCGAACCCGGAAACGCTTCGGGTTTGTGGTTTGTTTTGGCAGGACCCTACCCACCTCCATCCGGTGCACCCTGACGCCGTGCGCTTTGTCGCCGAGGCGGTGGGCCTCCAAGTGGTGGAAGTGCGCCGTCTACGGCCCTTCCCCGTTGAACAGTCCCTCACCGCCAAGATTGAGGACCCGCAGCTGAGGAGGGCTTTAGCGCCACTGGACCACTGGCTTTCCGGGCCGCGCGATTTCCTCCTGGTCGCCCGTAAACCCTTGCCCGGCGAGGGCGATGAGGTGGGGCAGCGATAACTTCAACCTTGCTGCTAGGAAGCCGGCGCTAGATAGGGTTGAAAAAGCTCCTTGAGTAAGAGCAAGGTTTGGGCGAAACCGCGGTTGCGCAGGGCCTCAAGGATTTCCTCCCTCGTGCCTTGCCGGGCCAACTCTTTGCAATCCTCTACGATGTCAAAAAAATGCGAGAGGGGGGCTAACGAGAGACGGCGGAAGTTCTCCTGGTACCAGGAGGACTCCCGCACTTCTTCCCAGACTGGGCAGGCGGGCGGTTTTCCTGCCTTAAAAATGACATCCGCCGTGGTCACCACTTCCCGATAAAGGGCCGACATGACCACCTTAGTATCCCCTCGCCGCAGTGCCGCAGCAATTGCCTCCCTAGAAACCCCAGAGCCCCCAGGTAGGGGGCTCGGGCTTGCCACGGGCGAGTCAGGAGTAGGGTTGGGTGCTGGTTTTGGCGCAGGAGCTGGCGGCGGTGCAGGGACCGGCGGCGCGGGTGATGGGGTTGGCGCCGGCGTTCCTGCCTCGCGGGGGGTGCGAGCAGGGGCCCGGAGGGAACTGTCGAAGCTGCGCCGGATGCGCTCACCAAAGCTGGCGAGAAGCTCGATTTCCAGCTCTGAGACGGGACGGGCATAGGCAACCCTTTGGAGAATGGTATCCAGCTCCAGGAAACGAACCTTCAGCACCGCCTCTCGCCCCGTAGGGGGCAGCCAGTCCACCCCCTCCAACAACGCCGGGTTGGCGGCGAAGATTTCTGCGAGGTCGGAAAAGCTGGCGTAATCTAAAAGGTCCAGGTCTGCGGTGCGAAACCAGCTAACCCCCTGTTCCCTCATTCGCCGTTGGGAGAGGAAAAGCCGCAAGTCGTCGGGGATACGTTCCTCCCAGTGGTCACCGGCACTTTCCCGCAGGTGGTAACGCAAAACCTGGCGGAGGCGGTGCAGCAGGTCAGCTACGAGGCGGTAGGCGTCCAAGTTGAGGTCCGGTTTTCCCACCCTAGTTCCACTGACCTCCTTTCCGCAACTTGGCAAAGGGGCGAAGGAACCTCTCCTTGCGCTCCAGATCTTTGACAGCCAAAAGCAGGATCTGCCCCCGAGTGACGGGATCCGGGAGGTTGAGCAGGCCCTGCTGTTGGCGAAAATCCAAGTTGAGCTGAGAGGTGAGTTTCCAGGTGAGCTGCCAAAGGGGTAGGTTCCGCAGTTCCCGGGGCAGGGGAAGATTGAGGTGGAGGCAGAGACGGGCATAACGGGTGAGGAGCAGGCGACGAAGAGGCTCTGTTCGTTGGAAAGGACGGGGGGTGTCAGGGAACTCCTCCGCCAGCACCATGGGCACGTCCTCTGCCACCAGCTTCCGCAGGCGACAGCGGCTGACGGCCTGGAGAACGGCCCTAGGCTTTTCGTCGTCGGGGAGGAAGACCCGTGCCAGCACGCCAACCTCGTGAACCGACTCGTCTTCGTAGCAGGAAGCCACGAGCTGATGCTGGTGCTCGACGGCGCGCTGGAAGACCTTGGTGGCCACTGTACCCACCGGACACACCTCCACCTTCAGGGTGGGCAACAGCACCAACCCGTCCAACGGGTACAGGGGCAACAGGAAATGGGACTGCACGCACTTGAAGTATACAACGCCGCAAAAGGCTCTCCAACGCGAAACCGGCTATGCGAACTCCTCTCGCCGTCGCCAGGCAGCCAGGACTCCTCCAGCCAGGAGCACCACAAGCCCAGTCCAGAGCAAACCGATCATGGGCTTGACGCTGACGTCAGCCGAGAACCTAGCGGGTTCCCCTGGGTCAGGAGGAGCGCTGGGATCAATGACGAGCAACTCCACGAGCTTCTCCTCGGCGTTCATTTGTCCCATGCGCAGGAACACCCCGGGAAGGGGAGGTAAGGCAGCGTCCGTTCGTTGCCCGCCATTGCGTACCACCGGGGTAACCTCAAACTCCCGCCCACTCTGGTCCCTTACCTTCACCACGGCGCCGATGTTGATCTTGCCTGCCTCGGGATCAAAATCGGAAAGGTCAAAACCGTCGAAGGTGAGGGACAAACCCCGGTAGTCCAAAGACTGCCCGGGTTTGAGCACAGCCCGCTTGGCCACGCTGGAAGGAATCCCGTGCACGTGCAAGCGAATGCGCCCAACGCTCGCGTTCACCCCGACCAGCTGGAGCTGGACCCCTGGCTGTCCAGGAACTTCCACCGGCTGACTGGAGAGCCCGGCGGGGCTGGAGATCAGGCGGGGGGTTACGGTGTGTGTGGTTCCTCCTGAAACCACCTCCAGGATGGCACCGATGGAAAGCTCCTCACCACTGGAGTGGCCGCTGCCCATGTCAAAGGCCTTAAAGGCCACAGTCAGGGGCCCCACCGGGATGCTCTCTCCCTTCCCCAACTCCACCATGTCGGCCTCTTGCGGCGGCCGCCCAGGGTCGTACTCCACCGGTGAAATGTACAGGTCGTGGGTAAGCCGCACCAGCACGTCGGGATGAGCCACCAGCTGCTTGGTTTTTTCGTTGATGAACATGCGCGGTCGCGCCTCATGGATCCGGCCTCGCCGATCGCGCACCTCCACCAGCATCACGTCCCGCTCTATTGGGTTATCGTTTCGCACTCCCTGAAACGTCAGGGTGTAGCCGAAGAGGTCAGCAGGCTGACCTTGCGCCAACGTCACCTTTTGCGTCTTGTTGTACGCCGACGACGTAATGATCCCCACCAGCATCAAGCCTAAACCCACGTGGGCCAGGTAGCCTCCCATGGCGCGGAAGCGGCGCTGGCGCACCTCGTCAATGCTCTTGAGGAGATTGGAGGCGAACGCGAGAGTGGAGACCGCCAGAAATACCAGAAACAGCGCCCCGCGAGCGCCCAGCAAGATCGCGAAACCTGTGCCCAAGACCGCCACCGAGCCAGCTACTAGGAGCCGGCGAAGCAATTTCTTGGAGCTGCCCTTCCAGTGCAAGTAAGGGACCACTCCCAACAGGGTGGCCAGCAGGATCCCCACGGGTAAGGTCACGCGGTTGTAAAAGCTGGGAGCCACCTGGGAAGGTTTGGTGAACAGGCGGGTGATCAGCGGGGAGGACGTTCCCACTAGGACCACAGTGGCGGTGGCCAGCAAGGCCCCAATGGCTATCACGAAGAACACGGTACGGGAAAAAAACGGTTCTTCCCCGACCTCAGAGGGGATTTCTCGGCACCGCCACAGCAAAAATCCGAGCCCAAGGAACAAGAAGAACAAGAGGTTGAAGACCAACCAACCGGTAATCCCCAGGTCCACAAAGGAGTGCACCGAAAAATCGGCCAGAACCCCTGATCGGGTGAGGAAGGTGGCGTAAACCACCAAGACAAACGACACCACCGCTAGGAAGAAGTTCAGCTTGCGAAAACGGTTGCGCGCTTTTTGCAGTAGCAACCCGTGAACTAGGGCGGAGGAGGTGAGCCAGGGCACCAAAGAGGAGTTTTCTACCGGATCCCAGCCCCAGTAACCGCCCCAGCCGAGGGTAATGTAGGCCCAATACCCTCCCAGGAGAATGGCCGCGCCCAAGGTGACCACGGCGGTTAGGGCCCACGGGAGGGCGGCCTTGACCCACTCATCGTACCGGCGACCCCATAGAGCTGCCACCGCCAGGGCAAAGGGCACGGCGGTGGCCGCGTAACCGAGGAACATGGCGGGTGGATGGATGGTCATCCAAAAGTTTTGCAGGAGAGGGTTGAGGCCCTGGCCATCCACCGGCACTTGCCCTGGAAGTAAACCTTGCAGGAAGCGGAACGGGGACTGGCGAAGGAGGATGGCGATGAGCGAGAGAAGGGTGAGGTTGTAGACCAACAGTCCGCGTGCTTCGTAGTGCTTGGCAAATCGGATGAAAAACACTCCGATGATCCACAGGAGAAAACTGCCTTCCTGCCCAGCCCAGAAGGTGGAAACTAGGTAATGCCAGGGTAGCGAACGGTCCGAGTAGGAGAAAACGTAGTGCAGGCGGAAATCATGGCTGAGGATGAGGTAGAGCAGGATCGCGGAGGCGAGAAAAATGGAAAAAGCCCCATAATAATAGGCCTGGCGAGCGTAGGGCCTGAGCTCTTCCCGGCCGCGGTCAACCCGCCAGTAGAGAAACGTGGAGGCGGCAAAGGCAATAAACGCCGCCCAAAGTGCGAAAACTCCTGGCCAATACATGGCTCTCCCCCTTTTTCCAACAGCCTAAAGCCCAGCTAGGTCTGGGCGCCGTACTGCTTCTCCTCGGTCCCCTGATACTTGGAGGGACACTTCACCAGTAGCTTTTCCGCCACAAAGACGCCGCCGGCGAAACGACCAATTGCTACAATTTGCGTGGCTTCCTCAAAGTTGCCCGGTTTCGTTCCGGCAAACTCCACGCGCATACGATCACCTTGGCCGTCTTCCAGGAGGAAAAAGAGCTTGCCTGAGCTCTCATCGTAGTTCGCCGATCCGTGAACCAACTTACCTGCTACCTGAACGGCGTCGGCGGAGGCCCGCGCCTGAGCGAAGCTCACGTACGGGGTGAGGCTTGCCTTGAACGCCCCAGCGCCAAAGGCGATGAAGCCCACAATGAGGGCCAGGCCAACCACAGTCCACATGGTACGGCGGTTCATGACCGTCCTTCCTCTTCCAAACGCGCCAAGCGCCGTTCTAAGCCAAGGCAGTAGAGGAAGATACCAATCCAAATGCCAATGGTAACCGCTGCGACCCAAAAAAGGCTCTCTGGTGCTGGCATGATCACTCCCCCCCGTGCTCCCGCCAAAGGTTCAGGCGGGCTAGACGCACCTCTAATGAGTATAACCACCAAAAAAGCCCACTAAATCCCAGGACGGATCCCAGGAGCACTTGGAACATGCGGGGCTCCATTTGGACGTTAACGGTTCCCTGCGCGCTGATGATCGTATCCGGGTGCAGGGACCAGTAGATCCGGGGGACCACGAAGACGAGGAAAGGCATGGTTACAAAGGCAAGAATGGCGTAAGCAGCAGCTAAAGAACCCCGGCGTTCCGGATCGTTGACCGCTTGCCGCAAGGCGAAGTAGGCGGCGTACACCAGGAGCAGGATGGCGATGGAAATCTCCCGCGGATCCCAGTTCCAGAAACTACCCCACATCACCTTGGCAAAAAGAGAACCGCTCACGGTGGCCAACACGGCAAACAGCAGGCCAAGGCGGGCAGCCGCTGCCGCACGGGCGTCGTCCAGGAGGCGGCGGTGCCGGAGAAAGCGAAGGGAGGCTACCAAATTGACACAAAAGGCTAGCACTGCCACCCATGCCTGGGGCACGTGAAAAAAGACAATACGGGCCGACTCCCCTTTAAACCCCACCGCGCGGGGGGCATAGAAGAACGCAGCCCAAATCACCAGGCAAAACCAAAAAAAGAGCAATGCCAACGCGACTTTTTTCCCGTTAGTCATGCCACACCACCGGAAAGAGGAATCCTGAGGTCACCAAGGTGACTCCCGTGAGGGAGCTTACCGCCTGCAAGGCCGGCCCTATGGCGGTCAGATCTGGGGTTGTGGCGGCCATGCGCGTCCCTTGAATGAGGAACACCAGCAGGGGTAGAACCAAGGGCACTGCCAACACCACAAAGAGGGTGGAAGAGCCCGTGGCGCGGGAAATGATGGCGGCCACCATGGTGGCGCAGGCGGCCAGCCCCACCGCTCCGGCTACCAGCACCAGCAAGAGGGCCAGGAGATTTCTCGGGGCAAAACCCATGAATACACCAAACAGCGGCACCAAGAAACCTTCAAGGCCCAACAGCAACAGCAAATTGAACAGGAACTTGCCCACCAGAACTGCCCCCGGGCGAGCTGCCAGACGTAACGTCTTGGCTGTGTGCGCGTCCTCTTCTTTCACAAATACCCGCGGCAGTCCGGAACTAGCGCCAAAGAACAGGATGATCCACAACAGAGCCGCCTGGAGGTGCGGGCGGTCCTGTTCGTGGATGCGGTACGGCCCGATTTGATAGGCCACTGCCACCAGGGTGGTCAGGGCAAAAAGACCTACCGAGGAGATGGCCACCCGACTCCGGAGTTCCGACACCACCTCCTTGCGGAACACAGCCCAGGCTTCACGCGGCAAGCTCAAGAATCTCGTCCCCCCAAGTCACTTCCCGAGGATCGTTGGTGGCCACCACCACCGCTGCCCGGGTGCGGAAGCGTCCCACCAACGCGGCAAGGAGTTGGTGCCCCGCCGCGTCCAGGTTGGAGGAAGGCTCGTCCAACAGCAGCACCTGCGGGTCGTGAACCAAGGCCTGCGCCAGCTTCACCCGCTGCAGCATCCCGGAAGAAAACTGACCCACCGGCCGCCGCAAGTCGCCTGCCGCGAGGCCCAAACCCTGGAGAAGCTCGGCCAACTCTGATTGGGACCGGGACAGACCGCGCAGCTGACAAAAGAATGAAAGGTTCTCCAACGCCGAGAACTCCTGATACACCGCCATGTCCGGCGCGCAGACCCCGAGGATCCGGTGCCACACCTGCTGAGGCAGTGGCTGCTGGCCTTCCAGGTAGCGTACAGTGCCTTCACTGGGTCGAAGCAAACCGGCGAGGACATTGATCAACGTGGATTTGCCAGAACCGTTGGGGCCTGTTACCACCAGCACCCGACCCGGGGAAACTTGTCCTGAGATGCCCCGCAGCACAGGGCGACCTCCGAAGCGCTTGGTGATCTTGTGAAATTCCACCCGTATCCCACCCACGGGGAAAGCTTACCACGCCGACCCGGCTGACGTTGGCAAGGCCAAGAGAAGGGGGAGCTGCACCAAAAGCCTGGGTAACGGGAACGCTGCGAAGAGGGCCTTTGCTACATTGATGGCGTGAGCAGGTTGGGCGTGAGGGTCTCTCGCCTTTTTTTGCAGCGGGTTTTCCAGGCAACTGCAGGGCACCGGGGTCTCTTGCTCCTGCTCCTTGTGGTGGCGGCCTCGCGCTTTGGGTTTTTGCCTCGGGGCCCTTGGGAACAGGATGAGGCCCTCTTGGCAGCTGGCGTGGTGGACTTTGACCCGTTGGACCACATGCCCCACCCACCTGGTTTTCCCCTGTGGGTCTTGTTGGGCCGAGTGGTTTGGGCTTTGGGTGCCCCCGGTCCCCTGGAGGCACTGCAAATGGCCAGTGCTCTCCTGTCTTTGCTGGGGGTGGCAGCGATGTTCTTTGTGGCTCGGTCCCTTGTGGGCCAATCATGGGCTTTGGCGGCGGCCACGTTGGCAGCTTTCCTCCCGGGGGTTTGGGTCCATGCTGCCCGCGGTTTCTCGGAAACGCCAGCTGCGGCGGTGTTCTTCGTGGCGCTTGCCCTTTGGCTCCACCGGGGGCCGGCGAGCTTTCCCCTGTGTCTGTTTTTTCTCACCGCTGCGGCCCTCATCCGACCCCCGTTGGCACCGTGGTTTTTCCTGGTGGGGCTCCTTTGGGCCTGGCAGGTGCGGCAAAATGGAAAAAGCCTGCTCGCCGCTGCCCTCGCCTCCTTGGCCCTTCTGCTCGTCACCTTGGGACCCCTGGTGTTGGAGGCCGGTGGCTGGCAATACTACTGGGAAAGCCTAATCACCCATGCCTGGGAGCACAGCTTCCTTTTGGGCACGGAGGAAGCCACGCTGGAACAAATTGGCTGGGTAAAAGGACTGGGCGGTCCCTTACCAGCGCTGGTTTTTTCTGGGGTAGGCCTGGTGGGGTGGCTCTCCCTCCGCCAGCGCCTCTCCTCCCACAGCTTTTGGCTTGCCAGCCTGGCTGGGCTTTGGCTGGTGTACCTCTTGCTTTTGGTCCACAATCGCACCTACCCGCGTTACTGGGTGTTGGCGCTGCAGGTGGCAGCGGTTCTGGTGGTACAAGGGCTTGTGTGGGTGTTGCGGCGGCGGGTTTGGGTGCTGGCAACGGTTGGAGCGGGGACGCTCTTTTTTTCCACTTGGACCTATCCCGCCCTGCGGCATATGCGGGACCATCCTTTGCCGGTGGTAGAGGCTTTCCTCAAGGCATCAGCAACGCCCCCATGCACCGTGGTCTTTCAGGATGAGCTGTTCTCCTTTCGCAACTTCTTGGCCCGCACCGGCGCTTTTCCCTGCGCCAGCTTGCGGTACTCAGAGCTTAAGTCCCCCGCCTTCCGCCTTGCCGGCGAGCGACTGTTCCTGGTGGAGGAGTCTTACCCCTCGTTTTTGTCCTCCTCTGTGTCCCGGGTGAGCTCTTTCGCGGTCAACGAACCTCGTGCGGTGGCTCTCTCCCAGGGGCGGTTCCTGCAGGCCGCGGCGGTGGAGAATCCGGTGATCGTCTACGCCGGTGGCTCGGTGCTGGAGCACGAACAAGGGCATCCCTTTGTCTGGCTTTACCCCCAGGCCACTGTGCTCCTTCCTGCCCTCTCCGCCGCGGGTCGCCTAACGATGGCGGTGGAGTTACCTCCGGGGGTTGGCCGCGCCACCGTGCGGGCCTGGGCGGGAGACGTGGATTTGGGCGTGGAGGAGGCGGCGGGGGAGCGAGCTTTGGTGGGTTGGAGCGTGCCGCTGCTCCCCGAGCGGGCCGGCCATGGCCAGGTGGTACCGCTGAGGCTCCAGGCGGATCAGTTTCGCAAGTTGGCCGGCGATTACCGGCCTTTGGCGCTGAAGGTCTTTTTTGTTTCCCTGGAGTTTCCCCCGTGGAGCGCGAAGCCCTACACGGTGAACCCGGAGCCGCGGGAGCTGCACCGGAAGGCCGTGCGGGCGGCCCGCGTCTTCGCTCCGGAACGGCTGGGCGAGGGGGAGGGGGCTTGGTGCGAGCCGAACTGCACATGGGAGTTGCCCGTGAGCTCGGGCCGGGTGGGCCTGTGGCTCTCCGCTCCCCGGCCTGGGGGGGCGCAAGTGATCGTCTCCTTAGGGACGAACCAAATGCTCCTCCAGGTGCCTCCGGAGGTGACCTACGCCGAGGTCCCCACCCCCCCGGAGGTACGCTTTGCCCAGCGCGTTCTGCTCACCCTGTCCACGCGACCGTACCAAGCCCCCAACGACCCCCGCTCCTTGGGGGTGGTGGTCCATCGCCTGGCCTTTTATCCCGGTCTACCGCTGGCTCAAAGCCTGCCGGTTGAAGAAACTACTCAGTAAAGCACACCACCTTGGGCTCGGTCATCTCCAACAGGGCAAAGGCAACCCCCTCGCGGCCGAGGCCGGAATTCTTGATGCCGCCAAAGGGCATCTGATCTAGGCGGTAGTCCGTGGAGTCGTTGACGATCACCCCACCGCATTCCAAGTGCTTGATGGCGTAATGCGCGGCGGCTAAGGAACGGGTGAAGATGGCGGCGTGTAAGCCGTAGTCCACACTGTTGGCCAGCCTGACCGCCTCCTCCAGCTCGTCAAAGGGAGCCAGAGCCACCACGGGGCCAAACACTTCTTGACAACCCAGTTTCATCTCAAAGGTGACCCCAGTCATGACGGTGGGCTCAATGACCGTTCCCACGGGGCCACCGCGCCGGCCGCCGCAGTGAACGGTGGCACCACCGGCCTCCGCCTCGCGAATCCACTGCTCAATGCGGATCGCCTCGCCCTCGGTGATCACCGGCCCCATGTCGCAATCCTCTTCCAGTTTGGGACCAACCTTGTAGGTCTTGGTCTTGGCCACAAAGGCCTCGAGGTAGCGATCAAAAATCGGCCTTTGCACGTAGACCCTTTGCACGCCGATGCAGTTTTGGCCGGCGGCCCAAAAGGCGCCGGAGACGGTGTCGGCCACCGCCCGGTCAAAGTCGCAATCGGCCATCACGATCACCGGCGAGTTGGAACCCAGTTCCATGCCGATCTTTTTCAGCCCGGCCAGGCGGGTGATGTGCAACCCTGCTTCCACCCCGCCGGTGAAGGAGATCATCCGCACCCGTGGGTCGGAGACCAGGGGATCGCCCACCTCGCCTCCTGGACCGGTGACCACGTTCAGCACCCCCGGTGGCAGCCCAGCCTCCTGGAAGGCTTCCGCCAACTTGAGCGCCGAAAGGGGGGTGACGGTGGCCGGCTTCAGCACCACCGTGTTCCCCCCAGCGATGGCCGGACCCAGCTTGTGGGCCACCAGGTTGAGGGGATCGTTGAACGGGGTAATCGCGGCAATCACCCCGATGGGCTCGCGGTACCAGTAACCGTGGCGGTGTTCGCCGCCGGGGAAGGAGTCGAAGGGGATGGTTTGCCCGTACAGGCGGCGGGCCTCCTCCGCCGAGAGGCTCAAGGTGTTCACGCAGCGTCGCGCCTCTTTCCGCGCCTCGCGGATGGTCTTGGAGCCCTCTCGGGCAATGATCCTGGCAAACTCCTCTAGGTTGGCGCGCACGGTCTCGGTGACCTGGCGCAAGATCTCCATCCGTTGCGCCACCGTGGAGAACCGCCAGGTGCGGAACGCGGCCACAGCCGCGGTAATGGCTTCGTCCACGTGGCTGGCAGTCCCGTGGGGGATCGTGTCCACGAGTGACCCGTCCCAAGGATCGGTCACGGGAATGGTTTGGGGAGTTCTAACCCAGCGGCCATTGATGAGCATGTCCATAAAGGCCTCCTTAGCGTTGGCGCGCCACCAGCGCCGAGTGAATGTCCAACAGATCGGAAATCACCGCAAAGGCAGTTTCCTTTTGCCCCGCACCGGCACCCACAATGGTCACTGGACCCAAGAGGTCCGTGTGAAAGGTGACCGCGTTGGTGGGGCCCATCACGCCGGCCAAGGGATCGGCCAGGGGAATGCGCTTGGCCAAAACGCTGGCCCGTACTTGGCCGTCCTCCACCGCAGCCTGGGCCACCAGTTTCCACCGCTGGCCTGCACGTTTGGCCTCCTCCACCTGCGCGGGGGTGATTTCCGTGATGCCCGTAGCCAGCTGCACCTCTTCCAGCTTGAGGGGACAGCGCAAAACCGTGTTGGTCAAAATCACCACTTTCCCCGCGGCATCCCAACCCAGAACGTCTCCCGAGGGGTCTGCTTCGGCGTAGCCCAAACGTTGGGCTTCGGCCAGGGCTTGCTCATAGGTGAGGCCTTCCTCCATGCGGGTCAACATGAAGTTGGTGGTTCCGTTGAGGACTCCCGAAAACCCGGTGATCTCACAGCCGCGCAGCCCCCTCCACGCGGTGGAGATGACCGGCGTACCGGACATGACGGTCCCCTCAAAGCGAAACTCCACGCCGGCCCGCCCTGCCGCCTCAAGCATCTCCCAGGGTGCCACCACCATGGGCCCCTTGTTGGTGGTGACCACATGTTTGCCGCAGGCAAAGGCCTC
Source organism: Thermoanaerobaculum sp. (assembly GCA_025060245.1). Taxonomy (GTDB): domain Bacteria; phylum Acidobacteriota; class Thermoanaerobaculia; order Thermoanaerobaculales; family Thermoanaerobaculaceae; genus Thermoanaerobaculum. The sequence goes on along the minus strand of JANXCP010000003.1, from coordinate 9,666 downwards.
TCTCAAGTGGCCCAACGCGGCTCCCCCGGTTTTCACATCGGTCCAGGAAACCTCCACCACCACGTCGGCTTCCGCCCTCTGAATGGTGGTGAGGGCGTCCCAACCCCGCTCAGGGGCGGGAAAGGTGGTGAGGTCACCATGCTGCTCAAGGTGATCCAGGAGCGCCTTGGGGTTGAGGCCTTTAGGGTCGGCCACGGCGCCTTTTTTCACATCGGTGACGGCGGTAATCACCAAGTCTGCGCCGTAACGGGAGCGGAAAAACTCGCCCCGATCGCCCAAGATCTTGGCCACTCCTTGCCCGACGACGCCAAATCCAATTAACGCTAGTTTGAGCTGCATAAACGGTCCTCCGCCGCCATTATGCCATACCTTGTGAAAAAAGACACATTACCATCCGCTAGAATGGCCCTATGAAATTGGACGCCCTTGACCGAAAGATCTTAGCGGCCTTACAGGAAAACGGCCGCATGCCGCTGTCCGCCATTGCCGAGCGGTACGGAGTGGCACCGGCAACGGTGCACGAGCGCCTGGGCAAGATGCGGGCGGCGGGGGTGGTGAAGGGCTTTGAAGTGCGGGTGGACCCGCAGGCTTTGGGTTATACGGTGACGGCGTTGGTCCATGTCCGGGTGGACTTGGCGGCCGGGTTGGACAAGATCGTGCGCGAGTTGGCAGGGATCCCGGAGGTGGAGGAGGTCCACCTCATTACGGGCGAGTACGACTTGGTGGTGAAGGTTCGTGCTCGCGACACGGTGCACCTGCAAGAGCTCTTGCTTTCGCGACTGCACAAGGTCCCGGGTTTTGTGCGCTCGGCCACCGAGGTATGCCTCACCTCCCCTTTAGAGCGCCACGGGCCCGTGATTAAAGTGGACTAGAGGTCCGTCTGAGACCACCTCGGGAGCGCCAAGAAGGCCGGCGAAGCGGAGGGCTACCGCTTCACGCTGTTACCAAGGGGAGGGTACAGGCATAGAAGGGCGCGGGGGTTGTGATGAAGGTGCGTACGGGAGCTTTGTTGGCTATGGTGTTCGGCGTGGTGGTGGGTTTGAGCTTGATCATGGGCCCCCGGGGGGGAGCACGGCCCGCGGCGGCCATTCCCTGGGAGGCGGATTTGGCTTCCGCCATGGACAAGGCGCAAAAGGAGCGCAAATTGGTGATGGTGGACTTTTATACCGATTGGTGTCGTTGGTGCCAGCGCCTAGAGTCCACCACCCTGGCTGACCCATCGGTGTCTACCACCTTGCGAGAGCGGTTCGTGGCGGTGCGCCTTAACGCCGAGGCGGAGGGGAAAAGCACCGCTGATGCTTTTGCCATTACCACCTATCCAACCTTGGTGTTTTTGGACGGCCAAGGGCGGGAAGTCCACCGCATCGCCGGTTTCTTGGAGGCGGACGAGTTTCTCCGCGAGCTGCGCTCCATTCCCAACTAAACGTAGCCCGCTTCCCAACCTTTCTCGTTGACTGGGCCCCTTATCTTTGCATCCTTGAGGACCATTTCTTGGCTCTGTGCCGGTTACCAGGGCGGATTTGCTCCTCTGCCCTGTTCCCTCACCTTGCCCTCCCAGACCTGGGAAGATTCTGCCCTGGGCAAGCCATTCATCAGGCAACGGTGAAAAGGGAAAAAGCTTTCCGTGAGGTTGCCAGGCTCACCCAAAAATCCCCCCTGGTTCAATCCTTCTCCTGCTCGCCCCGGGCGTGTTCCCAGGCTTCCCGAACCAGGTACACGCACACTCCTAGGGCTGCCAAAGGGTCGGCCCACCACCACCCAAAAGTGGCGTTCAGTGCCAAACCTGCCAAGGTGATGGAAGAAAGCCACCAGCAAGCGGTGGTCTGCACCGCATCGGCGGCCAGAGCCCCACTTCCCAACTGCTTTGCCAGCCGCCGCTTGGCCCGAGCCAAGAGCACCATCACCACCAGGGACAGGGAGGTGAGGGCAATGCCCACCACGCTGGGCTGAGGGATTTCCCCACCCCGCAGTGCCCGCACCGCTTCCCAGGCCACGTACCCAGCCAACAGGAGCAGGCTCAAAGCCACCAACTTCTCTGCCTTTCGGTCCACCGCTTCCACTGGCTCCACCCCAAGCCCTCGCCGCTCCCGGCCGAGGCGCCAGAGCAGAACCAGGGCGGAGGTGCTCTCCACGAAGCTATCCACGCCAAAGCCGAGAAGCACAGGGCTCTTGGCGGCGATGGCGGCGAGGACGGCAACGACCCCCTCGGCAATGTTCCAGCCCAGGGTAAACAGCTCCAGGCGCCATGCCGCCCCAAGAAGTCGCTCCCGGGTTCCTTGATCCTGCGTCATAGCTCATTGATCCTTTTCGCTTGCCTTGGCGGCAGCAACGGCGATGGCCTCCGGCGTGGTCAGTGGCTCACCGGGCTTGAAGGTGTAATACCGCAACTGCTGTTCCCAGGGAAGCTCGGCGATCCGATGGGCTTGGGCCGAGCACGCCGGTGGCAGCTTGTCCTCGGGAACCGCCTCTAGGATGACGTTATCTCCGCAATCGGGGGTAGCCCGCAGGCCGGTCCGTGGGTCCACGGGGATGAGGGTTACCCCCGAGGGGGGGAGGGGAAAGTCCTCGCTGCGAATGGCTTCCGGCAGTCGCTGCAGGTAGGCCTGCATGAAGCGGATCCAGGTGGGCAACGCCGCCTCAGCACCGGTCATCCGCCGACCAATGGGCTCTTTTTTATCCCTCCCCACCCACACGGCACAGGTGATGCGCGGCGAATAGCCGATGAACCAGGCATCGGTATAGGCATCGGTGGTGCCGGTTTTCCCCGCCAGGTGTCCCGGCAGGGAGGCTGCCTTGGCGGCGGTGCCCCGTTGCACCACGCCGGTGAGGGTATGGGTCATCATGTACGCCACCTGCTGACTGAGGGCTTGCCGCACCTGGGGACGCTGCTCCAGGAGCGTTTTGCCCTGGCTATCACGGACGCGGAGCAAAAAATAGGGTTCCACGGCCATCCCGCCATTGGCGAAGGCGGCATAGGCCGCCGCCGTGGTTACCACAGGAAGCTCAAAAGAGCCTAGGGCCATGGAGGGGTAGGGGCGAAGCTCCTCGCGCACCCCCAAGCGACGGGCCAAGTCAATGACCCGCTCCCCGCTGACCATTTGCTGCAGTTTGACGGCCGAGGCGTTGAGGGAGTGTTCCACGGCGAAGCGCAGCGTCACCATGCCGTAGTACTTGCGGTAATAGTTGAGAGGGCAGTAGGTGGGGAGCCCCTGCTCGTCTGGTAGCAAGACAGGGGCGTCAAAGATGGTATCCGCAGGCGAGTAGCCGGCCTCATACGCGGCGGCGTAGACCATAGGCTTGAAGGCGGAACCCACCTGTCGCTTGGCTTGTATGGCCCGATCAAACTGCGATCGGTTGAAATCAAACCCGCCAACCAAGGCCAAAATGGCCCCGGTGCGGTTGTCCAAAACCACCAGGGCGCCCTCCACTTTCGGTTCAGCTTCCAGCGAGACGGTGACGGTCCCTGGCGGCGCCGGAACCTCCTTGAGCCGCACCAGGACCAGGTCGCCCGGCTTGACCAGGGAAAACAAACTGGAGCGCTTGGTCCAGCGTGCTTCCGCCAGCTCCAAACGCGCCTGGCGGTTGCCAATGAGCAGCTTCGCGTGCTCGCTTGAGACCTCCAGCACCAGGGCATAGGCCAGCTCCCCCGTCCGCCAACGGAGGTACGGCCAGCTGGGGTGGCGGAACGTGGCCAGGTTGACGATTCCCTCCTCTTTTACATTGCGCAGCGCCCCTGGCCAACCAAGGCGTTTTTGCAGTTCCACCAACCCCTCCCGCAAGGACTCTTCGGCCAGCTGCTGCAGGGCGGGATCCAGGGTGGTCTCGGCGGTGAGCCCGCCTTCCAAGAGCAATTCCGTACCCAAGCTACTTTCCAGGAGGCGGCGGACCTCCTCCAGGAAGTAGGCCGCCGAGGTTTCCCGATCAAAATGAGGGCTCGCGCCCAGGGGTTCGGCAATGGCTTTCTCGTAGGTGGGGCGATCAATCATCCCCTCCTCCAGCATGCGCTGCAGGACGTGGTTGCGCCGCCGCAGGGCGCGCTGGGGGTGGTCCAGGGGAGAGAGATCAGCCGGGCGTTGTGGCAACCCAGCCAAAAGGGCCGCTTCGGCAAGGGTTAAGGCCGAGGCGGACTTGCCGAAGTAAAACCGTGCTGCCGCCTCGACACCGTAAACCCCGTGACCAAAGTTCACTTGGTTGGCGTAAAGGGTGAAGATTTGATCCTTGGAGAACTTTTGCTCAATTTCAATGGCCAGGAGGATTTCCTTCAGCTTCCGGATCAGCTTTTTTTCCCTGCTCACAATCCCCACGTTTCGCGCCAGCTGTTGCGTAATGGTTGATCCCCCTTGGGCCTTGCTTAAGGAAAGGACGTTGCGCAGGAACGCACGGGCTACCCCCGAAGGGTCCACTCCCGGGTGGCGGTAAAAGTTGGCGTCTTCCACCGCGAGCACGGCATCGCGAAACACTTTGGGGATTTGCTCAAACGACACGGGAAGCCTTTTTTCTGCCGCAAAACTGCCAATCACCGAGCCATCCCGGGCTTTCACCACGGTGGCCGCCGGTGGTTGGTAGGTGGTCAAGGCCTCCACCGCCGGGAGGTCAATGAAACTGGCGAGAACCACCGCGGCCAAGCTACCCAGGATGATGCCTGCCAAAAGGCCAACGGCGAACCACCGCAGGAGCTTCCCACCCATCCCGGGGAGCTTCCCCCTAAACTCGCTAGACTGTCAAGATGGTGGGGAGAACGTGAGGCGCGGGGGCGGCGGAACCTTATGGGCCTGGCGGTTGCTCGGGCTGGGCTTGCTTTTGGTCCTGCTGTCAAGCCTGTTTTGGCTGGCAGGTCGCGGTCGCGAGCTGGAGGCAAGGGCCTGGGAGCGGACCATGGAACAGCTGCGAGCCCAGGCTCGCGCCTTGGGACCTCCCGCGTTGGCACGAATGGAGGCGGCCCTTCGCTGTGCGGAGCTGCGGCACGAGGCGGGACTGTTGAGCACCCAAACGCGCGGTCTATGGTTGCGGGAAGCGCGCTTGATCTTGGCCGACGGGCGGCTGACGGAGGATGAGTTGAACCGTCTGATGGTGGTGGGGCAGCAGGTCTGCCCACATCCTGGGCCATGAGCCGCACCTTTCACTTAAAAGCCCCCTTTTCCCCAGCCGGCGACCAGGCCCAGGCCATTGCCAAACTCGTGGAGGGGTTTCGCCAGGGGCTGTTTGCCCAGACGCTGCTGGGCGTGACCGGCTCGGGGAAAACCTTCACCATGGCCAAGGTGATTGAGGCGCTGGGGCGTCCCACCCTGGTCCTGTCGCACAACAAGACCTTGGCGGCGCAACTCTACCAGGAGTTTAAGAGCTTCTTCCCCGACAACGCGGTGGAGTACTTCGTCTCCTACTACGACTACTATCAGCCCGAAGCGTATGTTCCGCAGACGGATACCTACATTGAGAAGGAAACCTCCATCAACGAAGAGATTGACCGCCTGCGGCTGGCGGCCACCCGGTCCCTGTTTGAGCGGCGGGATGTCCTCATCGTGGCCTCGGTTTCGTGCATCTACGGCCTGGGTGACCCAGCGGCCTACTACGGAATGCTCCTGCTCCTGGAGCCGGGAACCACGCCAGGCTTGGAGGCAGTGCTCCGACAACTGGTGGCGATGCAGTACGAGCGCACGCAGCTGGACCTGGTGCCAGGAGCCTTTCGGGTTCGGGGCGATGTCCTGGAGATTTACCCTCCTTACGAGGACCACGCCATCCGCGTGGAGTTTTGGGGGCAAGAGGTGGAACGCCTTTCCCGCGTGGACCCCCTTCGCGGGGTGGTGTTGGAGACAGTGGAAGACCGCCTCCCCATTTACCCTGCCTCCCACTACGTCACCACGCGGGAGATCCTCCAGCTGGCCGTGGCCGACATCAAGAGGGAACTGGATGAGCGCGTGGCCCAGCTGAAGGCGGCGGGCAAGCTCTTGGAGGCGCAACGGCTGACCCAGCGGACATTGTTTGACTTGGACATGCTGGCGGAGCTGGGGTACTGTCCAGGGATTGAGAACTACTCTCGCCACCTCACCCGCCGCCGACCCGGAGAGCCCCCACCGACGCTTTTGGACTATTTCCCCAAGGAATGGCTGCTCATCGTCGACGAATCCCACGTCACCATTCCACAGGTGCGGGGGATGTACCACGGTGACCGCTCGCGGAAGGAGACCTTAGTGGAGTTTGGCTTCCGGCTGCCTTCGGCACTGGATAACCGGCCGTTGACCTTTGACGAGTTCATGGCCCGTTTGCACCAGGTGCTGTTCGTGTCCGCCACCCCGGGGGAGTGGGAAGTGGAGGTATCCAACGGGGTGGTGGTGGAACAGCTCATCCGTCCCACCGGTCTTTTGGATCCCAAGGTGGAAGTGCGCCCGGCGCAAGGGCAAGTGGACGATGTGATCGCGCGTATTCGCGAGCGGGTGGGGGCAGGGGAACGGGTGCTGGTGACCACGCTTACCAAGCGGTTAGCGGAGGACCTGACCCAGTACCTGGGGGAGTTGGGGATCCGCGCCCGTTACCTGCACAGTGAGATTGACACCCTCGAGCGCACCGCCATCTTGGCCGACTTGCGCCGCGGGGTCTTTGACGTGCTGGTGGGCATCAACCTGCTGCGGGAAGGCCTAGACTTGCCAGAGGTCTCGCTGGTGGCCATCCTGGACGCGGACAAGGAGGGTTACCTCCGCTCCCATACCGCCCTGATCCAGACCATCGGTCGAGCAGCGCGAAACGTGAACGGCACGGCCATCCTCTACGCCGATGTGATCACCCAGTCCATCCGCAAGGCGGTGGAAGAGACCCAGCGCCGGCGCTCCGTGCAGGAGGCCTACAACCGTGCCCACGGCATTGAGCCCAGGAGCATCATCAAGGACATTGCCAACCCCCTGGTGCAAATGGCCAACCTGGATTACCACGACGCCCTCACCGAGCCCCCGCGACTTGGCGAAGAAGCGTTCTTGGATGAAAAGTCCCTGAACCAAATGATCGGGGAGTTGGAAAAGCAGATGAAGGCCGCAGCGAAGCGGCTGGAGTTTGAAGAGGCGGCGCGGCTGCGGGATCGTATTCGCCAGCTGCGCCAACTGCAAGTCTATAAAGCCTAAATGGCCCGTGCCGGTTGCCGATCCCGGCGTGGTGGTCAACGCCAGGCCACGCTGACGAGCCCTGAGCCTTTGGGCCGCCGGCGTAGGAGAGGGGAGTTCCCATGGGGCCGGGAGGGCGTTGTCAGCTCCGCCCCTGCGCGCTGCCCTTTCCCAGACAACTCCAACGCACTGCCGGGAAAGGCCTTAGGCGCCGGTGGCGCGCTCCACCCACAGGCTCAAGATATGCAGGGTGCACTCGGTGGCCTTGACCATCCACTCCAGGGAGACCCATTCCTGAACCGAGTGGAAGTTTTGCCCGCCGGCCCACACGTTGGGGGTGAGGATCCCCATGAAGGAAAGGCGAGCGCCGTCAGTTCCACCGCGAATGGCCTTACGCACCGGCTCCAAGCCCATGCGGCGCACCGCCTCTAAAGCCACGTCCAGGACCTGCGGGTCCTGGCGAATGGCGTAAGCCATGTTGCGGTAGGACTCCTTGACCGTCACGGTGATCTTGGCCCCAGGGAACTGCTGACGTGCTTGCTCCAAAAGCCGCTGCAGCGTGGCTTCCTGCTGGTGCAGTTCTTCCTCGGTGAAGGCACGGACCAAGAACTTCAGCTCCACCTTGCTCACATCCCCCCGCAGGTCGTAGGGGTGAAGGTAGGGTTGGCGCCCCTCGGTGGTTTCGGGCAAAAACTCCTGAGGTAGGTTCTGCACGATGAAGGCAGCCACGCGCACGGCGTTGGTCATCTTTCCCTTGGCGTAGCCCGGGTGCACGTCGTAGCCTTCCACGGTCACCAGCGCCGAATCAGCGCAGAAGGTCTCGTCCTCAATTTCCCCCAGGTCGGAGCCGTCCAAGGTGTACGCGTATCGGGCACCAAACCCCTCTACGTCAAAGTGTTCCGTACCACGGCCCACTTCCTCATCGGGGGTAAAGGCCACCCGCACCGGTCCGTGGAGGAACTCGGGGTGCCGTTGCATCCACGCCAGGGCGGTCATGATCTCGGCGATGCCCGCCTTGTCGTCAGCCCCCAAGAGGGTGGTGCCGTCGGAGGTGATGATGGTATGCCCCACACAGCGCGCGAGGTTAGGGTTCTCGGCGAAGCGAATTACCTGGCTGGGGTCACCGGGGAGGGAAATGTCCCCGCCGGGGTAGTTGTGGATGACCTGCGGCTTGACCCCTGTCCCGGGGGTGGCGAAGTAGGTGTCCAAGTGGGCGATGAGCCCGATGGTGGGAACCTTTCCGGCCGCGGGGTGGCCTTCGGGGATGTTGCCGGGCAGGGTGGCGTAGACGTAGCCCCACTGGTCCATGACCACATCGGGCAGCCCCAACTCCTTGAGTTCTTCCACCAGCAGGCGCGACAGCTCCTTTTGTTTTTCCGTGGAGGGGAAGGAGGAGCTGTTTTCATCCGATTGCGTGTCCACCTGCACGTAACGCAAGAAGCGTTGCAACAGGTCGTGGCGGTCTTGGGCATCCAGCTCTAGCACCATATCACTTCCTCCCTTCCCTCGCCGGCAGCAATTGTTCCCACCGCACTTGCTCCCGGTCCAGGGCCTTGAGCAGCGCCATGATCACTTGGGCATCGGCAATGGAGGTGTGGGCATCGGCCATGGCACCTTCCAGGAGGTAGCGCAGGGCTTGTTGGGCCTCGGGAGTGTGGGGCGCCACGGCCAGCACCTCCCGGCACAGGTCAAAAGCCTCCCCTTGGGGGTGTGGTCCCTGGCGCAGCCGGGCGACGGTGTCGCGGTACCGCTCGAGGGCGTCTGCCATTCGCGCCCGAGTGTATCATCCCGCGGTGTTTGTCCGCGTCGTTTTTCCCCTAGGTGTGCCTGAGGCATTGACCTACCGCGTTCCTGCCCCTTGGGCCTCCAGCTTGAGGCCAGGAGTAAGGGTTGTGGCCCCCCTTCGTGGGAAGCCTCGGGTGGGCTTGGTGTTGGCTTGGGAGGATGAGCCGGCACTTCCCCCGGAACGAGTGGTGGAGGTGTTGGAGGTGTTAGACCCTGAGCCCCTAATTCCCCCCCACCTGCTGGAGCTCGTGCGTTTTGTTAGCGACTACTATTTTTGCCCCCCGGGCCTGGTGGCCAAGAGCGCCTTGCCCGCCAAGCTCCTGCGCTTGCCCCCGGCGCGCCTGGAACTGGGACCCAGGGCCCTGGAGGTGCTGCACGAGCTAGCTCCCCGAGCTAGGGACCTGGTGCAAGCCCTGCTGGAGCGGCGGCGCTTGACGGTGGCCGCCCTCTCCCATCTTGGTTTTTCCCTGCAGGAGCTAAAGGAGCTGGTGCCGCCCCTGCAAACCCGCGGCGTGTTGCGTTTGGTTCAGCCCTCACCGCCAAGGGAGGTGGGGGCCTGGGTAAACGTGCTGGTGATCGCTGCCGGCGGTCCGAGTTTGCCGAAGCTGCCGCCGCGCCAACGGGACCTTTGGGAAGAAGTGCAGCGGCGGGGAGGGTCGGCGGTGGAAGGGGAGGTCCTCCAAGCGGTTGGTTGTTCGCGGTCGGTGGCCGATGCCTTGGTGGCGAAGGGGATTCTGCGACGTTTCCAACAGCGGCGGCCGGTGGTGCCGCGCAGGTGGGAACTGCCCCCTTC
>JANXCP010000039.1 GCA_025060245.1 Thermoanaerobaculum sp. | reverse complement strand
CGTCGCACCCCGCCGCCAAGGCTCGATCTCGATCAAAGGGCTCAAAGGTACCGGTGAGCAAGACCACGGGGATATGGAGGGTGGTTGGATCGCTCTTGATCTTTTGGCACACCTCGTAGCCGGAAATATCCGGCATGACCACATCGCACAACACGATATCCGGGTTTTCTTTTCTCAGCTGCTGCAACAGCTCGCTTCCCGAACCGACCGTGACCACGGTGAAATCCGTCTCGGCAAAGGTAAGCTCCACAACTTTTTGAATCGTGACGCTGTCATCGGCCAAGAGAATTTTCCCACCCATACTCACCTCGCCATCTCCTACCCTTGGTAGCAAAAAGCCACCCCATTGTCAACAAAATGGCCAGCCTCAGGTTGAAAAGAAAAGGTGCCATCGGGCTCCACAAACACCACCGTTCCCGTATCCTGCCAGGCGGGCAAGGCAAAGGCTACCTGCGATCCTTGGCGAAAGCTCCAAAAACGGTGAAAATGGCCCCAAAACACCACGTCCACCCCGCAGGCGAAGTGGCGGCAGGCTTCTTGTTGCAAATCTTCCACCGGGAGATGCCGGCGATGGGCAAAGTTGGTTTTTCCCAAGGCTTGTTCGGTGTGCACCACAATGCGTTGCGCCAGGGCCTGGGGAAGGCTACGAGCCCACCAGTAGGCCCACCGGCTCTTGGAAAGAGCTCGCCAAAAAAAGTACCAACGATCGGCCCGATTGATTAGGTCCCCATGTTCCACCAAAAAACGCCGTCCGCCCGCGGCAAAGCCATAGGCCGGGAGGAAACGGTCCAAGTAGGGCGCCATGGCACGGGTGTGCAGGAAAAACTCGCGGTTGCCTTCCACCCACACGAGGCGAACCCCGCGCTGGCGGAGCCTTCGCAGCGCTGCAAGCCCCTCGGTAACGGCGGCGGACCAAAAACGCGGAATCCCCACCAAGGTGCGAAACACGTCTCCGCCCAGGACCACCTCGCCCACGCCCGCCTTGGGTAACGCTTCCAAAAGCTCGGCAAAACGCTCAAGATCGCCGGGAACTTGCCCGAGATGGAGATCGGCCAGCACAGCACGGCGCACGGAGCATGCTACCATCCCCGCGGTGCGACGATGGAACGGGAAAAAAAACCCCGCCGGCCAAGAAAGAAACCGACCGAACAGGGGCTTTTCCCCGAAACCCCAAAAAAGGTGTTGGTCACGGGCGCAAGCGGCTTTGTGGGTACCCGCATTGTCGCCGAGCTCCTACAACGTGGTTTCCAAGTGGTGGCCCTTGCCCGTCGGCTGTCGCAAAGTTCTTCCGAACCCGGCGTGATCCGCGTGGCGGCTGATGTCACCCTGTCGGGCTGGGAACGGTGGGTGGAGGGCTGTAGCGCCGTCATCCACCTGGTGGGCATCATCCGTGAAGACCCTCGGCAAGGGATCACCTTTCATGGAGCGCACGTGGAGGCCACAGCTCGGGTGGTGGAGGTGTGCAAGAAGTTTGGGATTTTCCGGCTCGTGCACATGTCAGCGGTGGGTGCGGACCCCCAATCCCCCATCCCGTACCATCGTACGAAGGGGCAAGCGGAGGAGCTGGTTCGTGCCTCAGGGCTGGCCTGGACCATCTTTCGCCCCTCCGTCATTTTCGGACCCGGGGATGGCTTCACCACCACCCTGACCGGGGTGATCCGACGTGCGCCCCTGGTCCCGGTCTTTGGCGACGGTTCATACCCCCTCCAACCGGTGGCGGTGGAAGAGGTGGCTGAGGCCTTCGTGGCCAGCCTAGAAAACCCCCAAGCCGTTGAGCAAATTGTGGAGCTGGGTGGGCCTGAGGTCCTCTCGTACCGCCAGGTGCTGCAGCGAATCGCCTCCTCCCTGGGGAAAAAGCGGCTTTTCGTACCCATCCCCTTGCCCCTGGTGCGGCCGGCGGTGAAGATTGCCGCCTGGCTCCTCTCCAACCCACCCATCACCCCCGATGAGCTGGCCATGCTGTTGGCTGGGTCCACCGCCGATATCCGTGTGGCCCAAAAGCTCTTTGACCTCCCGCGGAAAAACTTCCGCGGTGTTTCGTGGTCCGAAGCCTGGCAGCAGCCCCGGCAGGCTTCAGGGTAACAGTGGTGCTGGCTACAGGACCCTCCGTGACCAGAAGCCTATTCCGCACCACGCCGTCATACCCCTGGGAAGGCGAGGAGGAGAGACCCGTCGGTTGCTGTGCGCCTCGGACCCAGCCCTGGGCTTCAATGGCGTTCTTCTGGTGGCCACCGTTACACCCCTTGGATGCCCAGCGTTTCGCCAGCGCCCAGGTGGGGACTTCGTCCTCGGAATGCCGGCTTCAACCACCTGGGGAGCCCCGGAACAAAGGGGGTGCTTGGATCAGCCTTGCCCGCGCCTCCTCAAGCCTCCAGGTGCGTGTCTTGCCGGGTCCAGGTGCGTGAGGATGAAAGCCCGCAGCGCTGCACTTTTTGTCGGCCTCATGGGACTGGTGAGCATGCTGGCCGATCTCACCTACGAGGGGGCTCGAGGTATCACCGGCCCCTTTCTGGCTTTCTTGGGCGCGTCTGCCTTGGCCGTGGGGCTGTCCTCAGGGCTCGGGGAGTTTGCCGGTTATGCCCTGCGCCTGGTGACCGGGTTGTGGGCGGATAAGACCCGCGGCTACTGGACCTTTACCTTCGTCGGTTATTTTTTGAACCTCCTGGCCGTCCCCCTCCTGGCTTTCGCCCAACGCTGGGAGTGGGCAGCGGCACTGGTGGTGCTGGAACGGCTGGGCAAAGCCGTTCGTACCCCGGCGCGGGATGCCCTCCTGGCCCAGGCCACAGCGGTGGTGGGGCACGGCAAGGGGTTCGGGTTGCACGAGGTCCTAGACCAGCTGGGGGCGGTGATCGGGCCTCTGGTGGTCGCCTGGGCGCTGGCGCGGGAGCTGGGGTTCAGTACGGCTTTCCTCATCCTCGCCGTCCCCGCCGTGGCTGCCCTTTCCACCCTTACCCTGGCACGGGTCCTGTTTGGCAAGGTGGTGGCCGGCCAGCCGGCTGGTGCAACCCAAGGTGCCAACTTCGCGCCCCGGGTCCCCAGCTTTTGGTGGCTGCTGGCCTTTGTTGCCCTTCACGTGGCAGGTTTTGCCCATTTCCAGTTGCTGGCCTTTCATTTACAGAAGCACCAGGTGCTCCCTACAGTCAGCATCCCCGTGCTCTTTTCCCTGGCCATGCTGGTGGACGGCGCGGTGGCGCTGCCGGCCGGCTGGCTCTTTGATCGGGTGGGGCTGAAGGCCCTGTGCTTGGTCCCGCTGGTAACCGCCCCCGTGGCGCTTCTGGTGTTCACCACCAGCCCCATTGCCGCCGCGGTGGGGGTAGCCCTCTGGGGCGCTGCCATGGGCTTGGAGGAAACCATCCTCAAGGCGGCAGTGGCCACGCTGGTGGAGGCTCCCCGTCGCGCCACCGCCTTTGGCCTGTTCCACGCCGTTTCCGGCCTGGCATGGTTGGTGGGGAGTCTGCTCCTGGCTGGGTTGTACAGTCAAAACCCCCTGGCGGCGGGTGCCGCCAGCCTCATGTTGCAGGTCCTGGCCCTCGCAACCCTCCTGGGTGGTCTGGCGTTACGGTCAAAAGGTTGACCGCCCTCCCCGTCGGTGTGCACCGGACTCGGCCTGGCCCCCGCGACGAAAACCCTTCAGCCCCTACGGGGCTGGTCGTTCTCCCAGCTTTCCCCGTCCAAGAACCGGCGCAGATTCGGAAAGCCAACCAGCCAGAGCCCACCGTCCACCGTCCAGCAATCCCCCGTGACGTAGGGGTGGCGGTCGCTGACCAGATCCACCGCCAAACGCGCCACTTCCTCGGGCGTCGCCAAACGCCCCAGGGGTACCTGCTGGGCCAGCCACCCCTGCACCTGTGGATCGCTGTAGCCAAGGTTTTTAGCCGCCTCTTCCGTGACCATGATCCCGGGGGCGAGGGCATTGACCCGAATGCCGAAGCGTCCCCACTCCACAGCCAGGCTGCGCGTCATCGCCAAGACCGCTGCCTTGGCAGAAACCGAGTGGACCACCCCCGCCGCACCGGTCCAGGCGTAGGTGGCAATGATGTTGAGGATGGAACCCCCTTGGCCCTGGGCAATCCAGCGCTGAGCCACCACCTGGCTAAAGTTCCACGTCCCATCAAGGACGATGCCACGAACCGCTTCCCAGCCGCGGGGTGAAAGCGCTTCCGCCTTGACCACGAAGTTACCTGCCGCGTTGTTCACCAGTATCGCCACGCCGCCAAACTGTTGCTCCGCCTCCGCCAGCACCCGCTCCACTTGCCCACGGTCGCGAACGTCACAGGGAACGGTGTGGACCGCCACACCCTCACCCGCAAGGGAAGAGGCGCCCGCCTCCAGGTGCTCCCGCTTGCGACTGGCCAGCACCACCGGATACCCTCGCCGACCCAGCTCCCGGCTGATAGCCAGTCCAAGCCCCGTGCCCCCGCCGGTTACAATCGCCGCCTTACCTCCCATGGACCCTTCTTCCCCGGGGCCGTACCTCCAGGCCGCCTTGTTCTTTCCGCACGGCACTCCGACTTCCGCCCGCTCTTGCCTCACCCCTTCCCCAACTGCCACTGGGGCAAGGCCGCTGCCGGCCAATGATGTTGGGCAAGAGACCAGTGCCCCTGGGGCCTCTACGCCATCTCCGCCAAAATGGCCTTGAGGAGACGGTAGAACTTACCCACCGTGGGGATTTGCACCCGTTCGTCCGGCGAGTGGGGCGACTCAATTTGCGGGCCCAAGGAGAGCATGTCCATTCCCGGAAACTTCTCACCGATGAGCCCGCACTCCAAGCCGGCGTGGATCGCTTTCACCTCCGGCTCCCGGCCAAATTCCCGCTGGAACACCTCCTTGGCGAGCCTCAGTACCGGCGAGTTGGGGTTGGGCTTCCAGCCAGGGTAACCATCGTGCACCTCCACCCTGGCCCCCGCCAACCGAAATACCGCTTCCACCTGCTGTAGGGTGGCTCGCAGAGAAGGCATCACCGAAGAGCGACTGGAGGTGATCACCTTCACCTCTGTGCCCTGGGTCGTCACCACCGCCAGGTTGTTGGAGGTTTCCACCAGTCCGGGTACCGCACGGCTCATGGCCAATACCCCATGGGGGCAGGCCAAAAACGCATCCAGAAGCCGCCTGCTGTCGGCTCCGGTGAAAGCCTGAGAGGCACTGGCTTCTTCCACCTCCACCCGCTGCCCTGGGTCAATTTCCCCGTACTCCTCCCGCAACACCGCCGCCGTGTCGGCTAGCGCCTGCCGCACCGCCGCCACCTCTCCCACCGGCACGGTGATCAGGGCATCGGCTTCCCGTGGAATGGCGTTGTGCTTGCTCCCACCGGCAATGGAGGCGATCCGTACCTCATCGCTCACCTTATACGCCGCCGCCACAAGCCGCGCCAAAAACTTCAGGGCGTTGCCACGGTTCTCATGAATGTCCACACCGGAATGCCCACCCCGCAAGCCCCGCACCTTCACCGCCAATGCCACGTGATCTGGGGGCACTTCCGCCAACGGCAAGGAAAAGAAGGAATGGGCATCAGCGCCACCAGCGCAGCCAATGTAAAAAGCCCCATCCTCTTCGGTATCTAGGTTCAGCAACGTGCGACCCTGCACCAGGGTCGGGTCCAACTTGGCAGCGCCCGTAAGGCCCGTTTCCTCATCCACGGTAAACAGCAGCTCCAGGGGTCCGTGCACCGCCTCGGGGTCCTCAGCGATGGCCATGGCCGCCGCCACCCCAATCCCGTTGTCGGCGCCCAGGGTCGTCCCCGTGGCGTACACGTACTCCCCCACAATGCGCGGTTGAATCGCATCCGTGAGGAAATCAAAGGTCACGTCCGAGTTCTTTTCCGCCACCATGTCCAGGTGCCCCTGCAACACCACAATGGGGGCATGCTCGTGGCCAGGGGTGGCCGGGACCTGCACCACCAGGTTTCCCGCCGCGTCCTCTCGCACGGCAAAGCCTTTTTCCTCCGCCCACGCCTTAATGTGCGCCCGCACCTTTTCTTCATGCTTGGACGGTCGCGGGATCTGCAACAGCTTTTCAAAGTGCTGCCAAACCAACGACGGTTGCAAATTGGCCAATGGACGATCCATGGAACCCTCCCTGCCCGTGGATTCTAGCCTAGGGATTTTTCGGACGGAAAACCTCCAGCACCCGGCTGCGGGCAGCGCTGTTGCTCGGATGATCCGGCCAAGTGCGGTCAAAAATGGCGGCGGGAGCGCCGAAGCCCTGCAACTGCGCCGCTGCCAGCGGCCACACTGGGGCGTAAAGTTGTCGCAACGCGGCGAGAAAACCCTCCCGCAGGTCCCCCCCGGCTAGCGCCGCGGCGTTATGGAGAAAAAGAGCCCATCCGTCGGGGGTAAAGCATAGGTTGGCCACGAAGGCGTCCACTGTGTTGATGGCCGTTTCCATGATCCACGGGCCCGTGGGAGTGCGATCCCCCCTTACTTCGGGCACCACCCGACTCAAGGTGATGGCCTCCAAGATCTTCACCAACCTGCTGCGATCCTCAAAGCGCGTGGCCAGGGGCCAGAGGGCCACCACATAGGGCAAGTCCTCCGGCTGTGCCAGCCGGGCCAAGGCGTTGAGGCACTCCTCGGGGGTGGCGTGAAAGGTGAACCCTGTGGGTTTGACCAGGCCGGAGGCGGCAAGGTAGGAGTTGACCCAGAGCGCTACCAAAGGGCGTTCACGGGTGGCCCGCTGCAGTTCCGCGGCACGAGCTGCCAACTGCTGCCAGTGCGGCCCCGTGGCCGGTATCACCGAAGGCGATGGGGGCAAAAGGCCCACCAGCCGCCAGAACCCCACCGTGGCGGCAATCTTTTCCCTCGTATTGCCTTTCTCAAAGGCCCACCGGTAAAGGGGGAGAAGCTGCGGATCATGGTAATAGCAGGCCACCAGGAGCAGGGCAACTCGCTCATCGGGCGAAAGTTGCCCACGGTGGAAGCGGGCCATGATCTGGCTGGGACCTGGACCTCGGGTGAGGAGCTCTTCCGCCGCCTCCCGCTGGATATCTGCCAGCATGTTGGCGTCCCGCTGCACCCCCACGCCAGGCCAATAGGAGGAATTGGGGAAACGCTTCACCGAATCGGGAACCGGTATGAGGCCACCCAGAGCTGCCGCCAAGAGGATTGGCGCCCACACTAACGCAAGACCTCCAAATGGCCGTCTTCTTCCATATACACCGTATCCACGAAACGGATGGTTTTGGAAGCCAAGGACATGAGAACCGAGGACACGCGAACACCACCGCCAAAAAAGCGGACCCCTTCCAAAAGGTCGCCCTTGGTCACCCCTGAGGCAACGAAGATCACATCGTCACCTGAGGCCAACTCCTCGGCGGTATAGACGTGGTTTACGTCCGAAATGCCCACCTCTTCCAGCCGCCTTCTGTGCCAGTCCTCAAGGACCACCAGCCGCCCCTGCATGTCGCCGTTGAGGCAGCGCAAAGCTGCCGCCGTGAGCACGCCTTCAGGAGCCCCACCGATCCCCATCACCACGTGCACGCCCGTGCCGCGAATGGCCGCGGCCAGCCCAGCCGACAGGTCTCCGTCGCCGATGAGCTTGATGCGTGCCCCCGCAGCGCGAATTTCAGCAATGAGTTGGGCGTGGCGAGGGCGATCCAACACCACCACCACCAGGTCCTCCACATCCCGAGCGTACGCTTTGGCAATACGCTCCAGGTTGTCCTTAACCGGTGCGTCAATATCAATGCACCCACGTGCCGTGGGCCCTACCACGATCTTTTGCATGTAAATGTCCGGGGCATACAAGAGCCCCCCTTTGGAGGCGGCGGCCAAAACCGAAATGGCGTTGGCTGCGCCCGTGGCACAAAGGTTGGTCCCTTCCAAGGGGTCCACGGCAATGTCCACCTCTGGCAGGCCCAAGGTGCCGTCCTTATCCCTGCCCACCTTTTCGCCGGTGTACAACATGGGGGCTTTGTCCCGCTCCCCTTCCCCGATGACCACGGTTCCGCTAATGGGCAGGTGGTCCAGCTCGCGGCGCATGGCCTCCACCGCCACCCGGTCGGACCCCTTGCGGTCCCCACGCCCCATGGTGCGGGCAGCCGCCACCGCTGCCATCTCCGTGACCCGCAGAAAATCTGGCTCTAGGCTGATATCCATGACCCGCCTCCGGCTGTCCTATTATGCCAGCAAGCTCGTCTTTGGCAAAAAATCCGCCACGGCGCTTGGTGGGACGGCTTGACCTTTTTTTCACAAGTTCAGAAAATAGGGCAAAGGAGGCACTCCCATGAAGGTCTTGGTCTTTGGCGGGGCAGGGAAGATGGGTCGGGCGGTGGCCTACGACCTGGTGCAACAAGAGGACGTGACAACGGTGGGGTTGGCCGGCCGAAACCTCACGGCTCTGCAGGAGGGGCAAAAATGGCTTTCCAGCCCCAAGGTGCAGGTACACGCCGTGGACGTGCTGAACAAACCCGAGGTGCAGGCCTTGGCCCGAACCTACGATGTGGTGGTGTCCACCCTTCCCGACCGGCGCACCTCCTACGCTTTAGCAGCAGCGGTGTTGGAGGCGGGCGTACACCTGGTGGACATGCTGGAGGAGTACCACCGCCGGCCGGATCGTTACGAGGTGGAAGGTTTGCAGTTGCCCCCGGGGATGGACTTGGACGCCTACGGCGACTTCCTCCACGAAACCGCCCTCCACCACGGGGTCACCTTTCTGGACGGCATGGGCTTTGCTCCCGGGATTTCCAACATTACCTGCGGTGAGGGGATCCGTCGCCTGGACCGGGCACGAAGGGTCATCGCGCGAGTTGGCGGCATTCCGGAAAAGCAGGCAGCGCAACGACACCCCCTCCGGTACATGATCACCTGGGCCTTTTCCCATGTCCTGCGGGAGTACAACGTCAAGCTGTTCATCCTGGAGCACGGGGAAAAGGTGGAGGTAGAGGCGGGTACCGGGCGCGAGACGTTCCGTTTCAACTTTTTCGGGTACGACGAGACCTTGGAATGCGCCATGACACCGGGGATGCCTTCGTTCATCTACACCCGGCCCCAATTGGAGTACTTCGCGGAGAAAACCGTACGCTGGCCGGGCCATTGGGATGGCGTGCAAACCCTCAAAGAGTGCGGGCTGCTCTCCCTTGAGCCAGTGGAGGTGGGGGGTCATCAGGTGGTCCCAAGGGAGGTTCTGCTCGCGTGCATTGAGCCTCGCCTGGTGCCTCAACCGGGGGAGGAGGACGTGTGCGTCATGTACAACACCGTGGAAGGGGAGAAGGATGGCCGCCCCGCCCGCTGGGTCTACGCCATGTGGGAGCGACCGGATCCAGCCACGGGGATCTCCGCCATGGGGCGAGTTACCGGGTTTCCCACGGCCATCGGCGCCCTGTTCCTGGGGCGGGGCCTAATCTCCCAGAAAGGCATCGTGCCCCCGGAGGAGGCCTTTGCGGGTCCCCTTTACACCCAGTTCATGGAGGAGCTGGCGAAACGCCAGATTCACATTCACGAGCAGCTGGAGTTTCTCAGTTAGTTGGCCGCTTAAGCGCTTCCCTTAGCGCCTTGCGCTCCTCCGCTGGCGGCCCCAGTGCCGAGCAGCCAGATCCTTACTTGGCCACGCGCAGGAGGTTGTGGACCTCCACCACGCCGGGAACGGCTTGGGCAGTCTTCTCCGCCAGCCGGCGCTGTTCACTTTCTTGGACCCTGCCGGAAAGGCTCACCACCCCATCGGTGGCTTCCACCTCCACCTGGAAAGCCGCCAGACCCATGACCTCCAACAGGTGGGCCTTGATCTTGGCCTCCAAAAGGGCATCTGCCACTTCCTGCTCCACCCGGCCCATCGCCCGGGCAACGGGGCTCCCGGAAGGAACCTCCTCTACCCGCAGGCGGTTCACGACTCTTTCCACACCCGGCACGGAGCGCGCCACCTCTTCCGCCAAGGATTGGGAAGCGCGGGTGCGCACCACCCCTTCCAAGAGGACCGTGGAGGCGCTCACCTTGACCCCCACCCGCAGGGCATCCTGCTTGAGGTGCTCCAGCAGGGCCACCCTCACCTTGACCTCCAAGAGGGCGCTTTCCAAGGTTTTGCCCACCTGGGCTGCGGCCTGGTCCAGGGCTTGGCCCGCGCGCTGCAAAGGCCCTGGGGTTGGGGTGGCGGCCAAGGCCAAAAGCACAAGGAGGTGCGTCACGGGAACAGTGTACCTGAATGTTCCGGCAAGAAGGTGGCCGGCATCACCGCAGCTCCGGGCGCACCGGGCGGCGGGTCGAGGCATACCCTGCCTGGTTCGTCAACACGTCACGCACCCCGACGCTGATGCGGTACACCCCCGGTTCCAAAAGCAGCGAGGCGGTGACGGTGAAGTACTTCTGCTGCGCTGCCTCGTATTCGGTCTTGGGGATGCGCACGTCGTGCTGCCGCCGTTGCAAGTCTGACTGCTTACCCTCATCATCGCGGGCAGCGTAGTACACCATCATGGACCCCACGTAGTCATCGCCCGACGGAACCAGAGCCAGCTTGGCAATGGGCACGCGGATTTCCACCGGTAGGGTCCAGAAGCGATCGGAGGCGGGAGCCGGTTCCCCAGTTCGCAGCTCAATTTCCAGTGGGTTATCCTCCAGGTCAAAGGCCAAACCGGTAATGACGCGATCGGCGATGCGCGTGGGCAAGGATTTTTCAATGAAAGTGCGCCGGTAGGACAGCTCGTATTGGGGATGGTTCTTGACTTTCACCTCAATTCGGTGCACGCGGTCCTCACCGGTGGGGATGAGGCGATACCCCAAGGAGTAATACGTTTCAAAATCGGTGGCAATCTTCTCCAGACCCGGGCCGACGTCGTTGGTGTTCACGATGGCCAAGCCACCGGTTTGATCGGCCATGTAGATCAGAGAGTCCTGGTAGTTGGCGCGACCAATGGAGGCCGCCAAGGTGGAACGAGGAACTCGGTGCTCCGCCTCAATGCCCAAGTCTGACTCCAAGCCGCGGGCGTCAATGGTGTAGACGGTGATGTTGGCAGCGGCGGCGGCGTTCACCAAGCTGCGGAATAGCTCCGTGGCATCAAACTCGCGCGACTGGGAGACCGCACCGGTTTCGCGGTAGCGCTCCTGCAGCTCGTAAAAGAGCTCCAGCCCCGGGGACATGGGGAGCCCATCGGACACGTAAATGATGGCCTTCTTCCCGGGGAGACCCGCCATCATGGTCATGATTTCTTGCAAGGCGCGCACACTAAAGATCAACGTGTTGCGTTGCTCGCGGGCAAAAGAGCGCACCCGGCCGAGAGCCCGTTCATAGGTATCGGGGTTGTTGGCGTTTTGGTTGATAAACTCTTCAATTTCCTTGCGGGTGGTGTTCACCTCCGTCCGTCCCCCGGTGTACCGCCGCAGGGTGCGAAGGGCATCCGCCACCGCCTGGGGGTCGGAGGTATAGGGCTGGATAATCTTCAAGCTCTTCTGAAAGGAGGCGACCATCACCTGGTCGGGAGGGCGCAGGTTTTCGTGGACAAACTCCACCAGGCGTGTCATGACCCGGTTGCGGTTGAGGGGGTGAATGTTCTCGTTGTCCACGTACAGGGTGAGAAAACGGGGCTCACGGCGCGACGGCACTTCCTCTTGAGCAGTCACAGGCGTTGGAGTGGCCGTGGGGACAGTGGGAGAAGGGGTTGGCTGGGTCCTGGACGCCGGACTGCGCCGCCGGTAAACGGCAAAGTGGGTTATCTCCTGTTGCTTGCCGTCCTGAAAGATCAGGAAATCCTCTTTGGTCAAGCCCAGCACCGGCCCCTTCTTGTCCCGCACCGACACGTCCACGTTGACCACCGTGACCTCGGTGACATCAAAAAACCGCAGGCCCCCCACCTGTTGTTCCGGTGGTTTCTGCGCCGGCGGCACATCCTGCGCCCCTACGGTGTGGCCCCAGAGCAACCTCAGGGTGGTAAGAAGAGCTATCAGGAAACGCACACCCACCTCCTGCTGCAGTGTACCAACCTTCCAACCTGGCCTATGAACCTACGCCGAGACGATGAAGGTGAGCACCCCTTCAGAGCCGGAGGTCGGCCATCACGGTGGAGGTGGTCTTGGCCAGGGTATCTTCCACCGCCACCCGTAAGGACTGCTCACCACCCTCCAACTCCAAAGTAAAGCGGTACGCGAAGTAGCCTCGCGCCCTGGCTTCAGCCACCTTGTCCGCCGGCAGCTCCAAAGGCAGCAACTGGTGGGCCAGCTCCGATTGGTTTCCCGCCTTATCCACCACCAAGATCACCACCTGTACCTGCCCCCAGTGGTCCTTGCCCCGCGGCAGGAGCGTCAGCTGGGCGTAGGGGATGCGCAACTCGGCGTTGAGACGGTGAACCTTCAGGCCCTTCGCCCCCACTCGCAACCTAGACTGCGGCTTGTCCAGCACCAGGACGAGGCCCAAATCGTTGCTCTGCTCACCCAGAAGCAGACCTGCCCTAATCCGGTCGGCATCGCGTTCCGACAACGGGCGATCCACGTACTCCCGCCGATAGGTCAGCCGATACTCAGGGTGTCCCACCACTTCCACGCGGATGGTGTGGCGCTTCCCGTCCCCTGCATGAGGTGGTTGGAAGGCCAGGGAGTAGTAAGTGGCCGTGACCCGCTCCACATCCGCCAGGGCAGCTCCCGCATCGGAGGAGAAAATGGCCTCCCCGCCGGTGAGACGGGCCGCCTGGATCAGGGTGTCTTTGCGGTCTGCTTCCCGCCAAAAGGCTACGTTCCCCACATCGCCCACGTCCAGACTGGAGGAACGTTGGGAGGCGTCCACGGTGCTCAGCTGCGTCCCTGAGGGATCAAGGGTGAACAGCGTGTACTCGGCTTCCGCCGCCTGCAAGGCGGTCTTTCCCAAAAGCCCCGCGTGCCTGTACTCCGGCGGGGTGTCCAGCCAAAAATCGTAATCGCGATAAATGGGCACGTTCTCCGCCCGCGGAAATCCCGGCGAGATCAACACGGCAATCTTCCGCGCCGGCACCTTGCTATACCGTTGCAAAGCGGCGGAAAAGGCGCGCTCCAAGCGGGAAACCATCTGCCGCATCTCAAACCAGTACTCCTGGTTCTGTGCCCGGCGGAACTGGTAGGTGGACCAGGTCTCCCGCGCCGGCAAATCACGCACATCAAAGGAGGAAAGGCGAATTTGCCGCTGCAATCCGGTGGCCGGAAGCCGCGACACCTCTTTGAGGGCGCGCTGGAGCCGCTCTAACGAGGCGGTTGGTTCGCAGTGAACCCTCAGAGTTCCATCAAAGCTCAAGACCGCCACCTCTTGTCCCGGAGGCAACCCAATGCCCACGATGTCGGCCAGGTTTTCCAGCACCTGGCGCTTGTCCGCTTCGGTCATCAGGTAGAGGTCAAAAAAGAGCACCACCAAACGGGGCATGGGTTGTCCCAGCAGTTGGGGGTCGTTTGCTTGAGTGATCTGCCCCCCTTCCACCGCCAGGAAATTGGTGATCACCTGCTCCTTATCGTCCTCCCACAGGCGGAAGTCCTGCATCCGCAGGCCGTTCACCGGCACACCGTTGGCATCTCGGACCACCACATCCACGGTTACGTTGTTGACCGTGACCTCACTGATGAACCGCGGCACCTGTTCCTGCGCCAGGACAGGCGTCGCAAAAAGCATCAGGCTCAGGACCAACGTGCTCTTCACGGTACACCCCCGTCGCAGGAAAAGCAAGAGCTATGCCACTTCCTCTGCCATCCCCTCGCTGCTATGGTAGCGTGGGGAGGCAACAATGAAGCCGTTGGTGTTCGTGCTCTTGGCACCACTCCTGATTACCTCAGAGGTTCTGCCCATGGACAGATTGTGGTCAGAAGAGGACATTGTTACGCAAGAGCGCCCTTCTGACGCGGTGGTTTTGTCCGATGGGCGCGTGGTTTGGGTGAAGATCACGGTGGACCTCAAAGAAAACCGGGAGCTGGCGCACCTCTGGCTCACCGACCTCGCAGGCACAACACGACAGCTCACCCGCGGAACGGTTTCGGACCGCCATCCCGCCGCTTCCCCCGACGAAAAGCTTGTCGCCTTCCTTTCCGATCGCCCTCTGCCTGGGGGGAGTTCCGAGGTAAAGGGGCCTCAGGTGTGGGTGCTGCCGTTGAACGGCGGGGAGCCGTACCCCGTGACCCGCCAGCCCAAGGGCGTCAAGGCCTTTGCTTTTCGGAGCTCGGAACGAATCCTTTTTCTTGCCGAGGACGCCCCCGATGCCCTGGACCGTCTGCGCACCTCCCAAAAAGACGAGGCCAGAGTGGTGGAAGATCCGCAGCGCCAACCGCGCGTGCGCCTGTTTGAGGTGGAACTCTCTTCAGGGAACATCCGCCGACGGACCACCAACACCTCACCCATCACCAGCCTGGCCGTGAGCCCCAACGGTCGCTGGGCGGCCCTGCAAATCAACGTCAGCCCTTCCTTTGAAGCCGATGGGCGGGAAAAGCCCGAGACCTACCTCATGGACCTTGAACGGGGCACTATGACGCGCATCCTAGCTGACCGCAGGGCCACCCCTCAGGCGTTCCGCTTTACCCCGGACAGCACCACCCTGGCCTTTACTGAAACCTTTTCCTCCGATCCCCACCTTGAGGGGGCAGGGGTGGAGCTCTTGTATACCTTGGACTTGATCACCCTCAAGGTTCACGAGGTGGACCTGGCCTGGCCGCGGGGGCTCGCATCCCCCCACGCCTTTGTACCGGTTCCCAACGGCTTCTGGGTTCTGTTGGCGGACGGGGTGCGGAACCGTTTGGCCTTTCTCCCCTCCGCGGGGAAGGATTTGCCGCGGAAGGATCTGTTGCCCGATCACGTGCACGCCTTTGCCGCCAGCCCCGACGGCGAGCATTTGGCCCTGTTACACTCCACACCTACCGAACCTCCCCAGTGGTGGCGAGGGCAGTGGCGAGGCGGCCAGCTAACCTTGGGCGCGCAACTCACCCACTTGAACGGCCACCTGAAAGGCAAAGCCCACCCAAAAGTGGAGGTCATCCGTTGGGTAGGAGCCCGCGACGAGTTGGTGGAAGGGATCCTCTACTACCCACTGGACTACCGGGAAGGGAAACGCTATCCCCTGGTGGTAATGATCCACGGTGGCCCGGCGGGAGTGGACCAGTGGGCCTGGGAATCCTCCTGGGCTTACGCTCCCCAGCTTTACGTGCAAAGAGGGGCGTTCGTGTTGTTCCCCAACTACCACGGCAGCTCGCACTACGGCCTGGAATGGGTGGAGTCCATCAAGGGTCGGTATTACGAGCTGGAGATCCCGGACATCCTCCGCGGTGTAGACCACCTGATCGCCCAAGGGCTCGTGGACCCGGACCGGTTAGGCGTCCTCGGCTGGTCCAACGGGGCCATCCTCACCATTGCCCTCACGGTGACCACTGATCGCTTCAAGGCTGCTGCCCCCGGTGCGGGCGATGTGAACTGGATCTCCGATTACGGCACCTGCGCCTTTGGCGTGCGCTTTGACAACTCCTATTTTGGCGGACCGCCTTGGGAAAAGCTGGAGGTTTATATTGAAAAGTCACCGCTCTTCCGCCTCCACCGGGTCACCACCCCCACCCTCATTTTCTTCGGCGAGCAAGACACGGCCGTGCCTACAGAACAGGGGTGGCAACACTTTCGTGCCCTCCAGCAGGTAGGGAAGGCCCCTGTCCGCTTTGTGCTCTTCCCCGGGGAAGGACACTCCTTGGCCAAACCGGCCCACCGCCTGCGCAAGCTGCAGGAAGAACTTGCTTGGTTTGATCGCTACCTATTTTCCCGCTCACCGGCCCATAACCCCTGGCGAAAGCCGGGCACACCGTTGGACAGCCTCCTGGCGCGGGCACACCTGACCCAGTGGAAGGGCGCCTACGGGGTGCCTTGGAAGGGCAGGCTCATCCCGCAAACCGTAGCCGTGCCGGGCATGGAAGGCACCAAGGTGGGTGCGGTGGAGGTGACGCGCGCTCAATGGGCCTCCCTCAACCCCTCCATTGCCGTCCCTCCAGGGGATGAGAACCTCCCCGTGGTGGGGGTCACAGCCCAACAAGCCTTGGCCTACTGCCGAAGGCTTTCCCAGCTCACCGGTAAGCTCTATCGCTTGCCAACCCTTGGCGAGTGGAACCAGCTTCGGGGGCGAAGCCAAGGGGTAGGGATTAGCTGGGAGTACTTTCTCGGTGAGACGCCCGCCTACGACGACCTGGAAGAACTGGAGCGTTTGCTGGCCCCGCTGGGGGGCGTTTCACGCCTGCTGCAGCCGGTGGGTTTGGGCGACCTGGCCCGTGGCGAGGGGGAGACCTTCCTCTTTGACCTCAAAGGCAACGCAGCGGAGTGGGTGATGGAGGCAGGACAACCCGTGCTCAAAGGCGGCTGTGCCGCTTGCTTTGAGGACCAGGAGCCTCCCCAAGCCCTCGCGGGCTTCCGCGTCGTAGAGGGGCCAGCGCCAGAGGAGAGGAAAGAATAACGGGCGATCCGAGGACCGCCCGCAGAGCCAGCAATTAGCCTTGGTTGGACGAGCTGAAAGCGCCGGCAAAAAACCGCTGCTTTACTTTCCTTCCCGCAACTACTCCTCTTCCTCCCCTTCCTCTTCTCGCGCCGCCAGCTCGCGGTCCAGGATGAACAGGGCAGGGGGATGATCCCCTGCCAACTTGAGCCGGTGGATGATGGGCTCCAGCTGCGCTTCCTCCTCCACCTGTTCGGTCACGAACCATTGCAGGAAAACCTCGCTGGGGTAGTCCTTGTGCTGTCGCGCCAGCTCCACCAGCGCGTGAATTCTGCCCGTGATGTGTTGTTCGTGGGCCAGGGCCGCGGAAAAGGCCGCCAGCGGAGTTTCCCAGCTCTCCTGGGGCTGCGGGAGGGCCTTCAGCCGTACTTGCCCTCCGCGCTCAAGGATGAAGCGGTAAAAGCGCATGGCGTGCCCCAGCTCCTCCTTTGCCTGCAGCTCCATCCACTTCGCCATGCCAGGCCATTGCTTGGCAGAAAAGTCCGCCGCCATGGCCAAGTAAATGTAAAAAGAGCCCAGCTCCTCATACAGCTGTTCGTTGAGCGCTTGCTCCATTGGGTTGCTTAACCTCATCGGACCACCTCCTGTGGCGTCATTGTAGCGCAAGTGCTGTTTGAGCTTGGGCAAAAAATCTGCTACATAGGGGTAGGGTTTGCCCCTCCGCGAGGCGAAGGCAGCACCCCAAAACAAAAGGGAGTGAGCATGGCGAACGTGGTCGTTGTGGGCGGACAGTGGGGTGATGAGGGAAAAGGCAAGGTGGTGGACCTCCTATGCCCAGCCTTCCGCCACGTGGTGCGCTTCAACGGTGGCAACAACGCCGGGCACACGGTTCGCTTTGCCGACCGGCACTTTGCCTTGCACCTCATCCCCTCGGGAATCCTCCACGAGAACTGTCAGTGTTTCATTGGGCCTGGGGTGGTGGTGGACCCTGTGGGTCTTTTGCGGGAAATTGAGGCGCTGGAAACCCAGGGGATTCCTGTACGACACCGCTTGTACCTTTCCCCTCGCGCCCACCTGGTCCTGCCCCATCACCGCGCCCTGGACCAGGCGCGCGAGCGGGCCAAAGGCAGGGAACGAATTGGCACCACCGGCCGAGGCATAGGGCCCACCTACGAGACCCGTGCGGCCCGCACGGGATTGCGGGCGGGACTGGCGCGCCATCCGGGGCGGCTGCGCCAGCGCGCTGAAGCGTTGACCGCGGAGCTTAACCGGCAGTTGACCACCTACCCGGAAGCCCAACTGCCCAGTCCTGACGAACTGCTGCAAGCGTTGGACTGTGCCGAACGCCTGAGCCATTTCTTAGCCCCAGTGGACCAGCGGCTGCACAGGGCGTGGAAACAGGCCGAGGCCATCCTCTTTGAAGGTGCCCAGGGAACCCTGCTGGACGTGGATTTTGGCACGTACCCCTTTGTCACCTCTTCGGGCTGCTTGGCTGGATTTGCCGCACCCGCGGTGGGTCTTCCTGCCCGGGCCATTGACGGCGTCCTGGGGGTTTTCAAGGCCTACTGCACCCGGGTTGGGGCGGGGCCATTCCCCACCGAGATCCCTGACGCCTTGGGTGACCAGATCCGCCGGCGGGGCAACGAATTTGGCACCACCACCGGCAGGCCTCGCCGGACCGGCTGGTTTGACGCCGTAGCCGGACGTGCCGCGGTACGGTGGAGCGGGATTGAGGCCATCGCCCTCACCAAGCTGGATGTGCTGGATAGCCTGGCAACGGTTCCGGTGGCGGTGGCCTACCGCCTGGGCGATCGGGTAATGGAGGAGCTGCCCGACGACGCGGAGGAACTGGCGCAGGCCCAACCGGTTTACGAGGAGCTTCCCGGCTGGCAAACCGAAACTACCGGGATCACCGACTTTTCGGCTTTGCCCGCGCGGGCCCAGGCCTACGTGCACCGCTTAGAGGAGCTCCTCGGGGTCCCCATCGTGCTCATCTCCACAGGGCCGCGGCGCGAGGAGACAATCCTCCGCTCCTTGCCCCCCTTAACCCACTGGCTGCCGAGCTAGCAGCTTGCGCCCACCCAACTTCTTTTCTAAAGTGTCCACCCATGATAAGACTGGTCTAAAGGGGGGACCATGTTCAAAGGACATCCCAGCGGTTTAAAGGTGCTGTTTTTCACCGAGATGTGGGAGCGGTTCGGTTACTACCTCATGCTCGGCATCTTTTCCCTGTACATGCTGGACTCGGTCATGGGGGGGCTGGCCTTTCCCCGCGAGCAAGCGGCCGAAACTTAC
>JANXCP010000038.1 GCA_025060245.1 Thermoanaerobaculum sp. | reverse complement strand
ATCAGGGGCTTTCAGCTCCCACACGATAAATGCTACAAACGTGACAACGAAGACGAGAAAAGCCTTCAAAATGAAATCCGAATCTAGCCAGCCTTTTTCCTGACCCTTGGAGATGAAGACGATGAAGCTCATGAGGGAGGTCGCCAGCAAGACCAACCCCACCAGGTCCAATTTGCGCACCACCTTGCCGCGCACGTTGCCCAGCAACAGGAACACCAGCAGCGCATCGGTCAGGCCAATGGGCACGTTGACCCAAAACACCCATCGCCAGGTCAGGTGCTCGGTGATAAAGCCACCCAGGGTAGGTCCCACGGCGGGGGCAAAGGAAGCCCCCAACCCGTACACCCCCAGGGCTAACCCCCGCTCCTCCTCGGGAAAGGCATCCATGAGGATGAGGGCGCCCACGGGCAACATCATGCCCTCCGCCACCCCCTGCACGAACCGCGAAATGAGCATCAGTTCCAGGGTTGGGGCAACCCCGCAAAGGGCCGAGGTGGCCACGAACATCACCAGGCCCACGAGGTAAGTGTTCCGATGGCCAAAAGCCTCAGCCATCCACCCCACCACGGTCATGGATACGGCAGCACCCATGAAGTAGGCGATGATCACCCATTGAATTCCGTAAAGATCCGCCTCCAAGCTGGCCATCATTTTGGGCAGCACGATATCCACGATGGTGGTATCCAAAAGGGCGATGAAGATGCCCGCCGACACCAAGAGGGCCACCAGCCACTTGTTGGGGGCGTTGTGCTGGTTCATGGATTCCACCTAGCTCCCCTTGCGCACCGACACCACCACGGAAAGACCGGGAACGATCTCCGGGTGTTGCTCCACACCTTCAATGGTCAGCTCCACCGGCACCCGCTGGGTGACCTTGGTGAACTCCCCAGCGGTCACATCCCGGGGGATGAGGGCAAACTCCTGCGCCGCCGCCGGCGTGACCCGCCGAATGCGGCCCCGCAAACGCTTGCCCGGCAGGGCATCCACGGTCATCTGCGCCTCTTTGCCTGGAACCAAGTGAAGGACCTTGGTTTCCTCAAAGCGGGCCTCCACGTAACGTGTTCGCGGATCGTAGAGGGCCAGAACCGGCCTGCCAGGCGCAGCAAAATCTCCGGCTCGCAGGAAGATACGCGCCACCACACCGCTGAAGGGGGCACGAAGCTCACTCCGACTCTCTGCCCACTGGGCTTGCGCCAGGGCGGCGCGGGCCCGCTCCAGGCCGGACCGCGCCTCCGCCAGCCCGCTCTCCGCCTCTGCCACCGCCCACCGGGCGGCGCGGGCCTCCTGCAGCTTGGCCTCGGCTACCCGCAGGGCCTCCTGGGCCGCGCGCAAATCCGCCCTGGCCGCTTCGGCCGCCGCGTGCAGCTCCTCGTAGCGTGCCTTCGGCACAGCCTGCTCAGCCAAAAGGGCGGCTAAACGGTTTTCCTGCTTTTCCAGGTAGTCCACGTAAGCTGAGGCCTTGGCCACCTGGGCTTGCGCCGCCTCTACCCCGGCCTTGGCCGCCTCCTCTGCCGTGGCCACGGTCTTTTTTGTGCGGTTTAAGGTGGCCTCCTGCCTGCGCACCGTTTCCTCTAACTGCGCCACCGCCGCCTCCGCCTGTTGGCGCGATGCGGTGAGGCTTTCCTTCTCCAGGCGAACCAGCACCTGCCCCGCTTGGATGGGCTCTCCTTCCGCCACCAGCACCTCCATCACCCGCCCCGCCACCTCCGGTGCCACCTCCGCCATTTCCGCCTTTACGTAAGCGGCATCGGTGCTCACGTGGGTCAGGCGAAAGTACAACCACTGGGCAGAAAGGACAGCACCCACAACTAAGGCCACCACCCCTACCAGGAGCACCCCACGACGTGTCAACGAACTTTGGCTTCCCGCTACCTCGTTCATCGTTCCCCTCCCAAAACCTGCAGAAAGTCCTCGCCGCAGGCAGCCAGTTGCTCCGCCCAGGCTATCAGCCACCCCGCTTGGCTGCGCGCCACAGCGCCCCGCGCTTGCGCCAGATGTTCTTGGGCCTGCAACAGGTCACGCGTGGTGGCCAGCCCTTCTCGGTGGCGCAGCGTTTCCAACCGCACCTCCTCCTCCGTGGCTTCCACTGCCTTGTGGGCCGCCCTCAAGGCCTGCTCTGCCGCCCCCAGGTGCGCCGAAGCCACAGTCAGCTCTCGCTGGGCGGCTCGTTGAGTTGCTTCCCTCTGTTGCCGCAACGCCTCGGCCTGCCAGCGCATGACCTGAGCTCGGGCTCTCGCTTGGCCGCCGTCAAAGACCTTCGCCTTGAGGACCAAGGCGGCAAACCCGTTGGTCTGATGGAGGTAATACTGGTCCCGCACGTGGTCTACCCCACCCACCAAGATGAGGCTTGGTAGCGCTTCACGGCGCAAAGCGGCTGCTGCCCGTTCCAGCGCCTGCTCCTGCGCCCGCAAGACCCGCAGCTCCGCGCGCCCTTCCACACCCCGCTCTGGTTCCGTGCGAACCAGCTCGTCGGGTTGCCAGAGCACCCCAGTGACCTGGGCGCCCGTCAGCTCCTCAAGCACCGCGAGGCTGGCGGCCAATGCCGCTGATTTTTCCGCACATTGGGCGATGCGCTGCTGCAGGGCAAACTCCGCGGCCATTTGGTCGGAACGCGGCAACAGGCCCTGAGCAACCATCGTGGTGACCACCCGAAGTGTTTCCGCCGCCGCCTGCTGGGCTTTCTCGCAAGCCGCCAGCTCACCCGAGGCAGCCCAGGCCCCAGCAAAGGCAGCCACCGTGGCCTTGTCCACCTTCCTTGCCCAAACCTCCATCTCGTTTTTCTTCGCTTCCGCCTCAGATCGCGCCGCTTCCACAGCCAAGCCCGTGCGCTGCCAATCCCACAGCAACTGCGAAACCCACACTCGCCCGGTCTCCACGTCCCGCTCACCCGTGACCATGGCCAGCGGAACGGGGTTGCCGAAAGCCCCGCGGGGCATCAAGAACCCCGGGTCTTTGCGCAGGCTCCGTGCCTGAGCTTCCACCTCCAGCTGCGGCCACCGCCACGCCTGCTGCTCACGCACCCGCTGCTCGCTGGCAGCCGCCTGCGCCGCGGCTGCGCGCAGCAGTGGACCTTGGCGGGCCAGCTCCAGCGCCCGGGTCAAGGTCAACTCCTCGCCAGCGGTCCATTGAGCCCCAAGGAAAAGAACCGTGCCAAAAAGCCACCTTCTCATGCGCCTCCTCCCCTGCCGATTCCGGAAAAAAGCACATCCACAAGGAGCTCGCTCAGCGGTCGGGGGTCCACCTCTTGCGCCAACGCCACCTTTTCCGTCACCTCGAACAGGCCCGCCTGTAGACCCGCCACCAAGAGGGTCAAATTCAACTCCCGCACCTCTCCCGCTGCCATGCCCTCCGCCAGCACCCGCTCCAGGAGCTCTCGCTCTCGCTGGAGGAACTGGTTCCGGCTGCGCCGACAGTAGCTCGCCAACTCTCCGCCCACCGTGGCGGTGACCCCAAAAAGCCGCACCAGGTTGAACACCGAATCCAACTTGGCCGCCACCAACGCCCGCAGCTTGTCCTTACACGTGGCGGCACCGGCCATCGCCTCTTCCATGGCCTGCAGGACCCTCTCCTCCTCGCGGCTAAACACCGCCTCCACTAGCTCCTTTTTGCCCCCGGGGAAGTGAAAGTAAAAGGCACTCCTCACCACCCCCAGGCGCTCCGCCAGCTCGCTCAAAGAGAAGCGCTTCAGCCCTCGTTGGAGCAACAGCCCCAAGGCCTCGTCAAGGATCTGCTCTCGTTTCATAGCTCACGGTTCGGACTGAACATCCGAACACAAAGTTCAGTTTATTCACTTCCGCCTCCAAGTCAAGAGCACTCCCCCCGGTTTTCCCGGGCCGACGTGGTGGGCCTGGTCAGTGGACGAACAACGCGAGATCTTTTTCGTCAAGGCGAGGCAGCGTGGGAAAGGCCCGGCAAACCCCCGCTATACTGACCGTGTGAGCGAGCATCTGGCCTTACGCCCCCTGGCCAGTTGGGAACCGTTCCTGCTTCGGCTGGACCGTGATTTACTGGTGGAGTTTACCTGCCGGCTCCTCCAGCGCCGCGGCGTTCCAGTGGAGGAGGTGCAACTGGAAGGACAAGGGGATCAGCTCATCCTTACGGTCCGGGTGCGTTGGCATGGCCTGGCCTCTGCCGTCCGGGTCAAGCTAGAAGAGCTCCAGCTTATGGGAGGCTTCTTGGGCTGCCGCCTGGTCCAGGTGCAAGGCCCTTTGGGCCTCGGCCTACCCAGCTTGCTGCTCGGTATTGTGCTCAAGCGTTTACCCATACCGGCGAGTTGGGACCACAAGGAGCAAATCTTGTTGGTGGACCTGCGCGGCGTTTTGCCCGCCGGGCTTGCACTTGAGGTCCGTAGGGTGCACCTGCGGGGACCAAGTTTGGAGCTGTATTTGGGACCTGGACGATGGGTCCCCCCTTCGCCGGTGATCGCTGAGGAAGCAGAAGCCTTTTCGCACCCCTTGGGCATTTAGCCTCTAGACAGCGGTTCTCCCCTGGTCCATCATCTATCACCGTGACGTGACAACCGTCATGAGCGAGTCACGTACACCACCACGGGAGGGAAAGATGGCACAGCAGAGCGGGCCGTACACAAAAATGGTCCATGCCGGCCAAGAGCCTGATTGGACGGGCGCGGTCACCGTTCCCATCTACCAGACTTCCACCTTTGCCTTTCCCAACGCGGAAATTGGCGCGGCGAGGTTTGCCGGGCAAGACCAGGGGTTCATTTACACCCGCCTCAACAACCCCACCCTGCAGGCTCTGGAGGAATGCGTGGCGGCATTGGAACACGGCAGCTGCGCGGTGGCCACCGCCTCCGGCATGGGGGCCGTGAGCACGGTGTACCTGACCCTTTTGGGCCAGGGCCTGCATATGGTGGGGACCGCATCTTGCTATGGACCGAGCCGCGTGCTGGCGGAAAAGTACCTGGCCCGGTTTGGTGTGGAGGCGAGTTTCGTAGACACGTCAGACCTGGACCAGGTAGCCCGCGCCCTACGCCCAAACACCCGTCTCATCTACGTGGAATCCCCTTCCAATCCGGCCATGACCGTCACGGATCTGGCTGCCGTGGCCGATCTCGCCCATCACCACGGGGCACTGTTGGCCGTAGACAACACCTTCGCCTCCCCTTACCTGCAACAACCCTTGAACCTGGGGGCGGATCTTTCGCTGCATTCCGTCAGCAAGTTCCTCAACGGCCATGCCGACGTCATCGGCGGCATCGTCATCACCCGCGACCCCGCCCTGGGCGTTCAAATTCGTTCCACCATGGCCATGCTCGGCTGCAACATGGATCCTCACCAGGCGTTTTTGGTCCTGCGTGGAATCAAAACCTTGGGTCTGCGCGTGGAGCGGGCCCAGGCCAACGCCATGGCCATTGCCCAGTTCCTAGAAAACCACCCCAAAGTGGCGCGGGTCTTTTACGTAGGCCTTCCCTCTCACCCGCAATACCAGTTGGCCAAGAAACAGATGGCCGGGCCAGGCTGCGTGCTGTCTTTTGAGCTCAAAGGCGGACTGGAGGCGGCCAGAAAGCTGCTCAATAGCGTTCGGCTGGCCACATTGGTGGTTTCCTTAGGGGGCGTGGAAACGCTCATCGAGCACCCCGCCACCATGACCCACGCTTCGCTCCCGCGGGAAGAGCGACTGGCAGCGGGGATCACCGACGGGTTGATTCGGTTGGCGGTGGGAATCGAAGACCTGGAGGACCTCCTAGCTGATCTGGACCAGGCGCTGGCCCACGTGTAGCCTTGCCGCGGGAGGGTTTACCGTGCGCCAACTCCACCGGTACGAGAGCATCCTGCAGGCCATCGGTTGGACACCTATGGTGCGCTTGAACCGCATCACCGCGGGCTTGGGCGTGGAGGTCTGGGCCAAATTGGAGTTCTTCAACCCCATGGGCAGCGTCAAGGACCGCATCGCCCACTTCATGGTGGAAAAGGCCGAAGCCGACGGGCGACTCCAGCAAGGCTTCGTGATCCTGGAAGCTTCTTCCGGAAACACCGCTTTGGGCTTGGCCTTGGTGGCCATCCAAAAAGGTTATTCCCTGAAGGTGGTGGTCCGTGACTCCACTTCTCCGGAAAAGATTGCCCTCCTGCGCGCCCTGGGCGCCGATCTTGTGTTCGTGGACGCGACCCTCGCCCCCGAGCACCCGGAAAGCTACAACAACAAGGCGCCACAACTGGCCCAGGAGCTGGCCAATTGCTCCTTTCCCGACCAGCACAACAACCGGGAAAACAACGAGACCCATTACCGCACCACCGGTCCGGAGATCTGGCAGCAAATGGAGGGGCGCATGGATTACTTCGTGGCTGGGATGGGAACGGGGGGTACCCTTTCCGGTGTGGGTCGGTACCTCAAGGAGCAAGACCCTGCGGTCAAGGTCATTGCCGTGGAACCCGAAGGGTCGGTGTTTGCCGAGTACTTTCGCACCGGTCGCCGCCCCGAGCCGGGGCATTACCTCCTGGAGGGCCTGGGTGACGAGTTCATCATCGGCACCGCCGATCTTGCACCCTCAGATGACGTGGTCCAGGTCTCTGATCGCGAGGCGTTCCTCACCGCCCGGCGCCTGGCGCGGGAAGAAGGGATTGTGGCGGGGGGCTCCAGTGGGGCGGCCCTGGCGGTGGTGTTGCGCCTGGCACCTACGCTGCCCCCGGGCAGCCGGATCGTCACCATTTTCCCCGACTCAGGCTTCCGTTACGCCAGCACCATCTTCAACGACCAGTGGATGGCTGCCCACGGTTTTCTTGATCCCCCGCAGACTCAGACCAGGTAGGCGGCGGCAAAACCCACTTGCGCCGTCATCATCATGAGGTACATGTGCGTCCAGGAGGGGTGGTTTTCCGTGCGGGAGAGGGCCTCAGGCTCGCGCAGGAGCAGGGCACAGGTGTAAAGACCCCAGAGCGTCAAAACCAAGGCCAAGAGGTCCAAGAGCAACGGGTTGCCGGTCAAAAGGAAGGTTTCCCCCACCCGCCACCGGACTCCCAGGGGGATCAGAAGCCACGGCAGAACGAAAGAAGGCGCTATCATCCACGCCGCCCTTCGCTCACCGTACTTTACCGGAAGGGTCAAAACACCACTGGCGCGATCACCCGCCATATCGGAAAAGTCTTTCGTGCTGCTGGCCCCGAGGAGAAAGGCGCCGAAGATGAGCCCCATCCACCACGCCTCGGGTTTGCCAATGGGTGCCACCGTGCCCCAACCCGCCACCTTCAGCCACACGCCTCGCGGCACGGCAATGGTGAGGTTGGCCCAAATGCCCAAGCGTTTCGTACGGCCGAGCTGGGGCAAGGAGTACACGGCCGTAGCCAGGGCGGCGCCCAGGTAAAGGGCAAAGACGCCGTGAGCGGACCAGGGGGCCGAAAGCTTCGCCCAGAGGGAGACATAGGGGTACGGGACTAAAAGCCAGGCGGGCAACAAGCTCACGAGGTACAACAGCAGCGCCAAGCGCCAGGCGGAGGCAAGATCTACCCGTCCCGAGGGCAGCGGGCGCTGCGGCTTATTGATCCGGTCCGCCTCCAAGTCGGCAATTTGGTTGAGGACGTTGGAAGCCGCATTGAGCAACGAGGCGCAGAGGGCACCCAAGGCCAGGTTGGCCATCACTGGCCAGGTGAAGCTGCGGGAGGGGTCGGGGTTGTGGGCTGAGCCAAAGGCGCAGAGGCCACCGGAGAGGATTCCCAGAGCTGGCGGAACCAGGGTAAAGGGCCGAGCCAGGTCGCGCACGTCACGCCAGTTCACAGAGCCCCCCCAACAGCCGCTACCAACAGGATCAGGGGGAAGAGGGTCACCGCCACGTTGCGACCGGCATGGCCGGCAGCAGGACCCAGGGCCAGGAGGCTTTCCGCGACGGTGGCAGCAAAGGCCGCTACCACCACTGCCCCCGCCCACCAACCCAAGGTCACCAGGCCTAAGGCCACCCCCAGGGCGGTGGCCAGCAAGGCTCCCAACAGAGCCGCCCCGAGGCCCACCGCCGAGACGCCACCGGCGGTGCCCGGGGGTACCACCCGCAGCGCGGGGAGCAGGTACGCCTTGCGCCCCCAAAGCTTGCCCAGCTCACTGGCCCAGGTGTCAGCCCAAGCGGCGGCCAAGGTGGCGACCACCGCCCACTGCACCACGGCGCCCTGCCAACTGCCCATGGCCAAGCCCTGCAGGGCCAGCAGCAGGAGCACCCCGCCCTTGGCCAGCACTTGGGTGGCACCCCGCCGACCCTGGCGCGGTTCTGCCACCCCCCGCGCCTTCTTGGTGGAAAAACCGACGAAGGTCACCGCCAGACCGGCCAACAGGAACGCCAACAACAGGAGGAAACCCCGCCAACCCACCGCCGACCAGGTAGCCACCCCCAGCACCCAGGCCGCCGCCACGCCGCTGGGCTGCAAAACCTTGCTTCCCAGTGCCACCAGGGCACACAGGCAATTCACCAACAACCCGAGCCACAGGTCCCCTTCGGACACCCACCCCACCTCACCCCCACCCAGCACCCCCAACACCGGGGCCGCCAGGGGTGGCAGGACGTTGTCATCCAGTCCGTGGGGAAGGCTCTCCAAGAGGCCGGCAAGAAGGCACGGCACAAGGCCCCAGGCACACCAAAAGGCCAAGCTGGACACCACCGCCGCGGGATCCCGTGCCGCCTCGTCCCTCACCGCACCGTACCAAGCCGCCAGGGACGCCGCACCCACCAGCCCTCCTACCACGAAAGCGGCAAAGCCCTCCCAGGTTTTTTCCTGGTTCCAGGGCAGCGGTCGCCGGCCCCATCGTTGCCCCACAACTCCAGCCAAGGCATCGCCAAAGGCCAGAACCCCCCAGCCAAAGGCGGCCAGTTCCAAACGGTGACGAAAACTGAGAATGAGCACCAGCACCACTACGGGGTACAAGAGAACCCCCGCGTCACCGCTCCCTTGGCGTGCGGTGCGGAAACGATGGCCCAAGATTCGCGGCAAGATTTGCCAGTTAAAAAGAAAAGCTGCTACCGCACACAAGGCCGCCTGGAACGAGGTGAGCCAAGGGAGCAGCAAGGCAAAAAGCCCCATACCGGCGTGGACTGCTTTGCGCCCCAATTCGCCGGCAGGCAGGCGCTGGGAACGGGGGGCTCCACTCCGCTGGTAAGCGACGCTTTCTTGTTGCTCCACCCCCCTCATGGGGGTCATACTAACCTAGAACCGGCCACTCCTGGGGCCAGATCCTGCTCTCCCCTCCCTAAAAGGTGGCGGGAGTCAGGCGGCGGGGAGGGGCAGGGGGCGCGGGGAGGCCTGCTCCCATGGCGATTTTTGCCCGCAACCGCTGCCACTCCCAGGCGATGGATTGCCGGACAAAGTTCACGTCCTCTTCGTTGAGGTGGCGGAAACGCCCCTGCAGCTGCAGGTACTCCTGCACGTCCAAAAACGATGGCTCGTAGTTGAGGGTGTAATGGGTGCCAAACTCCACTTCGTAAAGGGGGAAGACCCCCGTTTCCACCGCCAGACGGGCGATGTGCACGGTGAGCCGCTCCTCGGACTTATGCCCCGCCGGGCAGGAAATCCACAGGTGAATGAACTTCGTCCCCTTGATGCTGCGCGCCTTCTGCAGTTTCCGCACGAAGTCCTCGGGGAAGGCGATGGAGGCGGTGGCCGCATAGGGAATGCGGTGCTCCGCCAAGATCTCCACGATGTTTTTCTTAGGCTCGGGCTTCACGTTGGGTTCGGGGGTGGTGGTGGTCCAAGCACCAAAGGGGGTGGCGGAGGAGCGCTGGATGCCCGTGTTCATGTAGGCTTCGTTGTCGTAGCAAACGTAGATGATGTCGTCGTTGCGCTCCACCGCCCCCGAAAGGGCCTGGAAGCCAATGTCAAAGGTACCCCCGTCCCCTGCCCAAGCCAGCACGGCCACGTCGTCCCGACCTTGCACCGCCAGCGCTGCACGAATGCCCGCCGCCGACACCGCCGCCGTCTCAAAAGCCACCTGCAGCACTGGCACCCCCAAGGCATGGAACGGGTACGGGCCATTGATCACCGCCCAGCAGCAGGCCGGAATGACGACGATGGTCTTGGGGCCTAAGGCCTTGAGGGCCAAACGCATGCCCAGGGCGGCACCACACCCCGGACAGGCCAGGTGCCCCGACCGCAGGAGGTCCTCCTCCGGCAAATGGAGGTTTTTTGGATCGTAGGGGGCAAGTTCCACACTCATAGGCACCTCACTGAGAAGCCACGGCCGTGGCGAGCTCTTCTTGGGGCTGGAGCACGTTCCACCAGGTCACGGGTTCCAGCTCCCCTCGGTGGGCTTTGAGCAAGATCTGCGCGAGCTCTGCTACGGTAATGTCCCGTCCACCCAGACCGGCGATCACACCCAGAACCTGGGGACGTCGCCGTTCGGGTAGGCTGTACAGGGCCGATTTCACCTCCTGGTGGAAAATTCCGTGGTGGCCGTAGGAACAGTTTCGGTCCACCACCACCACCCGCCGCCGCCCTGCCAGCAGGTGGCCCAGCTCTGCTGCTGGGAAAGGTCGGAACACCCGCAGCCGCACAACCCCCGCCGCGAGCCCCTCCTGGCGAAGCTGGTCCACCGCCACGCGCGCCGTGGAAGCGGCGGTGCCAGCCGTCAGCAGCACGGTGTCTGCATCTTCCATGCGGTACGCCTCCACCAAGCCGTAGGAACGGCCGGTAAGGCGTCCCCACTCTCGGTCCGTCTCCCGCCACACTTCCACCGCCTCGCGATGGGCCAACTCCATCTTGTAACGGAACTCCATGTAGCGGTCGGGAAACACCAGGTTGCCAAAGGCGCCAGGGCGCTGGAGGTCAAGCTTTAAGGGCAGTTCCAGAGGGGGAAGGAAGCGGTCCACCAGCTCTTGCTCCGGAATATCCACTACCTCGTGGGTGTGGGAGAGAAAAAAGGCGTCCAGCACGATCATCGTCGGCAGCAGCACGCGCTCGGAAACGCGGTAGGCTTGAACGACCGAGTCCAGTACCTCTTGCGATGAGGAGCAGTAGACCTGCATCCACCCCGTATCCCGCTGGGAAAGGGTGTCGTTTTGGTCGGTCCAAATGGACCAACCTGGGGCCATGGCCCGGTTTACATCGGCCAGGACCAGGGGAAGCCTTGCCCCGGCCGCCCAGTGGATGAGCTCGTGCATTAGGGCCAACCCTTGGGCCGAGGTAGCGGTAAAAACCCGGGCGCCGGCGGAAGCGGCCCCAATACACGCTGCCAAGGCCGAATGTTCCGATTCCACCTTGACGAAGGTGGCATTGAGCTGGCCTTGGGCGACAAAGGCAGCCAAATCCTCAATGATGGAGGTTTGCGGGGTAATGGGGTAGGCGGCGATGACCTGCGCCCGCGCCAAACGAACCCCATGGGCTACGGCGCTGTTGCCTTTTAAAACGGTCTTCATCGCGTCACCTCACGGAGGATCAGAGCCGAGCGCGGGCACTCCTGCACACAGATCCCGCACCCTTTGCAGTGCTCCCGGTCAATGCTGAAACCACCGTCAGCTCGGTGGATGGCCACGTCGGGGCAAAAGTACAAACAATTGCAACATTCGTTGCACGTACCACAGGCCAAACACCGCCTCGCCTCCCCCAGGACCTCCGCCACCGACCACCCCTGGACCACCTCGGCAAAATCACCCCGTCGCAGCTCAGGGGGCAGGTGATGGATTGGGGGCCTTGGTACTGCGCGGAAGTACACCGTGTTCAGCTTGCCCCACTCCACCAGCCGCTGCCGCTCCAGCGGTCGTGGCCAAAGCTCTTGCACCGCCGGCGCCACCTGGGGCAGACCCTGACCGGTGAGGTAGGCATGGACCACCGCGGCCACGCGAATGCCTGAACCCACCGCGGCAGTAACGGTTCCAGCTCCATCCAACATGTCCCCTGCCAGGAAAACCCCCTCCAAAGGGGTACACTGCCGTGCATCCCCTTTGGCCAGCTCCCCAGGCAAGCCCTCCAGATCCACCACCTCGCCCAGGGCCGTCACCACGCCACCGCAGGGAACCACAAACTCACTGCCGGGAACGGGTACGGGACGGCGCCTGCCGGAGGCATCGGGCTCCCCCAACTCCATCCGCTGGCACTCCAATCCCACAATCCGGCCCTCCTCCACCACCACCCTTACGGGCGCTGCAAGGAACTGGAAGGGGATCCCCTCCGCCAGGGCCTCCTCCACCTCGGAGGCAATGGCCGGCATTTCCTCGCGGGTGCGCCGGTACACCACCACCGGCTCCACCCCAACCCTCCACAGGCTGCGGGCCACATCCATGGCGGTGTTACCCCCACCCACAACAACCATCCGTGAGGGCAAGGGCGGGCGTTCACCCGCCAGCAGGCGCTCCAAGAGCTTGACCCCGTTGTACACCTGCGGGTGGTCTTCCCCTGGAATCCCCAAGGACCGACTCTTGTGGAAGCCCACCGCCACCACCACCGCATCGTATACTCGCCGGAGCTCGTCAAACCCTACCTCCCGACCGACGCGCACCCGCTGGCGGAACTCCACCCCCAAGTGGGCTATGAGACCCACCTCCCGGTCTAACACCTGCCGAGGGAGCCGGTACTCGGGGATACCCGTGCGCAGGTAACCGCCGGGCGCCGGCTTGTCGTCAAACACACACACCTGGTGGCCCGCCAAGCGCAGGTTATACGCCGCCGCCAGTCCCGCGGGGCCTGAGCCCACCACCGCCACCTTCTTGCCTGAGCGGGGGGCCGGCTGGGGCACCACATCTCCCTCCACATCGCCCAAGAAGCGCTCCACCATGTGCACGGCAATAGCTCCACCCAACGCCTCTCGGTTGCAGGGCCGCTCACAGGGGTGAGGGCAAACCCTGCCCAAGGTGGCCGGAATGGGGTTGCGCTGGCGCCACCAGCGGGCCGCCTCCATCACCCGCCCTTGGGCCAAAAGCAGCAGGGCATAGGAAATATCGTTGCCCGCCGGGCAGGCCCCGGCGCAGGGGGGCAAGGCGTTCTGGTACACCGGCTCCACGTACTTCCACGTGCCGGTCTTGATGGCCGTGGTCGGCCTTTCCGAAAACGGAACATAGGTGAGGTCTTCCAGCCGCAGTCCCGTTGCCATATCACCTCCCCACCAGCGTCGGCTGAGCGATCTTTACCGCCTCAAAGGCCCGCCGGGCTGCCGCCACGTTTTCCTCGGGCTTCACAGGCACATGGCTGCGAATTGCCTCCTCCAGGTGAGCCAAGGAAACCCAACCTGAAAGAGCCGCTAAGGCGCCCAAAATGGCTGTGTTCACGATGGGTGCGGTAAGGGAACCCAGCCGGTGCTCCACCGCAATCCGCGAGGCATCCACCGTGGCCACGGTGTACGGGCCCAGGAAGGCAAATTCCTCCGGGTCTTTCGCCGAGTTAAGCAGGACAAAACCGCCTTCCTTAAGCCCTTGGGTCACGTTGGCCAAGCCCAGGGTCACCAGGCTCTCGTCCAGCACCACCACCCCGTCCGGCTGGTACACCTCGTTGCGCACCAAAATGGGTTGGTTATCCAATCGGACAAAAGCCGCCACCGGTGCCCCTCGCCGTTCCGAACCAAAGGAGGGGAACGCCTGGACGTAGTGACCCGCCAAAAAGGCAGCCTCAGCTAGGATTTCCGAGGCAATCACCGCCCCTTGCCCACCTCTCCCATGGATTCTCAACTCCCGCATGGTCCCTCCCCCTTGACAGAATAAGTGACGTTTCTCACTTTGGCAACAGATTCGTGAAACTCACACTCCGACCCCCGGAGGAGGTGCCTCACATGGGTCCCAGGTTCGCAGTTTCAGCCCCCTTCACAGGACCCTCTCGCGCGAGTCACATAACCATGTGGTTAAACCGTATGGTTGAACGACGAGGCACCGGTTCATGACGCCAAGCGACAAGAGAACAGAAACGGTGAAGCAGATCCTCCAGGCGGCGCTGACGGTTTTTGCCGAAAAGGGTTATGCCGGTGCCACCACTGAGGCTATAGCCAGGCGAGCCGGGGTCAACAAGGCCATGCTCTACTACTACGTGGGCAGCAAAGAGGAACTGTTTGGCGCGGCCATCCTCCACCTCCTCGTGCCGGCGCGAAACACCTTGGCCGCAGCCCTTGACCAGACTCCGCACCCTGAGGAAAAGCTCCCCCTCATCCAGGCGACCTTTGCCGCGTTGTTCCGGCAACACCCCCAGCTCCCGCGGCTCATGCTGCGCACCCTCACCACCGAACTGCAACGCATCCCCCAAGAGGTTTTGGCAGCTATGGCGCAGGTGTACAGCCTCACCGCCGCGGTGGTGGGGTAAGGGGTGGGCCAAGGGGTTTTTCGCCCGGTGAACCCAGCCTTGGCTCACCTGCTGGTGATCGGCAGCCTGGCACTCGCCTGTGAGGCAGGGGAGGTGTTGCGACGCTTGGCGGAAGCCCAGGTGGAACCGCTGCCGCCCCTTCCCCCCTGGACGAAGTGGCCGTACTGGTAGGAGACATCCTCCTCCAGGGCTTGGCCCACGAAAGGAGTTATCGATGAAGGGGCGTGCCCTGTTCGTCGCCGTCACGTGGACCCTGATGGCCTGCAAGGACCAAAAGGGGCCACGGGTGATCCACGCATCCGGCCACATTGAGGTAACCCAGGTAAAGATTTCCACCCAAGTAGAAGGTATCTTGGCCGAGGCGCCCTGGCAGGAATGGCAGCCGGTGGAGGCCGGGCAGCTCATCGCGCGGGTCGCCAACACCTACCTGGAACAGGAACTGGCGCGGGCCCGCGCCGAGCGCGACGCCGCTCGGGCCAGCTTGGCGCTCTTGCATGCGGGGAGTCGCCCGGAGAAGATTGCCGAAGCCAAGGCGCGACTGGCTGCCGCCGAAGCGGAGCTTGCGGGCGCCGAAAAGGATCTGGCCCGCTACGGCCCGCTGGCGGAACGGGGTACCGCCGCGCGCAAGCTGGCGGACGACGCGGCCCATAGGGTGGAACTCTTGCACCAGCAGGTGAATGCCCTCAAGGCACGTCTGGCCCTGGTGATTGAGGGACCTCGCCCGGAGGACTTGGGGTTGGCCCGCGCCCGGTTGGCCGCGGCGGAAGCTTCGGTTAGGCTCGCCGAACAGCGCTTGGCTGATGCACGTTTAGTAGCCCCTTGTTCGGGAGTGCTGACGGCACGCTTGGCTGAACCCGGCGAGTGGCTACCCCGCGGTGCACCGGTGGCTGTCCTGGCCGACCTCGATCACCCCTGGCTGGAGATCTTCCTGGACGAACCGGTGGTCAGTGGGATCCGGCTTGGACAGGAGGTGCAGGTACGGGTAGACGGGCAACCCGGGTTTTTTACAGGGCGGGTAAGCTACATCGCCCAACAAGCGGAGTTCACCCCGCAAAACGTGCAAACCCCGGACGAGCGGGCGAAGCTGGTGTTCCGGGTTAAGGTCAGTCTCCCCCAGCAAGATGGGCTTTTCAAGCCGGGCATGCCGGCGGACGCGTACCTTGCCCTCGGGGAGTAGCTGGTGGTTGCCGAACAACTTCCGCAAGAGGTGATCCAGGCTCAACGGGTGTGGTTGAGCTATGGCGCCCGCCCAGCGGTGGCCGGGGTGAGCTTTGCCGTTCGCCGGGGCACCTCCGTGGCGTTGGTAGGTCCCGATGGGGCGGGCAAAACTTCCCTCCTGCGGGCCGCTGCCGGTCTTCAACCGGTGCACCGGGGCCAACTCCTGGTCTTTGGCCTTCCTGCTTGGGAAGAGCGTTACATCTTATGCCAGCACCTGGGCTACGTTCCCCAGTCCTTCGCCTTGTACGAGGACCTGTCGGTGGACGAGAACCTGGCGTTTGTTGGCCAAATTATGGGGGTAGGAAGCTGGCGAGCACGCCGCGACCAGTTGCTCCACCGTTTGGGCCTCGCTCCCTTCCGCCACCGGCGAGCCCAAGATCTTTCGGGAGGGATGAAGCAAAAGCTGGCCCTGGCGGCAAGCCTGATGCACGAACCAGGGCTCTTGGTCCTGGATGAGCCCACCACAGGCGTGGACCCTATCAGCCGCCGGGAGTATTGGCAGCTCCTCTCGGAGGTCCTGGCCAACGGGGTGACGGTACTTTGGGCCACACCCTACCTGGATGAGGCCCAACGGGCGCAGGAAGTGGTGCTGCTCCACCACGGTCAGGTGGTGGCCCAGGGGGAGCCGTCCCAACTGGCACGTCAAAGCGGCCTGCGGGTGGTCTACTTGGAGGGGCACCCCCGTCAGGCTTTGCGCTCGTTCCTGGAGGGCTACCAGGGAGTCTTGGACGTGCAACCTTTCGCCTTGGGCTTCCACGTGTTCCTCGACCAACAGGCTCCCCCACTCACCCAGGAGGCCTTGGCCCCATCCGGGGCCACCATCCTGCACCTGGAAGAACGAGAGCCTAGCCTGGAGGACCTGTTCCTCGCCAAGATCCGGCTTGGCTCAGGAGTCACCCAACCATGAAAAAGCCAGTCCCCTTCTTTTTCCTCATTGCCGCGCTGCCCTTGGCCGCCCAGGAGTTGCTCACCCTCAGCGAGGAGCAAGCTGTGGCCCTGGCTTTAGAGGCATCCCCACGCCTGCGGGAAGCACAAGCCTTGGCCCAGGCCTCCCAGGGAGCCGTGCTGCAAGCTCAGGCACGGCTCCAGCCCCGCCTCACCATCACCGCTAACGCGGAACGGCGCAAC
The DNA here is from genome assembly GCA_025060245.1 of Thermoanaerobaculum sp. Lineage (GTDB taxonomy): Bacteria > Acidobacteriota > Thermoanaerobaculia > Thermoanaerobaculales > Thermoanaerobaculaceae > Thermoanaerobaculum. The sequence continues at coordinate 2,734 of JANXCP010000038.1, read as the reverse complement.
CCGGTCCCGGAGTTTCGCCTGCCTCAGGAGTTGGGCGGCAAGGTCCTTTACCCTTCCATTGAAACCACTGGGCGGCTTAACGCCACTTTGAGCCGTAACCTGGACCTGGCTGGCACCCTTGCCCACCTCCAAGCCGTCGCGGTCCAACGCCGGACCGCGCAGGAGATGAGGGTCTTGCAGGTGCGGCAGGAGGTGGCCCTACAGGCCAGGATGGCCTTCTGGCAGGCCTTGGCGGCTACCGCTACTGCCGAGGTGGCAGAGAAAGACCTAGAGCGAGCCCAGCAAACCCTTGCCGACACCGAAACCCTGCGCGAGGTGGGCCTTACAGCCGATCCTGAACTGCTTACAGCGCGGGCGGAGCTGGAGCGGGCGCGGGTTTCCCTGGGCACCGCGCGAGGGCAGGTGCACCTGGCCCTGGTGTCCCTGCGCTCCCTCCTGGGGTTGGCGGTAGAGCAGGCGGTGGCTTTGCAAAAGCCGTCCCAGCTTCCCCCGGCACCCCCTCCCCTGGAAGATCTGCTCCTCCAAGGGCGGGCCCAGCGACCTGAGCTGCAAGCCCTGCAGCTGCAACTGGAGGCTCTGCAGCGACAGGTGGCTGCAGAGCGTGCTGGGGGTAAGCCCACCCTGTCGCTTGCGGCTTCGTACCAATGGGAGCAGCCCAACTCCCGTTTCTTCCCCCTCCAGGAACGCTGGCGTGGCAGCTGGTGGATCGGTGCCGCCGCCACCTGGTCGCCTTGGGACGGCGGTGAACTGGCGGGCCGAGTGGCCCAAGCACAAGGTGAGGTGGAGGCCGCCCGCGCCCAGCTTCGCGAAGCTCAACGCCAGGTAGACCTGGAGGTGACCAAAGCACGCCAGCGGGTCGTAGATGCCCTGGCATTGCTCCCCGCCACCGCCGCCGCCGTGGAAGCGGCCAAGGCTCGCGAGGAAGCGGTGCGCGAGGGTTTTCGTGTAGGCATCGCCAGCCTTTCCGACGTTGTGGACGCCCAAACCGCCCTCGCCCGTGCTGAGGGCGCATGGGTGCAGAGTCAGATTGCCGCGTGGGAAGCGCAAGCTTACCTTTTATGGAGCGTTGGCCGATGAGTTGGGCAGTGGAAGCCCACGAACTGACCCGCAGCTTTGGCGACTTGGTCGCGGTGAACGGCCTGAGCTTTGCCGTGAAACGGGGAGAAATCTTTGGCTTTTTAGGCTCCAACGGCGCGGGAAAAACCACCACCATTCGCATGCTCTGTGGGCTGCTCCGGCCTACCGCGGGCCGCGTCATGGTCCTCGGCTTGGACGTGGCAAGCCACGGGCTAGTCTTGCGGCAACGGATCGGCTACATGTCGCAAAAGTTCTCCCTTTACCGCGACCTGACGGTTGAGGAAAATCTACTCTTTTGGGGTACATGCTATGGCCTGTCGGGAACAAGGCTGGACGTTGCGGTTCAAGCTGCCCTGGAGCAAGGAGACCTGAAGCATGTGCGCGCGGATCTGGTTCGCCAGCTGCCGGTGGGCTTTCGCCAGCGTCTGGCCTTGGCTACCGTACTCCTCCACCGACCCGAGCTGGTTTTTTTGGACGAACCTACCTCAGGGGTAGACCCGCAAGCCCGCCGAGATTTCTGGGACCTCATTGATCGCCTATCTTCCCAGGGAACGACGGTGCTCGTCACAACCCATGCCATGGATGAGGCAGAGCGGTGCCATCGCGTGGCCTTCATGCACGCAGGGCGCATCGTCGCCATGGATTCGGTGTCGGGCCTCAAAGGGCGCATCCCCCGTGATCAGTTGATCGCCATCACCAGCCCTGGCCCAGATCGCGTCCTCAAGGCCCTCCAGGGACAGCCCGAAGTCCAAGACCTGGCTCTTTTTGGCCACAGCTGTCAGGTGCTTCTGCGCACCCCGCAGGACCTGGGGCGTATTCAGGAAACCCTGCGAGCCGCCGGCTGCCCGTTCACTTCCTTGCAACCCGTGGCCCCTTCCCTGGAAGACGCGTTTGTATTCCTCATCCCACGTCCTAGGCCCCCTGGGGAGAGCACACCATGATCAGGCGCGTGCTTGCCCTGGCGCGCAAAGAAGTGTTCCACCTCCTACGGGATTGGCGCACCCTGACGGCGTTGCTGGTGATGCCCGCGGTGTTGTTGCTCATTTACGGTTTTGCCCTGTCTTTTGACATCCAGCACGTGCGCCTCGGGGTCGTGGATCAGGACCAAACCCCTCTCTCCCGCCAGTTCATTCGCCGCCTAGAGGCGGGAACAACCTTTGATGTGGTGCGCCGCTCCACCGACCTCCGGCAGGCCGTTTCTTGGCTTGACCGCTTCCACGTTCAAGCGGTTTACCTGATCCCCCGCGGCTTCCAGAAAAGCTTGGTGGCCGGCCAACCGGTGCCAGTGGGGTTTTTGGTGGACGGTTCCGACTCCCGCACCGCCAGCACCGTTCTGGCCTACGGCGAGCTCCAGGCCAGCCTCTACCTGCCCCCCAGGTCCTCTCCGCGGCAGCTGGGTCCCATTCAAGCCGCGCCGGTGGTGTGGTACAACCCCTCCCTGAAATCCAGCCACTTCTTGGTACCCGGTTTGGTGGCGTTGATCCTCATGGTTACCTCGGTGGTAGCCACAGCCCTGGCAGTGGTGCGGGAAAAAGAACGCGGTACCTTGGAAACGCTCCGTGTCACCCCGCTGCGGCCGCTGGAGCTGGTGGTGGGAAAGACGCTCCCTTACCTTTTTTTGGGCCTGGGCGCGGCGACCCTGGAGCTAGGCGTGGCC
>JANXCP010000037.1 GCA_025060245.1 Thermoanaerobaculum sp. | reverse complement strand
GCTCCCCGGTTGGGCTCAAAAGGTGTGAGGCGCAGGCAAGACAAGGGTCAAAGGAGTGGATGGTGCGCAGGATCTCCAGCGGCTGATGGGGATCTGCCACAGGGGTTTCCAACAGTGCCGCCTCGTACGCCCCGCGCTGTCCCTTGCCATCGCGGGGGGAGGCGTTCCAGGTGGAGGGAACCACGATTTGGTAGCGGGCGATTTTCCCATCTTCAATGTGCACCCAGTGGGCCAGGGAGCCGCGAGGCGCTTCCGTAAAGCCAAAGCCCTTGCAGGAACGCGGCCAGGTTTTGGGATCCCAACGGTCCACGGTGGCCACCGCCCGATCGCCGGATTTGAGGTTGGCCACCAGACGGTTGAACTCGTCTTTAAGCCAGTGTACCGCCAGCTTGGTTTCCAAACCGCGCGCCGCCGTTCTCCCCAGCGTGGAGAAGAGGGCCGAAGCCGGCAGACCCAGCTTGCCCAGCGCCTCGTGCACCACCTCGCGGAATTCCGGCTTGCCCAAGGCGTAACCCACCAGCACCCGGGCCAGCGGACCCACCTCCACCGCATAGCCTTTCCACCGAGGGGATTTCAACCAGGAGTACGCCTTTTGCTCGTCCAGGTAGTCGTAAGGTGGTTTGGGTCCGGTGTAATGCGGCTCGGTTTCCCCTTCGTAGGGGTGAAGGGCCTGTTTGCCCTCCGGGTAACGGTACCAGGAGTGGGCAATCTCTTCGCGGATCTCCGCCGGGTCCTCCAGGTCCACGGGCAGCACCTCGTTGAGGTTCTTGTTGAGGATGACCCCGCGGGGGAAGCGAAAGCTACTGGGATCACTGGGATGGGTGAGGGGCAGGTCACCGTATACCATGTAGTTGCCAAGCCCCCCACCGATGTGGGCCCACTCAGGGTAAAAGGAGGCCACCGCCAAGAGGTCGGGTAGGTAGAGGTGCTCCACCACCGCCACGGCCTCGTCAATCTTTCCCTGGACCAGGTTCAGGCGTTCCATGTTGATGGCGTTGTCGCTTTCCAGGTCAATGGTGCAGGCCATGCCACCCACGAGGTAGTTGGGGTGGGGGTTCTTACCACCGAAAACGGTGTGGATCTTGATGATCTCCTTTTGCCAGCGCAACGCCTCCAGGTAGTGGGCCACCGCCATGAGGTTGGCTTCCGGGGGCAGCTTGTACGCCGGGTGCCCCCAGTAGGCGTTTTGGAAGATGCCCAGCTGGCCAGACTCCACAAAACGCTTCAAGGTCTTGGCCACGTCGCTGAAGTAGCCGGGGGAGGAGTAGGGCCAGCTAGGCGAGACTTTTTGTGCCAGCTCTGCGGTCGCTCGCGCATCGGCTTTGAGGGCAGAAACCACATCCACCCAGTCCAAGGCGTGGAGGTGGTAGAAGTGAATCACGTGGTCTTGCACGTACTGGGTGAGCTCCATGATGTTGCGGATGATCTCCCCGTTGGGTGGAACCACGATCCCTAAAGCGTTTTCCACCGCCCGCACCGAGGCCAGGGCGTGCACCGTGGTGCACACCCCGCAGATCCGTTCGCAGAACGCCCAGGCATCTCGGGGGTCACGCCCTTGCAGGATGATCTCCAGGCCGCGCCACATGGTTCCCGAGGAAAGGGCCTCGCGGATCTTGCCATCTTCCCCGAGAATCGCTTCAATGCGCAGATGACCTTCAATCCGGGTCACCGGATCAACCACAATTCGCTCTTTGGCCATGGTTTTCCCCCCTTTCACTCATTCGCTGCTTCTTTGCCTTGCCGTTGGCGACGGATCTCGGCCGCGCGCTTGACGGCAAAGGACAAAAAGTGAGCCGCCACACCAACACCAGCGGCCAAGGCCACCGTCTTGCCCACCTCATCCGCCGTGGACTCCACCCCAGGCAAGGGGATGGCCGACAACCGCTGGTAGAACGGACCGTTGTCCCAAAAGTCGTTTTCCGAGCAGCCAATGCACCCGTGGCCCGAGCCGATGGGGAACGAGACCCCGTTGTTCCACTTGAAGGTGGAGCAGGAGTTGTAGGTCGTGGGGCCCCGGCAACCCATCTTGTACAGGCACCAACCCTTCCGGGCACCCTCGTCATCCCAGGCTTCCACGAACTGGCCCGCATCAAAGAACGCCCGGCGGTAGCACTTATCGTGAATGCGCTGGCCGTAAAACATTTTTGGCCGACCAAAGCGGTCCAGCTCGGGAAGACGATCAAAGGTGAGGATGTAGGTGAGCACCCCGGTCATGACCTCTGCAATGGGCGGACACCCAGGGACGTTGATCACCGGTTTACCCTTGATGAGCTCGTGGACCGGCTTGGCCCCCGTGGGGTTGGGCCGAGCAGCCTGAACGCACCCGTTGGAAGCACAGGAACCCCAGGCCACCACCGCCATGGCGTGCTCCGCCGTTTCTTTGAGCAGATCCAGAAAGGTGTGGCCTGCCACCGTGCAGTACACCCCTCCGTCTTTGGTGGGTGCGTTCCCTTCCACCGCCAGAAGGTAACGGCCGGGATAGTCGCGGATAACGCGCTTGCGGATCTCCTCCACCTGGTGACCCGCGGCCGCCTGCAGCGTATCGTCGTAATCCAAGGAGATCATGTTGAGCACGATGTCTGCCGCGATCGGGTGCGACGAGCGAATAAACGATTCGCTGCAACAGGTACACTCAAGCCCGTGCAGCCAGATCACCGGCAGCCGGGGCTTGGTTTCCAAAGCCTCTACCACCCGCACCACCTGGGAAGCGGGCAATCCTAGGGCAGCCGCCGTGACCGTACAAAAACGCAGAAAATCCCGCCGGCTTACCCCATGCTTTTGCAGCACTTCGTAGGTCGTTGGCCATTTCCCTTGCTCCCCCATGGGCACCTCCTTTTCCTGAAAGCCAAGCTAAGGCCTTGAAACTTCTTTGTCAAGAGCTTGTACCCATGTGAAATTCGTCACAGCGACGTAATCTCAGATCCTGAGGCGACGGCGCCCGCTGGGTAAGCCCCGGAGGGCCACAAGCTGGCACCGAGGACTGGCAAGATTCGGCCTGGGGAAAAGACCTTACTGCGGCGAAGAGCGGGCGCGCAAACGCATCGCCAAAAACCGCACAAAATGCGGCAGGTGACGGGCCAACCAAACTGCCAGCTGGCCATGGCAAGTGACCACCAACTCGGCTTTGCGCCTGAGGATGGCTCGTACCATCTTCCTCGCCGCTCGCTCCGCCGGCATCACCAACCAGCCCGGCACTGGGTCTGGAGCGTCTGGGTGCAAGACACCACGGTTGTCCACCCGGCGAATGTTGCTTGCCACAAATCCCGGGGTCAGGAGGACCACGCTAATCCCGTAGGGGGCCAACTCCCCGCGCAGGCTCTCGGCTAGCGCACGCACGGCAAACTTGCTCATGGCGTAGGGTGCCGCGCCGGGTACGGTCAAATAGCTGGAGACGGAACCCATGATCACCAGCACCCCGCGGCTTTCCCGCAACGCCGGCAGCGTCGCCTTCACCGTTCGCAGCACGCCAAAGACGTTGGTTTCAAACTGCCGGCGAAAATCCTCCAACGCAAGATCTTCGACCTTTCCCACCACCCCAAAACCGGCATTGGCTACCACCACATCCAAGCCCCCCAACAGCCGGCAGGCTTCCCTGACCGCTGCCACCAGGGAATTGTCCTGCGTCACGTCACCCTCTACCACCTCCACCCACCCCCCCTGCCGGCGAATGGCTTCCCTGACCTCCTCCAGCCGCCCTCGGTGACGAGCTGTCAGGACCACCCGGGCCCCCCGTGCGGCAAAGGCTTGACCCAAGGCCGCACCGATCCCCGAGGACCCGCCGGTGATGAAAACCCTTACACGTCCCCGCCGCTCCATGGGGCTATTGTTTCGCAGGCAGCCATTCCCGGCAAGAGCAAAGCAGGAGGAGGCAGTAATGCCCAGAGGCTCATTTTCCATGGTCGGTTAGTTGACACTCTCGCTCATTCCGATAGCATTTGCATGGAGGATGCACACGAAGTCCCTCGTCCTGTTCTTGTTGGGCCTGATCCTTTTGGGGCCCTTGGCGCTTCGCGCCGAGCGGCTTAGCTTCAGCTTCTACACCAACACCGAGGGGCTGCCGCAACGGCAGGTGTTGGCCATAACCCGCGACCAACTGGGCTACCTTTGGGTGGGTACTTACGGTGGCCTGTCACGCTTCAACGGCCGTCGTTTCATCACCCTGCGGGCCAAACAAGGGCTCTCATCCAACGCCATCCAAGATTTGGTGCCGATCCCGGGGGGGGGACTATGGGTTGGCACCTCAGGGGGTGGGGTGTGCTTCCTGCAAGGGCTCTCGCCAAAGCGCTGCTTTCACAGTCCTGAGACCCTCACTTCGGAGGACGTACTAGACCTGGAACCCGACGGCGCGGGCGGGGTGTGGGCAGGCACCTTTGAGGGGATCACCCACCTTGATTCCCACGGAACGGCGAAGCACTTCCGTCAGGTGGACGGGATGGTGCTCCGCAACGTCTGGAGCATCAAGAACGTGGGAAACAGGCTGCTGGTGGGTTTTGCCGGCGGTCTGGCAGAAATCCGCGACGGCCGGGTGCAGCTCCTCCCCGTGCAAGTTCCCGGCACTGCCCTGCGGGCCCTGCTACCCACGTCCCGCTGGCTGTACCTGGGCAGCGAACGAGGGTTGCTGCGACTTCCCATAGGTACGCTGGCAGGGACCCCGGAAGCTTTGGCAGAAAACGTGTTTGTTCAGGACCTGGTGGGTACCGATGAAACCGTTTGGGTGGCCACCCGTACTGGCTTGTTACGATGGCAGAAAGAACAGCTGCAGCGCATTACCGCCTCTCAGGGTTTGCCCAGCGAAGTGATCCACCGTCTCTTCCTGGATCAGGAGGGGATCTTGTGGCTGGGTACCGAGGAAGGGCTGGTCAAGCTCGCACCCAGCCCATTTACCACCTTTGACGGGAACGATGGCCTGCCGCACAACTTTGTCCGGGCCATTGCCGAGGATGACCAGCGGCGACTTTGGGTGGGAACGCGCAACGGACTGGCCGTGGAACAAGGACCACCTGCCAGTCAGCGGTTCCGCCCGGTCCTGACGGGGATGCGGGTTTACCACATCCTGCCACTTCCTTCCGGCGAGGTTTGGGTCGCCACCAATGCGGGTACGCTCCAGCTTCAAGGTGAGATGGTGCGGAAGATTTGGCGTGAAGAGCAGGGGCTTCCCGACCGTTTCACCTTTGCCCTGGCCTATGATGGCGCCACCAATTCCCTCTGGATTGGCACCTGGTCCGGCACTGTGCTGCTTAAGAATGGCCAACTCACCCCCGTCCCGCCCCAGGTCGCTGCGGCGCGACCCCTCTCCATGCACTTGGACCGCCGGGGCCGACTTTGGATCGGGCTGCGGGACGGCAAGGTGCTGCTCCGGCAAAAGGATAGCACCACGAGGGTATTGGGTGCCGCGGAGGGGCTTTCTGACCAGGTGGTGTGGAGCATTACCTCGGACTCCGGGGGGGTTTGGTTGGGCACCAACGGCGATGGAGCCCTTTACGTCACGGATCGGGGCGTGGAGCGGTGGGATGTCCAGCGCGGCCTAGTGGACGACTTCGTCTGGCAAGTGTTGCCGGACCGCCAGGGGCGAGTGTGGTTCTTTACCTCCCAGGGTCTGGACCGCTTGGAGGGCGGCAGGATTCGCCACTTTGGTATCCAAGATGGGCTCCCCGACCTGGAAGGATCAGCCAGCGCCTGTTTTGAGGACGCATCGGGTCAGCTGTGGTTTGGCACGGGCTCGGGACTAGTCCGGTTTGACCCCCAGGCGGAGAACACGCCGGTACCCCCACCCCCGGTGCTCTTGGAATCCGCCACCTTCGCAGAAGGGGAGCCGCTGGTCAGCGGCCGTGTACTTCCCCCCGCCCCCGGACCGGTGGTTTTTTCCCTCGCCTCCCTGACGTTACGCAACGAAAAAGGAGTGCGTTTTTCCTACCGTCTTTGGCCGATTCAAAGCTCCTGGTCTGCGCCGCAATCGCAAGGAGAAATTACTTTCGCCGCCCTTGGCCCAGGGGACTACCGCTTTGAGGCGGTGGCGGTAGACGCGGATGGGCAGCGTTCGGTGACCCCAGTGACCTTGCCCTTTGCCGTGGCCCGCCCCTGGTGGCAGCAACCCGTTGCTCTGGCTGGTTTCCTCGTTCTGGCCGTGGGGAGCAGCCTCGCCTACGCCCGCGTCCGTCTGGCCCGTTTGCAGGCTCGGGCGCGCAAGCTGGAGGCTTTGGTGGAGCAACGAACCCGCGAGCTGGCTGAAAAAGCCCAGCAGCTGGCGAAACTGGCGGAAACCGATGAGCTCACCGGGCTGCCCAACCGTCGCAAGTTTTTTGACACCCTGCGCCTTGAACTGCAGCGCCTCTGGCGTGCCCCCCAGGACTCCCGCTTGGCGCTCCTCTTGATTGACCTGGATAACTTCAAGGAAATCAACGATAGCTTGGGTCATAGCGCCGGCGACCGGGTGCTGCAAACGGTGGCTCAGTCCCTGGCCGGCGCCGTGCGCACCACTGACACGGTGGCCCGCATAGGTGGTGACGAGTTCGCGGTCATCCTGCCCATGACCGACCGCACCGGCGCCGCCGTGGTAGCGCAAAAGGTCTTGGCCACCGTGGCCGCGGCCCGGACCGAGGCGGAAGGCAAGACCCTAGCGGTCACCGCCACCGTTGGCGTGGCAGTGGTGGCGCCGTCGGCGGCATTCCGCGACGAGGAGGTGACTCGCCTCCTCCAACGCGCCGACCTGGCCCTGTACGCGGCCAAAAGGCGCGGCGGGAACAGCTTCCTGGACGACAGCGAAACCTGGGCCTAGGGGTCGCCTGTCCCGAGGTGAGCGAACCTTTCCCCCGCTTCCTGCGTTAGTGCTAAACGGGAGGTGGCTGTATGGCACAGTGTGTTTCCTGCGGTCGTGAGCTGGCAGAAGGAAGCCTTTACTGCAACACTTGTGGTGCCGCGCAAAACCTGCCCTACCGGAAGCTCTACCGTTCCACGGCGCAGCGCCAGCTCCTCGGGGTGTGCGGCGGTTTTGCCGAGTACTGGGAGTTGGACCCCACGGTCATCCGCGTGCTCTACGTGGTGTTGACCTTTTTCTCCGGCATCTTGCCGGGTGTGGTGCTCTATTTAATCCTCGCCCTGATCATGCCCAAACGTTAACTGGGCTCACCAAGCCACCCGCTCACGTTCGTGGTCAGAGGATGATCCTGGATGCCGGAACCTGCGGAGCTTTTCGCTCCGCTTTCTTCTGCCCTCCGGCGGTCACTTGATCCGTGGACCAGGAAGCCTTAGGCCTCCACTAGCTCGTGGGTGGAGAAGAAAAAGGCCAGCTCTAAGGAGGCGTTTTCTCGCGAATCGGAGCCGTGAATGGCGTTGCGCTCGATGGAGCTGCCGTAAAGGGAACGAATGGTGCCGGGGGCTGCCTTGGCCGGATCGGTAGCTCCCATGACCTCACGCAAATGAGCTACCGCGTTGTCCCGCTCCAGGGCCAAAACCCAGACCGGTCCTGAGGTCATAAAGGCCACTAACGAGGGGTAAAAAGGCCGCTCCCGGTGCACCTCGTAAAACTTTTCCGCCTGCGCCTGGGTTAAGCGCAGCCGCTTCACACCCAGGATGGCAAAGCCTTCCCGTTGCAGGTGTTGAATGATGGCTCCCACATGACCTGCTGCCACGGCATCCGGTTTGATGATGGTCAACGTTCGCTCCCGCATAGATCCCCCCTTTAACCGCGACCCAAGACCTCGGCCACGGTGGCTCCAATCTCGGCTGGGGTGGGTACCACGTGAATGCCCGCCGCTTGGAGCGCCTGCATTTTCTCCTTCGCCGTCCCTTTCCCGCCGGAAATAATCGCCCCGGCGTGGCCCATGCGCCTTCCCGGAGGAGCGGTTTGCCCGGCGACGAACGCCACCACGGGCTTGGAAAAATGCCCCTTAACGTACTCTGCCGCTTCCTCTTCCGCCGTGCCACCGATTTCCCCGATCAGCACCACAGCCTCCGTTTGCGGGTCCTCTTGAAAGGCCGCCAGCACATCCACGAAGCTCGTCCCGGGGACGGGATCCCCGCCAATGCCGACGCAGGTGGACTGTCCCAGTCCGAGCTTGGTGAGTTGGTCCACCGCCTCATAGGTCAAGGTTCCAGAGCGCGACACTACCCCAATGGTGCCCTCCCGGTGAATGTGCGCCGGCATGATCCCCAGCTTTGCCTTGCCGGGTGAGATGATTCCCGGGCAGTTAGGGCCAATGAGCCGCACCGGTGAACCCGCCAGGGCCTGCCGCACCAAGACCTCATCCCGCGCGGGAATGCCCTCGGTGATGCACACCACCAGCTCAACCCCGGCATCAGCCGCTTCCAAGATGGCGTCCGCCGCCCCAAGGGGGGGGACGAAGATGAGCGAAGCGTTGCACCCGGTGGCTTTTCGCGCCTCGGCAACCGTGTTGAAGATGGGCACACCGTCCACCTCCTGTCCCCCTTTTCCGGGTGTCACCCCAGCCACGATCTGCGTGCCGTACTCCCGGCAGCGGGCCGCATGGAATCGTCCCTCTTTGCCCGTGAGCCCCTGAACCACAACCCTCGTGTTCTCATCCACCCAGATGGCCATGGGGTCCTCCCTACCTCGCCAACTGCACCACTTTTTCCGCTGCCTCCGCCATGGTAGAGGCGGGGTGGAGGGGCAGGCCCGATTCGGCCAAGATGCGCCGCCCCTCTTCCACGTTGGTACCTTCCAGGCGCACCACGATGGGCAGCTTCACCTCCAGGTTGCGCGCCGCCGCCACCACCCCAGCGGCGATCATGTCGCAGCGAACGATTCCGCCAAAGATGTTGATCAGGACGGCTCTCACGTTGGGATCCGAAAGGAGGATGCGGAAGGCGTTTTCCACCCGCTCCTGGCTGGCACCACCGCCCACGTCCAGAAAGTTGGCCGGGTTCCCACCGTAGTGCTTGATGATGTCCATGGTGGCCATGGCCAGGCCGGCCCCGTTCACCATGCAGCCTATGTTGCCGTCTAACTTGACGTAGTTGAGGTCGTACTTGGAGGCCTCCACCTCATAGGGATCCTCTTCGTCCACATCGCGCAACGCGGCGAGGTCGGGGTGGCGGGAAAGGGCGTTGTCGTCAAAGTTCATCTTGGCGTCTAGGGCCAACACCCGCCCATCCTCGGTGACCAACAAGGGGTTGATCTCCGCCAACGACGCGTCGGTTTCGTTGTAGGCACGGGCCAAGGCCTGAGCAAAGTTGACAAACTCCTTGAAGGGCTGGTCCAAAAGCCCTAGTGCAAAGCCCAGCTTACGCGCTTGAAAAGCACGCAGGCCCAGGGCAGCGTCAAAATGCTCTTTCAGGATGGCCTCGGGATGCTCTCGCGCCACCTCCTCAATTTCCATGCCGCCAAACCGCGAGGCCATCATCACCGGTAAGGCACGGCTACGGTCCAGCACCACCCCCAGGTAAAGCTCTTGGGCAATGGGCAAGGCTTCTTCCACCAACACCTTTCGCACCAACTTGCCCTCGGGGCCAGTCTGCGGCGACACCAATCGCATCCCAAGAATTTGACGGGCCGCCTGCTCCGCCTGGTCGGGGTTGGCCGCCAGCTTCACGCCCCCAGCTTTCCCCCGACCCCCCGCGTGGACCTGGGCCTTGATCACCACGGAGCCACCCAGCTCGCGGGCAATGGCACGGGCCTCGTCGGGGGTGGTGGCAACCCTCCCACGGGGGACGGCCACCCCGTACCGTGCCAGAATTTCCTTCGCTTGGTACTCGTGGACCTTCATAGGAGCCTCCGGAGGCCAGCTTGGCGTTGGGCCAAGCTCGTGGATTGTGCCCCAACATCACCTTCCCGTTCAAGGGCTGCGAGGCTTGCCTGCGCTACTTCCGCCGCTTTCCCAGAGCACTTGAAAAACCGTCCACGTCGCCGCCCTCGTCCAGCCCACAGGCGCAAATGTTGAGGTCAGAGGGCAAGAGAACCAGCCGGCGAAAGGGAAAGTACAATACCCTCGGTCCTGCCGGTGCAAAGGGTGGCGCTCGAGTCCCCCACAGGCCGGCGAACGAAGGAGCCCCCAAGACCATGACAAGACCCTCGCAAATTCTCCACGCCACCACCCCGAATGAACGCAGTGCCTTTGCCAGCAGACGGTTGGGCATTGTAGGAGCTGCCGTCCTGCTGTCAGTTTTGGCTTTCGGCTGTGCCCTGCCCCTGGGGGGTTCCGGGATTGATCTGTGGCTGCCCATTTTGGCCTTTGCCGTGGTGGGATTTGTGGCACAGATGATTGATGGGGCTTTGGGGATGGCCTATGGCGTGAGCTCCAACAGCTTGCTCCTCAACCTGGGCGTTCCCCCGGCAGCGGCTTCCGCCAGCGTGCACGCCGCCGAGGTGGTCGTCACCGGAATTTCCGGGTTATCCCACTGGAAGATGGGGAACCTGGATCGCCGTTTAGTGCGAGGGCTGCTGGTGCCTGGGGTCATCGGCGGGGTTCTGGGGGCCTACGCCTTGAGCTCCTTAGACGGCGAAAAAATTAAACCCTTCGTGGCCTTGTACCTCCTCCTCATGGGCCTACGGATCCTCACCAGGGCGTGGAACTACCGCGGTGAGCAGCATGGGGCCCCTCGCCACGTGGGTTTGTTGGGCTTCGTGGGCGGTTTTTTTGACGCCATCGGCGGCGGTGGCTGGGGGCCCATTGTCACCACCACTCTCGTCGCCCGGGGCAACAACCCTCGCACCGCCATTGGCTCAGTGAACTTTTCTGAGTTTTTCGTCACCTTGGCCGAATCCATCACCTTCGTGTTGAGCCTTCGCTTCGCCCAGTACTGGCAGGTCATCCTGGGACTGCTCCTCGGTGGGGCCGTGGCCGCTCCCTTGGCCGCCCGGCTGACGAAGAAGGTTCCGGCCAAGCTGCTGCTGATCTTAGTCGGTTTGCTCATTGTGGGCTTGTCGGCGCGTACCCTCCTCCAAAGCGTGCTGCGCTAGGCCACGGCAAATCGGACCCTAGGCTGGGCGCTGCTGGCAATGATTGTTTCCGCTGCATGCCCTCAAGGGGGGTGACGGAGTGTACTCAGGCGAGTTGCCGCGCCAGAGCCTCCAACTCCTCATCCGTAAGGGGCTGGGAACGGGATTTGGCCACTTCCAGGATCCGGCGGACCAACTGCGGCTTTAAAGGCCAACCGTGAGTCCAAAGCCAGTGGCGCACATTGGCGGCTCCGGAGTAAGGCCCCACCTCCACCTCCAGAAGGCCACCCACCGCTGAAGGGGGGAAGGGAGCGTACACCCATTCCGCCAGGTCCCATCGCCCCTGCTCCTTCGCTTTCAAGATGGCCGAGGCGTGCACTCCTGTGGCCGTCCTAAAGGCATCGTGGCCCACTGCCGGCGCATTGGGAGGAACACTCACCCCCAACAGCTGGGCGATCCGCTCCACGGCAGCGCGCAGGTTTTCAATCCTTCCCACCGGGAACCCCATAAGCCATAGGTTGACCAGGAGCTGCTCGGTGGGGGCGTTACCGGTACGTTCCCCGACCCCCAGCACGCTGCCGTGGAGGCGATCCGCCCCCCCTTGGGCAGCTGCCAGGGCACAGGCCCCGGCTAGCCCACGGTCGTTGTGACCATGCCAATCCAGCCCTACCGTGGCGAAACCATGCTGATCCAACAGTTGACGGGAAAAACTGGCCAAGCGCTGGGCCCCTAGAGGGGTCAGACAGCCGGTAGTGTCCGCCAGGCACACCCGGGTGGCACCCGCCCTGCAGGCGGCGAGCAGGACCGCCGCCAGGTCGTTGGGTGCCGTTCGCGACGCGTCCTCGGCAACAAAGGTCACCGGCAACCCTTCCCGGCGCCCCAACGACACGGTGGCTTCCACCTTGCGCAGGAGGTGGTCCCGACTCCAACCTTCCACCTCCCGCCGGAGGGCAGAGAACCCCAAGAACAGCATGGCCTCCAAGGCTAGCCCCGCCTGCTGACTGAGGCGCGCCAGGCTGCTGACGTCCCGCTCCAGGGCCCGCACCGCACAGTTGGGGCTCAACGGCAGGCGGTGCTGCGTGATCTCGCTGGCCAAAGCCACCACCTCTTCCTCCACCCGCGCCCCAGCCGCTGGCATCCCCAGGTCTGCCGCCGCCACCCCTAGTTGTGCGAGGAGGTGCAGAATCTCCTTCTTCTCTTCCAGGGAAGGCTGGCGCGTGGATGGGCTCTGCAGCCCATCCCGGAGGGTCTCATCGTCCACCGCCAGGGGCCTGTGGGAAGCTGGAGGTGGCCCGACCCAGGGACAGATCAACTCCAACGGAGACTTCACAGGATGTTTCCCTACCTCCCGGGAAACTGGGGGTTACTATTTTCCAAAAACGCCGCTACCCCCTCGCGGAAATCCTCGGTCGCCGCTGACAAGCCAAAGAGCGAGGCTTCCAAGGCCAAACCCTCGCCGAGGGAAGCGTCCAACCCACGCCGCACCGCCTCCAAACAGTGGCTCACCGCCGTAGGAGCCACGGCGAGGATCTCCTCCGCCAAGGCTTGGGCAGCGGTGGTTAGCTCGGAGTGCGGCACCAGGCGGTTCACCAAGCCCCAGCTTAAGGCGGTGGCCGCATCAACCATCTTGCCCGTCAGCAGCAGCTCCAAGGCGCGCCCTGGCCCTACCAGTCGGGGCAGCCGCTGGGTACCACCGTAGCCCGGGATGAGGCCCAACTTCACCTCGGGCTGGCCAAACTTGGCGTGTTCCGCGGCCACCCGCAGGTGGCAGGCCATGGCTAGCTCCATTCCCCCGCCCAGGGCGAACCCGTTGACCGCAGCGATGACCGGTTTCGGCGACGATTCAATAGCGGCAAAAAGCTCTTGCCCGCGTTGCGCCAGCTGGCGAGCCTGCTGCGGGCTCATGCCCTGAAACTCGGCAATATCCGCACCGGCGACAAAGGCCTTCTCTCCCGCACCGGTGATCACCACCGCTCCCACCTGACCGCTGGCCACGGCGGCGAAAAAGGCTTCGCCCAGGGCCTCCAGAACTGCTCGGTTCAGCGCGTTCAACTTGTCCGGCCGGTTTATTGTCAGCCAACGGACCCGACCGCGGTCCTCCACGAGGAGCAGCTCCGCCATAAAGCCTCCTTCCGCCGAGGATGATGCGCTTTTCTCTTTCCCCTGACAAGCGCTGCGAGGCCCTCTTGACGCCGCGTGCTGGGTAGCCTATATTACTGTTTGGCGATGGAGTGATGGTTGCTATGACCCTTACGCCTCAGATCACCATTGAAGAGTTGGTGGAACGCTTACCCCAGGCCCCCGCGGTACTCCGCCGCTTCGGCATCGTCTGCCTTCAGTGCGGCGAACCGGTTTGGGGGACCCTAGAAGAGGTGGCGCGAGCGAAAGGCATAACTGACTTGAGGGAGATCATCCGCGCCCTGCAGGCAATCCAGGGCGTCAAGGAGGGTTCATAATGGCTTTACTTTCGGAAAGGGACGCAAGAAAGGTAAAAGAAATCTTGGAGTCACTGCCGGCACCGGTGGAGGTGCATTTCTTCACTCAGGAGCTGGAGTGCCAGTTCTGTCGCGAAACCGGCCAACTGCTGCGGGAGCTGGCCGCCCTTTCGCCGAAGCTACGCGTGGTGGAACATGATTTCCTCTTGGATCGGGAGGCTGTGGCGCGCTTTGGGGTAGAGCAGGTCCCTGCCGTGGTCCCTGTGGGCCCGCAAGGGGACCTAGGTTTGCGCCTCTACGGTATCCCCGCGGGGTACGAGTTCGCCAGCCTCTTGGAAGGGTTGAGGCTGGCGGCGGGGGCCGACCCGCAGTTGGCCGCCGAAACCCAGTCGTGGCTTGCCCAGCTGACCCGGGATTTGGAGCTGGAGGTGTACGTGACCCCCACCTGCCCCTACTGTCCGGGGATGGTGGTGAACGCCTTTCGCCTGGCCGCTGGTTCCCCGCGGGTGAGGGCGGCGATGGTCGAGGCCACGGAATTTCCCCACCTCGCCATTCGGTATCAGGTACGGGGGGTGCCGCGAACCGTGGTCAACCGCGGCGAAGGGTTTATTGAGGGACTGGTAGGGGAACCACAGCTGGTGCAGCACCTGCGGGACATGGGCCTCGCGTAGGCCCTTCGTGGCATGATGGAAAGGTGATCTGGCGGCTGCTCAGACTGGCTCTTGCGTTACTGCCGTGGATAGTTTTAGCCTCCTGCCGCACGGCTCCTGCGCCCATTTTTTTGAGCCATGAGCAGTGGGCGCAACAGTTGCGGCAACGGGGTGTGGATCCAACACGGATCCCCAACCCACTGCACGTGACGGAGCACATGCGCCAGCTGGCAGCCGAGTGGGCTGGCCCCGGCGACCCTCCGGCGCGCTTGGAGCGCTTGCAGCGGGCACTGTTCAACACTGATCAGTTCCCCTTCACCTACTACACCCGCGGCACCCTTACCGCCGCCGAAGCCTTTTTCCGCAGGGAAGGGAACTGCCTTTCCTTCACCAACCTCTTTGTAGCGTTGGGTCGGTCCTTGGGGATTCCCGTCACCACCGCCTTGGTCCAGCGCATTGTGGGGAGCGAACGGGAAGGGGACCTCATCGTGGTCAACACGCATGTGGTAGCCGTGTTGGATTACGGAGGCGGCTTTTACACCTACGACTTCGACCGCACGCGAAGGGTTCAACCGGTGCGGGTGAAGCCTTTGGATGACCTGTGGATCACCGCCCTTTACCTAAACAACCGCGGTGCCGATGAACTGCGTGCCGCCCACCCCGACATTGCCCTGGAGTACTTTCAAGATGCTGTGGCCTTGGCGCCTGAGTTTGCGCCCGCTTGGGCAAACCTCGGTGTGGCCCACCGACGTTTGGGGAACACCTCCCAAGCCCTCGCCGCGTACCGCAAGGCCCTGGAGCTGGACCCCACCAACCCTACCGTGTTAGCGAACCTGGCCGCGCTCTTCCGTTCCCTCGGTCGTGAAGAGGAAGCCCAGCAGGCGCTGCGGGCGGCAAACCTGGCGCGTGCGAGCCCGCACCAGCTCCTGGTGCGTGGCGACGTGGAGTTGGCCGCCGGCCGCATTGCCGAGGCGAAAAAGTTCTACCGCAGCGCGTTGCGCGCCGACCCGGGGCTTGTGGAGGCTTATCTGGCCCTGGCGCGGGCAGAGCTGGCCGAGGGCCACCGGCACAGGGCACGAAAGTGGATCGCCAAAGCGGCCAAGCTGGACCCAGCAAATTTTCGCGTGCAGGCCTTGGCGAGCGAATTGGCCCTTCGCCCGTGAAACGGGTGTAACCTTACTTGGGCGCCAACGCTCAGGGAAAGGAGCCAGCTCATGAGTTCTCAATTTTCACGAGCCGCCACGGCAAGCCCCTCGCCCAAATCCCTGTTTCGCCGGGTAGCACGGACACTCTCGGCCATTGAGCAGGGGGAAACCCCGTTGGCGACGATCCGCGCCGCGGCCGAGCACATGATCCGCAACTTTCACGCCGAGCTGGGGGTGCTGGGTGGGCGCATTTACCGCCTGGACGGCGTGGTGTACGAGCTGGTGGACACCTTTGGCCAGGCCCAAGGGGGACAGCTGGGGGTTAAGGTCCCACAGAGCTACCACCCCATCCAGGAGCTGCTGGAGCGAGGGTTGGTGGTGATGGATCGCAACGCCCCAGGGCTGGACCCGGAGCTGGAGCGCGCCCTGGGAACTGGCGAACGCTTTGCCGCCATTGCCTTGGGCGACGGTGAGTACCTCATCTCCTTTGACGTACGACCGGGTCTTGGAACAGACGAAGATCTGGCTGCTTCCCTTAACATCGTGCGGCTTGCCATCTCGCAAAAGCTGCGGCAAGAAAAATTTGATGAGATTCTCAAGGACGCCCTGCGGATCCAAAGCTCCATCCTGCCGAAAAGGGTCCCCGACTACCCGGGTTTTGACATGGCCGGTGACTCGCGGCCAGCGGAGCTGGTGGGGGGGGATTTTTACGATTTCATCCCCCTGTCCCCGGAAATCTTTGACCTGGCCATTGCCGACGCCTCAGGCCATGGCTTGCCCGCCGCCTTGCAAGTGCGCGATATCTACGTGGGGCTGCGTATGGGCCTGGCCAGGGACTTCAAGCTGGTGCGAACGGTGGAGCGTCTTGCCACGATCATCAACCGTTCCAAGCTCACCTCCAAGTTTGTCTCGCTGTTTGTCGCCGAACTGGAGTCAAACGGGAACTTGGTCTACGTGAATGCTGGCCACGTACCGCCCATGGTCCTCCGCAGGGATGGGAAGGTGCTTTACCTACGGGAAGGTGGCATGGTCCTAGGCCCCTCGGACAAGGCCGCCTACGTCCGGGGATTCGTCAAGCTGGAGCCAGGGGACCTGCTGCTCATGTACACCGACGGGATCACCGAATGCCTTCACCACCGCACCGGTGAGGAGTTTGGCGTGGAGCGGCTGGTGCGCCTTGTTCGCCGTCACCGGCAGCAACCGGCGCGGCAGATCGTGCGGATGATCTTTGACGCCACCGCCAGCTTTTCCGGCGAAACCACCCCCGCTGACGACCAAACGGTGGTGGTGGTTAAGCGCACCGGCGTCCTTGAGACCAGCGCCGGCGAAAGGGATAATGCTGTGTGATGAACGTCCTGGCTGCCGAGCACTTTTTCAATTTGGAAGGTTTTCGCCACCGCAGTTTGTTCCCCGCCCATGAACCCGTGTGGGCGGCGGTGGCCTGGGGTCTCGCCCAGTACCTCCAACAGTGGTCGTGGTGGGAGATTCGGTCCCCCTTGCCCGCCGGTGTCCATCTCCTCTCCGGCCCTGTGTACATTGACGAGGACGTGGAAATTGAGCCAGGAGCCGTCCTCCGCGGCCCCGTCCTGTTGGACCGCGGCTGCCGCGTGCGAGCCGGCGCTTACCTGCGCGGACCTGTCCTCTGCGGCGAAGGAGCCGTCGTGGGAGCCCATTCCGAGCTGAAGAACGCCGTGCTCCTTCCCCACGCCCATGCCCCCCACCAAAACTACGTGGGCGATTCCATCCTGGGATGCCGGGTAAACCTGGGTGCCGGGACCATCCTGTCCAACTTTAAACACGCCGGGGATGAGGTGGTGATCAAGGTTGACGGGCGCCCCCTGCGCACCGGCCTGCGCAAGCTCGGGGCCATCCTGGGGGATGGCTGCAAGACCGGCTGCAACACGGTGACAAACCCCGGGGTTCTCATGGGTCCCGGCTGTCTCACCTATCCCAACGCCACCCTTGCCTCGGGCTACTACCCCCCAGGGGCCATCGTAAAGGTACGACAAACCCAGCAGCTGATCTTCAACCGTTAGGATCTGGCATAAGGTTTGCTTCCTCTTGGGGAGAAAGGGAGGACGCCATGAGCGCTCGGTCCTTTTGGCTTTACCTCACAGCAACTCTGCTGCTGGCGGCAGGGGTAGGAGGTGAGCAACGGGAAGACGAGCTGACCTCTCTAAGCTACATCTCGTACCTGGAGCGCTACGCCACCATTCGCCCTGCCACCCAGGGGGAGACCCTGGACGCGGTGGTCAACATGCCCGTGCTTCCCGGTGATCGCGTGGAAACCTCCCGCGGCTCACGAGTGGAAATCCAGTTGGCTGACGGATCCACGGTATGGATGGACCAGTTCACCACACTGGACTTTGACAGCTTGGCCAAATCCCGAGGTTTTTCCGCCCAACGCAGTGTGCTGTACCTGGCAGCAGGGGGGATTGCCGTGGAAGTGGGCAGCTCAGCTAGCTCCCTCAGGGTGGACTCCCCTTCCGGAACGGTGTTTCTGAGCCGGAGCGGCTTGTACCGGTTGGAGCTTCGCCAGGGACAGCTGCGCGTCGCCGCGCGCCATGGCTCGGTGGAGCTGCCGGCGGGAATGGGGTCGGTGCTCTTGCGTGCTGGCTTTGCCGCCTGGGTAGCCAACAACGAGGAAGTGGAGCGCGCTGCGTGGACCGGCGATAACGATGATTTTTGGTTGTGGGTCCTGGAACGCCGGACGCCCCGCACTGCTACGCGCACCGCTGAGTACATTCCCCACGGCGTAC
Organism: Thermoanaerobaculum sp.; assembly: GCA_025060245.1. Taxonomy (GTDB): domain Bacteria; phylum Acidobacteriota; class Thermoanaerobaculia; order Thermoanaerobaculales; family Thermoanaerobaculaceae; genus Thermoanaerobaculum. Next base: position 1,439 of record JANXCP010000037.1, on the reverse strand, counting down.
GCGCCCAGGTCCTAGATGCTTATGGCGAATGGGTGTATGTCACCGACCTTAGCGCCTGGGGCTGGCGGCCACGGGTGGTGGTGGGTTGGACCCCCTACACCTACGGGCGTTGGTATTGGACCCCTTCGGGTTGGTGCTGGGTGTCCTATGAGCCCTGGGGCTGGTACCCCTACCATTACGGCTCCTGGTATTTTTCCGTAAGTTTTGGTTGGGTTTGGTTTTGGGACCCCGTCTGGGCCCCCGCTTGGGTGCACTGGATTTACACCCCGGGCTACGTGGGCTGGTGTCCCCGGGGTTATTACGATTGGTGGTGGTGGAGGCACGGCCACGGACGCCACTCCCGACCCCACCGCTGGAGCGAAATTAGCTTTGACTTTTCCGGAAGGGTGCGAATTGGTCTCATTGACCATCGCCCCTGGACCTTCGTGCCCGAGGACCGATTCACGTACTCCCACATTGAGCGGGTCCGGGTAGACTCGCGCCTGCTGACCGATCGCCTGGCGGGGCGTGACGCCATCGTACGCTCGGGGCCTTTGTTGGGACCGCCTCCCCGTCAGGGCGAAAGGTTGCCAGCCTTGGGGGAGTATTTCGGCAGCTTGGACAGGATCGACCAGCGGGAGGTCAGCTCCCTGCTCCGCCGGGAGACCCGCTCTGAGCGAGGGTGGGTGGAACTGCCACCTCCCGTGCCCACCTCCAGGATCGTCCGCTTTGACCCATCGGCGCCTGAGCCACGGGACGGCGGGGAAGGGGTACCACGCGTGGGCTCGCGCCTGCGCACCGAGGACGAACAGCAAAGGCCGGGGGAGCTGCCGCGGGGGGTGGGTCGCCAGCGTTGGCTTCCCCTTCCTGAAGAGCCAGGGGTGAGTTCCCCGCCTGAAGGCGACACTGAGGTACGGCGACCGCGCAGCTCCTGGCAGCGGCGGCCCGAGGAGGTGAACCGCGGCGGGGGAGCACGGCCTGCAGTCCCACGAGCACCGATCACCCCAGACCCGGAGGTGGACCGGCGCGAGCCGCTCCGTCGCCTGCCGGGCCCGCGGTATGTGGCCCCACCAACCGAGCATGGGGAAACCCCCGAGCCCAGCGTGGGGGTGGAGCTACCCAAGACCTGGCACCGCCAACCGCCACAAAGGCAGCTGGACCCCGAGCCCGTCAACCCCGGGTTTTCCCAACCTGAAATCCTGGTGGAACCTCGTCGCCAGCCCTATCGGTCGCTCCCCAGCTCCCGCGGCCTTTTGCCCGACTCCCTCACCTCGCCAAACGCAGCTCCCGGGCAGCGTGGGGTCGTCATTCCTGGGGATGAGGGGGGTGTGGTTCAGCGGTACCAGCCACGTTCGGATCAGGTTCCTTCCCTGCAACCTCCGCGAAATCAGGGCCAGGCCGTGCCCAATCCCACCACCCCTCGGTTTGAACCGCCAGCCCATCCGCCGAGAGCTGAAGGG
>JANXCP010000036.1 GCA_025060245.1 Thermoanaerobaculum sp. | reverse complement strand
GCCCTTTTCCTTGCCCTCGCCGCCCACTCGGCGAGGCTTTTTCCAGCTGGGAATTCGCAGGGTAGGAACGCTCACCAACTACCTGTTTGACCACATCCACGAAGGCGACGTGGTGGGGATTCGCGGACCCTTGGGTAATGGCTTTCCGGTGGAGCTGTTTTACGGCCAGGACGTGCTGCTTCTCGCGGGTGGCTTGGGCATGGTACCCCTGCGCGGGCTCTTGCTCTACCTCATGGACCAGCGGGAGCAGTTTGGCCGGGTGATCCTCCTGGCCGGTTTCCGCAACCCCGACCAGATGCTCTTTGCCGATGAGATTTTCTCCTTGGCTCGGCGCGGTGATGCGGAGATTCACCTCTCCGTAGACGACACCCTGGGCAAGCCTTGGAGCGGCCATGTGGGGGTGGTCACCGAGCTGTTGGACCAGGTGTCAGTGGACCCAAGCCGCACCTACGCCGTAGCCTGTGGCCCCCCGGTGTTTTATAAGTTCATGCTGGAGAAGGTGGTTGCCATGGGTCTAGGCCGCGACCGCATCTACCTGTCATTGGAGCGGCGCATGGAGTGCGGGGTGGGAAAGTGCGGGCATTGCGGCGTGGGGTACACCTTCACCTGCCTCCATGGCCCGGTGTTTTCCTATTGGGATGCCCTTAATTTGCCAGAACTGATCTATACCTAGGGGGTTGCCATGCGAAACGGCAAAAAGCCAAAGGTAGGGATTTTTGGATTGACGGGTTGCGCCGGCGATCAGCTGCAAATCCTCAACTGCGAAGACGAGCTGTTGTGGCTTTCGGAAAACCTGGACATCGTGGACTGGGTGATGGCCAAGGGGGACAACGACCACCTCACCCGTTTGGACATTGCCTTTGTGGAGGGTGTGGTGGCGACGCAGAAGGACTTGGACAACCTCAAGGCCATCCGCGCTCGGGCCAAAACCCTGGTAGGTATTGGGACCTGTGCCGTATGGGGTGGTCTGCCGGCAATGCAGAACACCTTGTCCCGGGAGGTTCTGCAACGCGAGGTCTACGGCGCTGATCCGTCGTTCTTGGATTCGGTGGAGGCCCTGCCGCCTTCTGCCTTTGTTCCCTTTGATCTGCTCATTCCGGGATGCCCCATTGAAAAGCACGAGTTCTTACAGGCCGTACGCGCTCTGGTTTTGGGGACGGTACCGGAGCTTCCCAAAGTTCCCGTGTGCTGGGAGTGCAAGACCAAGGAGAACCTCTGCCGGGTCATTTACTTTGGCGAGGTGTGCTGCGGCGCCATGACCCGCGGTGGTTGCGGCGCCCGTTGCCCCTCCCACGGTGTTGCCTGCGCGGGCTGCCGGGGCCCGGTTGAGGAGCCCAACTTTGACTCCAACATCACCATGTTTGCCGATCGCGGCATCTCCTGGCTTGACATTGCCCAGCGGTTGAAGAACTTCTCCACCCCAGCGTGGATGAAGATGGGTCTGGAAAAGGAGGTGGAGCATGGCCGTCGGTAGGACCGTGGTAATTCCCCACCTGGGACGCGTGGAGGGCCATGGGGGGATCTTCGTGCGCGTGGACGGTGGCCGCGTTTCCCATGTGGAGATGGACATTTTTGAAGGCAGCCGGTACTACGAGGCGCTGCTCAAGGGCAAGCACTTTGGTGAGGTGCAGGGGATCATCACCCGCATTTGCGCCATTTGCTCTGCCTCCCATACGGTCACGGCCCTCCAGGCCTTGGAAAAGGCCATGGGTGTGACCGTTTCTGAGCGGGTTCATGATCTGCGCGGTCTGCTGCTGTTAGGGGCCACCATTGAGTCGCACGCCCTCCACGTCTTCGCCTTGGCGCTGCCTGACTTCCTGGGGTACGAGTCGGTGTTAGCCATGGCGGGGGACTACCGCGAAGAGGTGGTCCAGGCCCTCAAGCTCAAACAGCTTGGCAACCGCATTCAAGAGCTCATCGGGGGTCGGGCGGTCCACCCGGTCAACACGCTGGTCGGGGGGTTCGGCAAGCTCCCCAGCCACCGCGACTTGGAGGTGTTGCTCCGGGATTTGGAGCAGTCGCTGCCGGTGCTGGATCGCTTTGTGGACCTGGCTGCCACCATTCCCCTTCCTGATTTGGGGCACAACCCAACGGTGTATGTGGCCCTGCGGCCGTATCAAGAGGCGTTCAGGTTCCGCGGGGTTTCCATCTGCACTTCCCGCGGCGAGGAGTTCCCCTTGGAGAGCTACCGCGAGGTCATTCGCGAGTTCACCGTGGAGCACTCCCATGCCAAGCACGCTGCCCTGGAGGCGGGAGAAACCTACATGGTGGGCTCCTTGGCGCGGGTGAAGCTGTGGGGACATTACCTCCAGGGACGGGCCAGGAAGGCCATGGACAAGCTCATCCCCTCCCGAGACGGTGACAACCCGTTGCTGAACAACTGGGCGCAGCTGGTGGAGCTGGTCCACTCGGTGGAGCGTTCCATTGAGATTTGCCAGGAGCTCTTGGGCCGGCCGGAGGAGCGGCAAGACCTCGTGCCCTATCAGGTTCGTGCTGGGCGTGGCATTGGCGCCATTGAGGTGCCGCGGGGAACGTTGTTCCACGAGTACGAGCTGGACGAAGACGGGCGGGTCCTGGAAGCCAACGTGATTACCCCCACCGCCCAAAACCTGGCGAACCTGGAACGGGACCTGCGGGAGGCGGTGGAGCGGACCTTGGAGGCCAACCCCCAGGTGCCTGATCGCGACCTCAAGCTGCGCCTGGAGATGGTAGCCAGGGCGTACGACCCCTGCATTTCCTGTTCCGTGCACTTGGTGCGCGCCTGAACCAGGTGTCGCGCGTCCTGGTGGTGGCTTTTGGCAACCCCTTCATGGGGGACGATGGGGCGGGCCCGGCGGTGCTCCAACACCTGGCCCGCTTGGGGGTGCCCGCGGGGGTGCGGCTGGCCGACGGGGGCACAGACGCCACGAACTTGGCCCACCTTTGGCAGGGGGAGGACACCGTGATTTTGGTGGATGCCATGACTCGGGGTGCAGCTGCGGGCACCATCCACCAGCTGACCTTGGACCAGCTGCTGCGGGTTCCCCAGCCCCACGAAGGGGTGCACGCCCTCTCCCTGCCCGCCTGCGTGCACTGGGTACTCTTGGCATACCCAGAGCTGGCTCAGACCAACTTTTGGGTGTTTGGCGTGGAACCGCAGCGGGTGGCCAGTAATACCGGTTTGAGCCCAAAGGTGGCCCAGGCGGTGGAGGAGTTGGCCCAACGCCTGCATGGCCTTCTCGGTGATCGGTGCCACTCCCGGTCCAAGACCTAACCGCAGCCCCCACACTGCAGGTTCCAACAGGTGGGCCAGGGCGCGGGTGCAGGAGCGGGGCTTCGCTGAAAGACGGCCCGCTGAGGCATCTGCTAGCCTGACAACCATGACCGAGAGCCCCCTACTCAGGGCGTGAAGAAGCCGTACACAGCTTGATCCACGGCTTGGGCGTGGTGTTGGCCATTTCCGCCCTGGCGGTTTTGGTGGGCTTCGCCGCGCGCTTCGGTGGGACCCGTCACATCCTGGGCGCTTCCGTCTTTGGTGCCTCTTTGGTCTTGGCCTATGCTGCTTCCACCATCTACCACGTCGTTCCGCCCTTTTTCCCCGGCTCAAGCGAATCATGAGGATGGTGGATCACGCCATGATCTTGGTCCTCATTGCCGGAACCCACACGCCTTTTTGCCTGGTGACCTTGCAGGGTCCCTGGGGAAACGGGCTATTGCTCGTGGTGTGGCTCCTGGCGGCGCTGGGGATCGTCTGCGAGACGACGTTACTCGGGAGGTTCAAAGTTTTTTCGGTGCTCCTCTACCTTTCCTTGGGGTGGCTGGTGGTGGTGGTTGCGAAACCGCTGGTGGCGGCAATCCCGTGGGGCGGATTGGTGCTGCTGGTCGCGGGCGGGTTGGCGTACACGGTGGGTGTGGCCTTCTATGCTGCCAAGCCTTTGCCATTTCATCACGCCGTTTGGCATGGCTTTGTCCTCCTCGGCAGCGCGTTGCATTTCTTTGCCGTCCTGCTTTACGTGATGCGTCCCCCGCAACATTAGGAGCGACACGTTCCTCAAGGATTTTCTTGCCTTAAGCTTGCTTTCCCCTTTCCTCCGGGAGCACTATGGTGAGGCAACGGTGGTGTGCGGGAGGTGAAGCGGTGTTACCCATGCAAGCCTGGCAGTTGCTCTTGGTCCTTGGTTTGTCCTTCCTCCTGGGCCTGGAGCGGGAAGGACGGAAGGCCAGTGCAGGCCACTACATCTTCGGCGGTGTGCGCACCTTTCCCCTCATTGGTTTTCTCGGCTATACGGTAGCCCTGTTGTCCGGCCCGCAGGGGTTTGGGATGCTGGCGGGTTTCCTGGGGGTGGCAGTGCTGCTGGCCATTTCCTACTGGCACAAGATCAGTCAAGCGGGCGAAGCTGGGGTCACCACCGAGATGACTGGGCTGCTCACCTACCTCTTGGGAGGCTTGGTGGCGGGGGAGTTGTACTGGCAGGCCACGGCGTTGGTGGTGATTAGCCTGCTGCTGTTGGAGTTGAAGGCGGCTTTGGAGGGCCTGGCCGAGCGCATCCCCTCTGCGGAGGTGCTTACCCTCACCAAGTTTCTCCTCCTTACGGCGGTAATCTTGCCGGTGGTGCCCAATCGCCCCTTTACCGCTTTTGGCATCAACCCCTTCCGCCTGTGGTTGGTAGTGGTGGCGGTGAGCGGGCTTTCGTACATCTCCTACTTGGTCCAGTGGCGGTTGGGGGAACGGGCAAGCGTGGCCACCTCAGCCGTCCTGGGTGGCCTGTACTCCTCCACGGTAGCTACGGTAATCCTGGCTCGGCGCTCGCGGGAACTGGCACGGGGTGGGGTGTATGCCGCGGCCGTGGTCCTTGCCAGCTCCACGATGTACCTGCGGGTTGTGCTGCTGCTGTGGCTCTTTCAGCCGGCCCTGGCGAACAAGCTAGGGGGCCTGTTAGTGGGGCTGGGTGTGCTCTCCGGTGGCGTAGCGGGGGTGTGGATGTCGGGCCTGGTCCGGCGGGAGCCCTCTGGGGAAAGCTCGCGGCCGTTCCTCAACCCGTTGGAGCTCTCCACCGCTTTCTTGTTCGCGGCGGTGTTCCTCCTTCTCACCGTGGCAAGCCAGTGGGTCGGCCAAACCTGGGGAGCCATGGGCGTGTACGCCCTTTCCTTGGTGGCGGGGGCAGTGGACGTGGACCCTTACGTCTTGAGCGTGGCCCAACAGGCGGGGGACCGGATTGCCTTGGACAGGGCGGCCCAGGCGGTGCTGTTGGCCTTGGCGGGGAACCAGGCAGCCAAGGGGATTTACGCCGCGTTGATCGGGTCTCCCCAAATGGGGGGAAAAGCCTTGCTGGCCATGCTTGGGTTGGCCCTGTTGACGGCCCTGCCCCTCGCCTGGCTCTAGCTGGGTGGGCGTACGGCTTGGCGCCCCAGGGCGAAGGCCTTGCGGTTGAGCTCTAAAAACTTCGGGGGAATCCGCCGTTCCAAGCACGACCACCAGGCAGCTTCGTCCAAGGGCAAAAGGGTAGAGATGGAGCCCAAGAGCACCACGTTGGCCGCCTTCACGTTGCCCGCCTCTTTGGCCAAGCTCTCACCGGGTACCCGCAAGAGGATTCCCTCCAAGGCCTTGATCGCCTCCTCCAGCGCCCTGTCTTCCGGGTACGGGACACCCCCCACCGTCACCGTCACCGGCAAGAGCACCATTTCATTGACCAGGGCCATGCCCCCGCGACGTAAATACTCGGCAAAGCGCAGGGCTTCCAGCTTTTCAAAGGCGATCAAAATATCTGCCTCTCCCAGGCCTACCAGGGGCGAGTACACGCGGTCGCGGTTCCAGCGGACATGGGAGATGACGCTGCCTCCCCGCTGGGACATGCCGTGGACCTCTGCTTTCTTCACGTCAAAGCCCGCCTCCATCCCCACTTCGGCCAGGATATCTGAGGCCAGGATCGTTCCTTGACCACCAACACCGACCATGACAAAGCTGTATGCCTCGCGAAGGCTCATCATAGGCGCTCCAACGCCACCTGGTGGCGGTTGAGGATGGCATCGTGGGGGCAAATCTGGGCGCACACCTCGCAACCGGTGCACAGATCGGGATCAATGAGGGCCAAGGGTTTGTGGGTCTTGGGGTCCAGCTCGTCGCTCTTTAACAGGGCCGGACAGCCGATGCGGAAGCACACACCGCAACCGGTACAGTGCTCTTCCACCACCTCCAGGGGCACCCATCGCCTGCGCTCTTCGGGCAAAAGGGCGCAAGCATGGCGCGCCACCAGCACCGCCGGTTCGTCGGTGGCCATGAGCTCTTTGTAGGCCTGTTCCAGTGCCTCGGTGTCGTAGGCCTCCACCGTGAGCACCCGTTGGATGCCGAAGGCCCGGGCAATGGCCTCAAAGTCCAACGCCGGTGCCGGTTGACCTTGGAGGGTGAGCCCGGTGCCCGGGTTTGGTTGATGTCCGGTCATCCCCGTGGTGCGGTTGTCCAGGATGATAGTGAGGACGTTGGAGCGGTTGTACGCCACGTTGGCCAGAGCCGGCAAGCCCGTGTGGAAGAAGGTGGAGTCGCCCAGGACCGCCACCATGCGCTCGGCAATGCCCGCCTTGGCCGCCCCGTGGGCCACACCAATGGAAGCTCCCATACACCCACAGAAGTGCAGGGCCGAGAGGGGTGGCAAGAAGCCCAAGGTGTAGCAACCGATATCCCCCGAGACGGGAACCTTTTTCTTCGCCAGGAGGGCAAACACGCTGCGATGCGGGCAGCCGGGGCAAAGCACCGGTGGGCGGGCAGGGAGTTCGGGTTTAGGTAGGGTGGGAATGGCGACGGGGGGCTGGTCCACCGGCAGGCCTGCGGCCGCCCCCCTTTGCCGCACCACCGTGGGATCTAGCTCGCCACAGAGGGGGAAAATGCTCTTTCCCTCGCAAACAATACCCAAGAGCCTCACCTGCTCTTCAAGGACGGGGTCCAGCTCTTCCAAGACCACGAGCCTTCTCACCCGCGCCGCAAACTCCTGCACAGTTCTCACCGCCAAGGGGTAGCTCACGCCCAGCTTGAGGATGGAGGCGGTAGGAAACACTTCCCGGGCGTACTGGTAGGCCACCCCGTCGGTGATGATGCCCACCTCCGAACCCCGCCACTCCACGACGTTGGGCGCTTCCGGTGAGTCAGCCCACTGGATCAGTCTCGCCACCCGCTCCTCCACGATGGGGTGGCGCTGGCGGGCGTTGGCGGGGACCATCACGTACTTTTCCGGTTGCCGGGGGAATTTCTGCCGCGAGGGCTTAACGGGTACCCGGTCGGCCAGGGTGACGATGCCCGAAGAGTGGTTGATGCGGGTAGTGGTACGCACCATCACCGGCGTGTCAAAGCGCTCGGAAAGGTCAAAGGCCAAACGCATGAAGTCCTTGCATTCCTGAGAGGAGCTGGGGGAAAGGGCGGGGATGCGAGCAAAAACTGCCAGGCGACGGTTGTCCTGCTCGTTTTGCGACGAGTGCATCGCCGGGTCGTCGGCGGAAACCAGCACCAAGCCAGCCTCAAGGCCGGTGTACGAGGCGTACATGAGGGAGTCCAAGGCCACGTTGACCCCCACATGCTTCATCGCGGCCAAGGCTCGCCGCCCCGCCAGTGCCGCACCCACGGCCACATCCAGGGCCACCTTCTCGTTGGTGGACCACTCGGCGTAGACATCGGGGAAACGTGCCAGCTCCTCCAGGAGCTCCGTGGAAGGGGTCCCCGGGTAGGCGGCTGCCACCTGCACTCCCGCCTCCCAAGCCCCTCTGGCCAATGCTTCGTTACCGGAAAGTATGCGCCGCATGGGTGTGCTCCTCCCAGGGGATGGTAGCAGGGGATGGGACACAGCTACGTCTCGGTCCGTCGGTGCCGAAAGGAAAAAAAACCCCGACGGGGAGGGCTGAAAGGCTTTCAGGAGGTCTTGGGGGGAGGACCAACGCCTGCAAGCCCGCGGGTGCCCCGTCGGGGGTTCTTGTTCTTCTTGCGGTTGTGTCAAAGTTCTCGCGCCACCACGTGATACTCTTCACAAAGCAAGTATAGCTCGCGAGGGGCCATCTGGCAAGGCGCCTTGTGAGGTGGGGTGCGCCCCGATAGAATGTTCCCTACGAGGTGGAGCATGGTACGCGCCCTTGAGGGTCACCTGAACGCCGGCGGTCTTCGTTTCGCCTTGTTGCTGAGTCGGTTCAACAGCCTAGTGGGGGAAAGGCTCCTGGAAGGGGCCCTGGACTGTTTGCTCCGCCACGGAGCGCAGGAGGAGGACCTCACCGTGGTGCGCGTCCCGGGGGCCTGGGAGCTTCCCTTGGCGGCGGCGCGCCTGGCGCGCACGCGACAGTTTCACGCGGTAATTGCCCTGGGGGTACTGATCCGCGGCGAAACGCCGCACTTTGACGTGATTGCCGCCGAGTGCGCCAAGGGTTTGGCGCAGGTGGCCCTGGAGCAACAGCTCCCTATAAGCTTTGGCGTGCTCACCTGCGACACCATGGATCAAGCACTGGAGCGAGCTGGGGGGAAGGCGGGGAACAAGGGCTGGGACGCGGCCCTGGCGGCGGTGGAGATGGCTCAGCTGTGGCGGGTGACGGAGTAGGCGATGGGAGTGCGTCGTAGGGGGCGTGAGCTCGCCCTGCAGATGCTGTACCAGCACGAGCTTTCCGGGGCTAGCCTGGAGGAAATGACGCAACGCTTTGAGGAATTGGAACAGGCACCTCCCCAGGCACGGGAGTTTGCCCTCACCCTGGTGCGGGGGGTGATGGCCCATCAGCAGGCCATTGATCGCCAGGTGGCGGAGCAAGCGGAGCATTGGCGTTTGGATCGGATGGCGGCGGTGGATCGCAACATCCTGCGTTTGGCGATTTTTGAGCTGCTCTACCAACCCGACACGCCACCGGCAGTGGTGATTGACGAGGCAGTGGAGCTGGCCAAAAGGTACGGCAGTGAGCAATCAGGACCCTTTGTCAACGGGGTGTTGGACGGCTTTGTCCACCGCCAGGCGCACCCGTTGGGGAAGCCATGAGCCGATGGATCATTGGTCTGTTTGTTCTCGCCAGGACCGCCACAGCAGATCAAATGCAGATCTTGCTGCCCCTGAGCTTGGCGGCGCGGGTGGAGGCGGGTCCCAGGTGGGACGGGGCAGTGATCCTGGAACCGGCCAGCGCTTCGGCGGTGAAGGTGACCGTGGAACAGTTCTCGGCTGTGGGGCCAGCTCCCACGACGGTGGGGCAGCTCCCGTTGGAGCTGGCACCCAGAGCGGCTCTAGAGGTGGATGCTTGGCTTCCCTGGCCGGCGGGTTGGGGACAGCTGGAAGGTTTTACCTATTGGCAGCGGCTGTGGCGCACTGTGGCTTGGGTGACGCAAAACATCCGGTGGGACGAAAGGGATCTGGGTGCGCAGGATGCCCGTTCGGTGCTGGCCCGACGGGTGGGAAGGTGCTCGGGGCGGGCCAACCTAGTCACCGCCTTGCTGCGCCAACAGGGTGTTCCCGCCCGCGTGGTGCACGGCCTCCTCATTCGGCCCGAGGGTGCAGCCTGGCACCGCTGGGGCGAGGCCTGGATCCCCGGGGTGGGGTGGCGCCCCTTTGACCCTGGGGTGGCTGTGGGGGTTGTGAGCGTGCGGTATTTGCCCATGACCGGGGCGGGCGAGGGGATTCCGCTGGTCGGCGTTGCGGTGATTTCCCTGGTGGAGGAGGAGTTCTTGCGCCTTCCCCAGCTGCGCGGTCTACGCGTGGCCCCTTCCTTGCTTGCTCCATCGCCGCGGCGGGCTCAGGAGGCCAGGCGCCTATGAGGGCCATCGTCGGTCGTTTTGCCGATTTGAGCCTGGGTGAGTTGTTGCGACTGCTGGCCGCCGCCTCCGCCTCGGGGGAGCTGGCAGTACGCACCCAGGAGGGTTCCTGCCAGGTGAAGATCACCGGCGGCATGGTGGAGGCAAAGCTCTCGGCCCCACTCCTCGCTGCTTTTCACCGGCGTGAGGGAAGCTTCACCTTCCGCCCGGGACCCGTTCCCGCGGAAGGGGAGTGGCAGCCCATGGAGGAGCTACTGGTACGCCTGGCCCGTGAGCTGCCTAGCCAACCCAGCAGAGCGGGTGACGACGCCCTTTCCGAGCTCCGTGAGAGCTTGGCGGAGGTACCCTTTACCGCCACGCGCAGGGTTTTGGTCCTCACCGCAGATCCCCGCCCTTACCGCGGCCTTGAGGTGGAATGGCAGCGAAAGGGGTGGGAGGTGGTATTGGCGGGGACTCCAAGCTGGCCGGGGGAGGGACGGTTTGATGTGGCGGTTGTGCACCTTCCCGGGTCCGCCACGTTGGCGGGCCAAGGCAAGCTCTGGCTGGAGCTCTTGGCCCAGGCGCAGAGGCAAGAGCCGCCGGTGCCGGTGGTGTGGGTAGGCGGCTTGACCGACGCATGGTTGCGCCACCAGGCAGTGCAGTTGGGGGCTGCGTTTCTTTTGCCCGCGCCCATGGGGGAGGTGGGGGAGGCGGCGCGGTGGTTTCGTGAGGACCTCACCGCCGTGGTGGAACGGCTGCTGCAGCGACCTGCCGAACCGGCCACCGGCATGAGCTGGGCCTTTCGCGAGTTTTTCCTTGCCCTTCACGCGGAAACCACCCCCGAGGAAACGCGGGCTTCGCTGCTGCGGTTGGCTGCCCGTAGCTTTGCCAAAGGCCTGCTGCTGGCGGTGCGGGAGAACAGTTTGGAGGTCCTGGGCGGCTTTGGCTTTGCCCCGATCCCGCGACGCCTCCCTCGCGGAGTGGCGGTGCTGGAAGGGGCTGTGGCCACCGGTCGCCAGCTGGAAGGGGGGGAAGTCACGGAGCCGGTGGCCGGCTTGGTGGCACCAGGTGAACGCCTTTGGGTCTTCCCCCTGCGTCACCGCCAGCTGACCGCTGGGCTGCTGGTGGCCACCGGCCCCAGCGGAGGAGGGAGTACGGGTGAGCTGCTGAGCTTGCTCCCAGGCGCGGCGCCCCTTTTGGGGCTTTAGGGGAGCTGGTGCGCTGAAGGCTGGCGCCGAGTGTCTGGACCCACGAAGGTCTCGGCTTTTAGCCAGGACCAGTTCTCCGGTGGTTCAATGGGGTTTAGGGCGTACCAGGCAAAGGCGTAGACGTGGATGGTGGGGGGAAGGGGTGCACCGTCGGCGGCGGAAAGTTCCCAAACCAGCGGCCTTCCCACCCCCGAAAGGGAGAGCCTGCGCTGGCCCAAGGAGAAGGTTACCGACGCGCCTTGCTGGGGGGGAAACCCCACAATCCCTACCACCGCGTGCTTCGCCGTGCCAGGCCAGAAAACCCAAAGCGGCGCCTTCGTCGGCACAGACTGGGGAAGGCGGGGGGACACGGGAAAGCGCAGGAGCTCTGAGCCGGCGTAACTGCTGTAGGGATCGCGGCGATACTGGGGAAGGCGGCTCAGGTCGGGGCGCAGGAGGGTGGTTTGGGGGTAGCGATCCACCCACCGCTGCCAGGTGGTCAGGGCAAAGGGTAGGATCTTAAGGAACAGGCCTCTGGCTGAGCCGGTCAGCCCCTGCCCGTTGATGGGCAGCCAAAGCTCCTGGGTTTCCCGGTCGTAGAGTAACCCGCAGGAGTTCCACAAAAGACCGCTGTGCCCAAAGGTGCGCGGCTGTCCCGCTAAACGGCGGGAGAACACTGCGCTCAAACCGCAAAGGGGCTGGTGGACGACGAGGATGGGCTCTTCTCCTAAAAGGTCATTGGCCAATTCGTGGAACGCCATGACCCGCAGTGGGTAGGCTCGTGCCTGTCCATGGAGTACCACCCCAAGGACCGGGTCCTGGGGCAGCAGGAATCTCTTGCCTAGGGCGGAGAGCTCTGGATGCTGGAGCATGCCAGGATAGGTGAGCGGAGCGATGCCGTCCCGGGGAAGGCCTGAAGCCACCAAAGGCTTGCGGTCCAGGGCGAAGGAGGCAAGGGCAAACTCCCACTCGCTGGCGGGAGAAGAAGTTTTTTGACCCCAGCCATGGGTAGACCGCACCTTGAGCCACCACCACAGGATGGGCGCGCTCCCCGCCGCTAACAGAAGCACGATCCAAAGGGCCGGGGGCGAGAGGAGGCGGAAAGCCTTAGTCACGCGCGAACCGTTCCACCCTGGCCTGGGAAACCTTTTCCTGGGCAAAGGGGCTGGTTACGGGGCCCCGGTCCCACACCATGAGGGCCATGAGAAGGGGCAGGTAGGCCAGGGTCATACGGAAAAGCCCGCGAGCTCTTCGGTCGTTGGGGGCCTGGGCTAACCGCCAAGCGGGAACCACCAACAGCACCCCCAGGATGAGGGCCCCGGCGGCGAAGTAAAGGCCTGTGAGCTGGGCAAAAACCAGGGCGGCGGTGGTTCCCACGGTGGCCAGAGCGTAAAGGAAGGCCAGGCGGCCAGTAAGACTTCCCCCGGGGTCCACTTGGGGCAGCATGCGAAAACCCCCTCGGCTGTAGTCCTCGCGAAACAGCCAGGCTAGGCTAAGAAAATGCGGAACTTGCCAGAAAAAGAGCAGAGCGGCCAGCAGTACCGCTCCCAGTGAAAGACCACCGCTAGCGGCAGACCACCCCATCATGGGGGGCAGGGCACCGCATACGGCGCCCACCAGCGTGCAATAGGGACTGCGGGATTTCAGGGGGGTGTAGACGAACACGTACAGGACCACCACGGCCAGGCCGAGGAGGGCGGCGAGCACCCGAGTTTTCGCGGCAAGCAGCGTCAGACCGGCGAGAGCGAGCACAACCCCCAGCAAGTACCCGTACCACCGGGGAAGGGCACCGGTCACCAAGGGTCGCGAGGCGGTTCGAGCCATCAACCGATCCCGCTCCACCTCCAGGGCCTGGTTCAGGGCCAGGGCGCCGGCGGCGGCGAGAAAGGTGCCCACGAGGGTGGCCAGCAGGGTGGTCGGGTTTGAGGGACCGGATGCCAGGGCGTACCCTGAACCGGCGGAAAAAACCACCAAGAGGGCGAGCCGGCCTTTGACCAGCTCCCAGTGATCACGCCAGACGGCTGCAGCAGAAAGCAAAAAACCTGAGCGCTTCATCGCGACTGAGACAGAATACCAGATAGTTCGGTCTTGCGCCAGGGAACCGCGGAGTTTCTTTTGGGCGGACTTCCCCCGGGGCGGTTAGGGTATTATCCCCCGGGGGGACGAAGTGGAACGCCAACCCTTAGCACCTCCGCTGGCCATGGCCACCGCCGTGAGCATGTGGGCCGTTGGTTACCTGGGGCGGCTTCCCGGGGTGGAAGCCCCTTCCCCGTTCCTGGGGGTGGCTTTTTTGGTCCTGTACTTCCTGGGGGGTTGGGTGGCGGGGAAGGTGATGGGAGGTGGCTTCTGGTCGGGAGCGAAGGTGGGCGCCCTCACTTCCCTGGTGAACCTATTGATCCTCGGCAGCCTCTTGGGGGAGGGGCGCCTGTCACCCTGGGTGTTCATACCCGGCGCGCTGCTGAGCGGGGCCCTCATGGCAGGTCTGGGAGGGGTATGGGCGAGGCCGGCGGCAACCCAACTGGACGGTGCCGGATTGTTGGCGCGAACGGCGGTGGTGGCCACGTTTCTCTTGGTGGTGGCGGGGGGGTTGGTGACGTCCCACGGGGCCGGTCTGGCTGTGCCCGACTGGCCCAACACCTACGGTACCAACATGTTCCTCTTCCCCCTCTCGCGCATGACCGGTGGCGTGTACTACGAGCACGCCCACAGGCTCTTTGGCAGCTTGGTGGGGCTTACGACCTTAGCCCTAGCGGTGTACCTGACGGTGGTGGCGCATCCTCGGCGCCTCAGCCGGTTGGCGTGGGGGATCTTTTTTCTGGTGGTGGTACAGGGAGTTCTGGGCGGTTTGCGGGTGACGGGTACCCTGACGTTCTCTCAAGACCCCCAACACCTCAAGCCTGTGGTAGAGCTGGCGGTGGTGCACGGGGTCTTGGGTCAGGTGGTGTTGGCCGGTCTGGTCGCCCTGGCGGTGCTCCTCACGGGCCGATGGACGGCTTTTGCCTCCCGCAGTCAGCTGGCGCCGCGATGGCTGGTGGCCCTCTTGCTGCTTCAGCTGGTGGTAGGGGCCTGGCAGAGGCACCTGGCAGAGGGGCTCCTGTTCCACATCTCCCTGGCTTCGTTGGTGGTGTTGCTGGCGGCCTGGGTGGGTTGGCAGGTGTGGATGGAACGGGATTGGCCCCTGCGTTCCTTGGGCCGGTGGCTGGTGTTGGTGGCCTGCGGCCAGTTCTTGTTAGGCTTTGCCGCCCTCTGGACCCGCGGGTATCCGCCAGCGGAGCGAGGTTTGGAACCCCTGGAGGTGTGGGTTACCACCGCCCACCAGGCAGGGGGCGCCCTGCTGCTGTCCCTGGCGGTGGCGGTGGCCTCCCTCACCTGGCCAAAGTGGTTAGCTTACTTCGGTGTTCGTCGCTGAACTTTTCATTTCCCTGCAGGGCGAGGGGTCGCTGGCGGGCACACCCTCTTTCTTCATTCGCACTTCGGGCTGCAACCTCCGCTGCCGGTGGTGCGATACCCCTTACACCTCCTGGCGTCCCGAGGGTTGGCGGCTGCCCGTGGGTGAGCTGGTACGGCGGGTGGCGGAGGCGGGCCAGCGCCACGTGGTGATTACCGGAGGTGAGCCCCTCCTGCAGCGGGAGCTTCCCCAGCTTTGCCAGAGGCTCAAGGAACTGGGGCACCACGTGACGGTGGAAACGGCAGGGACCCTGGCCCCTGACTTTCAGTGTGATCTGCTTTCCGTTTCCCCCAAGACGGGCAACTCGGATCCCCAGGGGAGCTGGGGTCCACGGCACCAAAGGCTCCGGCGAGACCTGCGACCGCTGGCGCTGCTCCTGCGGCGGCACCCGAACTACCAGCTGAAGTTCGTGGTGCAAGGGGAGCGCGACCTGCCCGAGGTGCTGCAGGTGATTGAGGCGGTGGGGGCAGACCGCGAACGGGTGTTCCTCATGCCCGAGGGAAAGACCGCCCAAGAGGTGAGCCACGTGGCAGCAGAGGTGGCGCGCTTGTGCCTGCTCTTCGGTTTCCGCTATTCGCCGCGCCTCCATCTGGACCTGTTTGGTCCCGGAAGGGGTGTGTGAATGCCCGTGGAGACCACCCCGCAGGCCATCCGAAAGCTCCTCCGGGCAGCGGTGGCCAGCGGCTTGGCCCCGGGGTTCGTGGCTTGCTGGGGTGCCCCTGGGGAAATTTGGGCTGAGGCCTGGGGTTGGTTGGGACTGGGTGCCGGGCCCACGGACCCAGAGGCATGGTACGACCTGGCTTCGCTCACCAAGCCCTTGGTCACCACCACCCTGGTGCTCCTGGCCGGCCGGCACGGGGTCCGACTGGAGGATCCCCTGCACCGGTTCTTGCCGGAGCTGGCCGGTTCCCCTTGGGGCGGGGTGAGTGTGGCGCAATGCCTCACCCACACGGCGGGTTTCCCGGCCTGGGAACCCCTGTACGCCCAAGGGCTTGGTGCCCGAGCGTATCTTGACCGACTCAAGGCGGTGGCGCCCAGCCATCGCCCAGGAGAAGCGGTGAACTACTCTTGCCTGGGGTTCGTCGCTTTGGGCTTGGCGCTGGAGCGCATCGGCGGAGCTTCCTTGCCGGTGTTGTTCCACCGCGAGGTGGTGCGACCGTTGCGGCTGGATACCCGGGTGGCCTTCGCCCCAACCTTGGGGGTTCGGGTGGCCTTGGGGGAGCTTCGGTTGTCCGTGGAGGCCCGTTTGTGTCGGGAACATGGCCTGCCCTGTACCCCACCGCCCCCCCTCGCCGGCCGGTGGTCGTGCAACGATGGCAACGCGCGGGGTTTAGGTGGAGCGGCGGGCAACGCCGGGTTGTTTGGCACCGCCGAAGGGGTTTTTTGCTTGGCCCAACAGTACCTCGCCCCCTTTTCCTCCTTGCTCACCGCGGCGGAAATTGAGCTGGCGACGAAGAACTGGACCCCTGGGATGGCGCAGGCGCGGGGGTTGGGTTGGCAGCTGGCTGCCACCCCGGGCTGTGCCGCCGGCGGGGCCTTGCCCGCCGAAGCCTTTGGGCATACCGGTTTCACCGGCACCTCCCTGTGGGTAGACCCGCGACGGCGGGCCATCTTGGTGCTTTTGGGCAACCGTCTCCACCCGGGTGGGCAAACCCCCGACCTTCACCCGTTACGGCGCCGCTTTCACACCCTCGCGCTGCGGGGGTTGTCACCGAAGACGCGACCGCCTAGCATCGTGGCGGTATGAAGACGCGTTGGTTTTGGTTGCCCTTGTGTGTGGGTTCTGTGCTTTGGGCTCAGGATTCGGGTCGGGTGGTGGTCCTGGGTTTTGACGGTGCGGATGCGATGTTGGTGGAGCAGTACCTGGCGGAGGGCAAGCTACCCCATCTGGCGGAACTGGCGAGAGCAGGGGGGTACGCTCGGCTGACCCCTACCGTCCCCGCGCAGACCCCTGTCTCCTGGGCCACCTTCACCACGGGACGAGATCCTGGGGGAACGCAGATCTTTGATTTTCTCCGCCGTGACCCCCTCACCTACATGCCCACCTTTGCCGTGGCCGAGGAGACCAAGACGCCGTTCCTTTTGGGGCAATGGAACCGGCCGGCAGCGGTGGCCTTAGCCCTGCTCCTGGGTCTGGGGCTGGGATGGGTGCTGGCCCGCCTGCTTGGGCGGCAAACTCCCTGGCTCCACGCCCTGCCGGTGGCGTTGCTCCTGGGGGGGGTGGGTTACGTGGTGGGAGGCTGGTTGCCGGCGAACATTCCCCAAGTGGTGAGCCGTCGAACGGGCACCCCCTTTTGGCAGCTAGCCGGCGAGAAGGGCATTCCCAGCACGGTGGCACGCATCCCGGTGACCTTTCCCGCGACCCCCTTCCCCCACGGCCACCTTCTGGCGGGTTTAGGGGTGCCGGATCTGCGGGGTCGCATTGGGGCCCCGGCCTACTACACCTCCGATCCGGGTTTCGTGCCGGGTTTTGATAACGAGTTTTCCATTGAGATCATCCGTTTGCCCCCTGGCCAAAAACACTGGAAGACCAAGATTCTCGGACCTCAAGATCGCCTTTTTGGCACTGGTTCCTATCTGGAAAGCCCCTTGACCCTGGAGGAAAACCCCGATGGCAGTTTGACGTTAGCCACCTGCGGGCAAGAGGTGAGGCTGGCGGTGGGTTCCTGGAGCCCTTGGTTGCGGGTGTGCTTCGGCTTCAACCCCCTCATCCGCGTGACCGGTTGGACCCGTTTCAAGCTCTTGGCCCTTCACCCCTACCTGAAGCTGTACCTCCAGCCCATCAACCCCGATCCCTTGCGAACGCCTCCCGGGTTTGACCTCTCCGCCCCGCGCCAGTGGGCGGCCGAGTTGTTTCGCGCCCTTGGCCCTTTCAAGACCGTTGGGTGGGCCATTGATACCTGGGCCCCATCGGAAAAAGTGGTAGACGAGCAAACCTTCATAGAAGACATTGAGCACACCGAGGGGCAAGAATTTCGCCGCCTCTTGCGGCACTTCCTTGCCGGAAACGACCGGCTCCTGGTGCACTACTTTGAGTTTACCGACCGCGTGGGACACATCCTCTGGCGAGCCTTGGACCCACAGCACCCGGCCCACGTGGCCGACGAAGCCGCCCGGCTGGCGGGCTTTGTGGAGCGGGCTTACCGGCTCATGGACGACATCGTGGGCGAGGTGAAGGGACAGTTGGGCCCAGAGGATGTGCTGGTGGTTTTGTCCGATCACGGTTTCTCCACTTGGCGGCGGTCGTTCCACATCAACACCTGGTTGGCTCGGGAGGGGTATTTGGCGCTTACGGCGCCCTCTGGGCAGGTGGAGAACCTGGAAAACCTCTTCAACCGGGGGCAGTTTTGGCCCAACGTGGACTGGGGGCGTACCCGTGCCTACCATTTGGGGCTGGGCGGGCTTTACATCAACCTGGCGGGGAGGGAACGTTTTGGCATCGTGGCGCCGGGGGAGGAGTATGAGGCTCTAAGGAGGGAGCTGGCGGCGCGCCTGGAGGCCCTGGTGGACCCCTCCACCGGTGCCCACCCCGTTTCCCGGGTATTCCTCCGCGAGCAGGTGTACAAGTCCTTTGACCCCACGCTGATTCCCGACCTCATCGTAACCACCTCCCTGGGCTACCGGATCTCCTGGCAAAGTGCCCTCGGGGGTATGCCGGAGGGGCTCTTTGAGGACAACGCCCGGGTTTGGTCCGGGGACCACTGCACCCTTGACCCGGCCCTCGTCCCGGGGGTCTTGTTTGTCAACCGTCCCCTGGTACGCCGCGATCTCTCCATGGTGGACGTGTACCCCACCTTATTGAAGCTTCTCCGGCTCCGATCCCAGGAACCTCTTTCGGGTCATGCTTTTCTGTAAGGCTCTGGCGCTCCTCGCGGCGGTGATGGTAGAAGCCCCCGCCCCCGCTGTTGCTCAGGGAGACCTTGCGGCGTGGGAGGAGCTGTCGCAGAGGGCGGCGTTGCTTTCCCAAAGGCTCAAAGAGCTGACAGCCCAGGCCGCCGCGTTAGCCGACCGCCGGGCGCAACTGGAAAACCAACTGGCCGTGGCCGCCCTGCGCGTCCAAGAGGGGGAGGTGGAGCTAGCCCTCATCCAGCGGGAGGTGCACCAGGAGCAGCAGCGACTGCAAGCCCTGCAGGAGGAGCTCGCCCGGCAACAGCGAAAGGTGAAGGTGGCAGCGGGGGTGTTGGCGGTCCTGCGCCGGGTGACGGGGCCATACCTGGCAAGCCTCCTCTGGTGGGATCCCCAGCAGTTTAGCCAGCGGTTCACCGTCCTCTTGGCGGTGTTGGAGTACCACCGCCGAAACCTGATCCGGTTGCAGGAGCTCCTGCAACGCCAACGGGAGGGTGTGGCGTGGCTGTCGCGAAAAGAGGCAGCGTGGCGACAGAAACTGGGGGAGCTGGAACGGCGGCGGCGCGAGCTGATGGTCACACGCCAGAAGGTGTTGGCCGAGCTGGCCAGCGTGGAAGCGGTGCGCCGCCAGCAAGCCATGGCCCTGTCGGATCTCCGTGAAGCGCAGGAGCGCTTGGAGCGACTGTGGGGGAGGCTCGTTTCCGGGGAGGAGAGGGTCACGCCGGGCGTTCGCCTCCTCAAAGGCGGGCTTCCCTGGCCGGCGGAGGGAGCCAGGGTGGTCCGGGGTTTTGGCCGTCTCCGGGACCCCCGGTATGCCACCGTGGTCCTGCACCCCGGGTGGGACCTGCAGGTGGCCGAGGGAGCCGAGGTGAAGGCTGTGGCCGCCGGGAAGGTGGTCTACGCGCAGTTTTTTAAGTCCCTGGGAAACTTGGTGATCGTCGCCCACGGGGAGGATCTGTACACCCTTTACGGAAGGCTTGCTACCATGTTCGTGCGCGGTGGCCAGCGGGTGGGCTCCGGCGAGCCGCTGGGGCTTGCCGGTCCCCAGGGGGCGGAAGGTAACCTGTACTTTGAGGTGCGTAACGGCACGGTGGCGCAAGACCCTGGCCTTTGGTTGAGACCCCAGGGGTAGAGGTGAGCATGAGGGTAAGGTCCTGGTTTCTTGTTACTTCCCTAACCGTGGTGGTGGGATTGGGCTCGGTGGCCGCCCTTTCCGGGA
>JANXCP010000035.1 GCA_025060245.1 Thermoanaerobaculum sp. | reverse complement strand
GGGCTGCCCCGGGCGGCGGAGGGGTTTCCCCCGCCCCCCACGGTTGATGAGCTGGCGCTGGTGAAGCCGGAGGGTCTGGCGGAAGTGGCGGCCAACCGGCGACTGGACCTGGCTGCGGCGCGCGATTTGGAGCGATCCGGCAAGGTGCTTTGGCGGGCGGCGGTGGTAGACTTGGCGGCTAAGAAAGACCTAGAGCTAAGGGTCTCCTACGCGGGATTGTCCGATGCCGGGGGAAACCTGGGCCACAACCTGGGCCGTGCCCTTTTTGGCAATTGGGCCGGGCCTTCCGCCAGTTTGACCTTTGCCTACGAGAAACCCTTCGCCAACTTGAGCCAGCGGGGCCAGCTGGAGCAGCGCCAAGCCCTCTGGCAGCAGCGTCAGATTGCTGCCGCCGACTTGGAACGGCGGGTGCGGCTGGACGTGCTGCAAACCTGGGTGACCCTGGAGCAACTGCTGCTGCAGTTGGAGGCGGCTCGCCTCTCCGCCCAAGCCGCCCGCCAGTCGCTGGAAAACGAAATGGAAAAACTCCGGTTCGGTCGTTCCACCCTCATTGACACCATCATCACCGAGCAGCGGGCCGTGGAAGCGGAGCTTGCCGTTGTCCAAGCGCACCTTGCGGTGGCGCAAACGCTGGCCAAGCTGCGGTTTGACTCGGGAACGCTGGTGGAAGAAACCGCCGCCGGCGAGTATGTGGTGGTGGGCAACCTGTGGTCCTTACCCCAGGTGGGGCGGTGAGGTGGGTCATGAGCAACTGGCGTGTACTCCTGAATCCTTGCTGGTGTTTATGGGCGTGCCTGTTGCCTGGTACGGCGGGGGCTTGGCCGTCGGTGCCCCCGTGGACCCCGGCGAGCTCCGCCGGGGGTCCGCTGTCGTTGAACCAAGCGTTGGCCCTCGCCTTAGCCCATAGCCCCGCGGTGGCGCAAGCTCGCGCGAACAAGGCCTTTAGCTTGGGCACCTTACGCCTCCAGCAGGGGGCCTTTGATGAGGTGTTTAGCTTTTCCGGCGCTTTTTCGCGGGAAACTTTGCCTCTTGCCCAAGGGGTTTACAACAATGAGCTGGGTCGTCGGCGGCTCTTGCGCACCTTGGCTATCACCTTTGAGGGTTTAGCCCAGGGAATCCAACAGCAGCTGGATTCGGGTGTGTTTGGCCCGCTGCCAGAGTGCATTGAAACCACCATCACCATTGGCACGACGGTTACCGAAATCCATTGCGTTCCCAACACCGTGTTCATTGATTTGGAGGCATTGCTGCGCGGCTTTCAGGACGCGGGGATTCCCGAAGCGGTGCAGGCAGTGCGGGACGCCTGGCGACGGCAGTTGGAGCTGTACCTGGCTACCTCAAGGTTTGTGGCCTTTGTCGGTCGCCAGCTCTTGCGCCAGCAGGGTGTGGCGCCAACCATCGAGGACCGGGATACCCTCAGCTATTCCTTGGGTCTGTCCAAGCTCTATCGCAACGGCATTCGCCTGTTCCCGCAGGTGCGGGTGGAGGCGGTGCGCAATACCTGGCGCGGTAAGCCCTTAGACCCATCCTTTGGGGGCAAGGGCGTGCTGGTGTCGTACACCTCCCGCGTGGGTTTTGAGCTGGAAGTTCCGCTGGGGCGTGGGGGAGGGTACGTGACGGCGCAGGCAGCGGAGCGGGCTTCTCAGGCGCAGGCGGAAGCCGCCGCCTTAAGGGAGGGTGCGGTGCTCCAGCAGACAGCCTTGGCCACCTCGGTGGCCTACTACAACGCCGCTGCCGCGCGCGAGCGTTGGCGCCTCTTGAGCGAAACGGTGGCGCGGGAGGAAAAGCTGCTTCAGGTGGCGCAGGCATTGGCGGAGGCCGATGAGCTGCCGCCGGGTGATCTGGTGTTGCTCCAGTCCCGGCTGGCCCAGGCCCGGTCGCAGCAAGCCCAAGCACGACAGGCTTACGAGCGGGCACGGGTGGAGCTGCTGACGGCCATGGGCCTGGCGGCTGAGGGTGTTGCGCAGCTGCCGGAGGTGGTGGAGCCCCTACCTTCCGGGCCGGAGGGGCAGGCGCTGGCCAATGGGCTGGACCAGGCGAAAAGAGCGCTGGTGGGCCAGCGCCTGGAGGTGCGGGCGGCGCAAAAGGCGGCGCAAGCCGCACGCTTCTTAGCTGAGGCCGCCCAGGCCGACCTGCGGCGGGAGGTGAACTTTTCCTTCACTGCCTGGTACACGGGTTTGCACGAGACCGCAAAGACCATGGCCGTTACCCGCTGGTGGCCGGGGGTCAGTAAATCCTTTGGTGAGGGATTTGCCGGGCCCTCGGTGGCGCTGGCGGTAAGCTTTTCGCTCCCCTTTGCCAACAGCTTTGCCCGCGGGCGCCTGGCTTCGGCGCGGGCCCTGGAGCAGCAAGCGCTGGTGCAAAAGGAAGACCTAGAACGAAACGTGCGCCTGCGACTGGCCGAGCAAACTGAAAAGCTTCAAGCCCGCGCTGCGGAAATGGCGGCCAGGAGGCAGGGGGTGGAGGCGGCTGCGGCCAGCTTGCAAGCAGCCCAGGAACTGTTCCAGGCCGGCGAGCTGGGAATGGTGGATCTCATTTTGACGGAAGAGGCTTTGATCACGGCGCAGTTGCAACTGGTGAACGCGCAGTTGGCTCTCGCCACCGACTGGGCGCGCCTGCGGTATGAGCTGGGCGAGCTGCTGCCCGTAGAGGTGGTGGGAACGGAAGTACGCGTGGGTGTACCGGTGGGGTTGTAAGCCATGGCGTCTAACCTTTTCCGCAAAAAAGCACTGGAAAGGCTGTCTTCGCCCGAGCGGCTGGATGAGCTGATGCGGGTGACCTCCCCCGTGGGGTGGTTGGCTCTGGCGGGCTTGGCCTTTGCCATTGTGGCCGCCCTCCTGTGGGGGGTGGTGGGGCGCATCGCCGTGAAGGTGGACGGGAAAGGAATCTTGATGCGCGGCGGGGCGGTATACGAGATCACCTCCACCTTGGCGGGTCATGTGGTGTCCGTGGCGGTGGAGCCGGGCCAGCTGGTGCGGGTAGGGGATGTGGTGCTGCGGTTGGAACAGCCGGAGCTACGGGTGCGCTACGAGAACACAAAGGAGGAGCTGGCCGCCATATCCGGCCACGGGGCTGAGCAAGCGGTAGCCCAAGCGCAGCTTTTGTCCCGCTATCAAACGCGGGCCGCGGAGCTACGCAAGAAAATAGAAAACCAACGGCGGCTGGTGGAGCGGGGTCTGCTGACCGGTTCGCAGCTGCTGCAGACGCAGGCCGAGCTTACCGCCACCGAGGAGAGCATTGCCAATCTCCGCGCTGCTTCGGCGGGAAGAAGCGTGCAAATTGAACAGGTGCGGGCACGGCTGCGGGAACTGGAAGCGCAGCTCGCAGGGTTGACCCTGACGAGCCCGTACAACGGACGGGTGCTGGAGGTGGCGGCCAACGTGGGGGATTTGGTGCAGCCTGGGGCCAGGTTGGTCACCCTAGAGGATCCTTCCCAGCCGCTGAAAGCGGTCCTCTTCGTGCCGGCGGCTGAGGGCAAGAAAATCGCCCGCGGGATGCGCGCCAACGTGTCCCCGTCCACCGTGCGGCCGGAGGAGTACGGGTTCATCCTTGGGCACGTGGAAGAGGTGTCGGAGTTTCCCCTCACGCCCGAGGCGTTGAAGCGCATCTTGCGCAACGAGCAATTGGCACAGGAACTGGCAGGACGGGCCACACCTATTCGCGTGACGGTGGAGCTGGTGGAGGAGCGGGACGCGCCCTCTGGTTTCCGTTGGACCTCGGGGAAGGGGCCACCGGTGCAGATTTTTCCCGGAACCCTGTGTCAGGGCTCGGTGGTGGTGGAAACCAAACGCCCCATTGCCTATATCATCCCGCTGGTAAAGCGGGCTACGGGGGCAGGGTAAAACGGCCATGGCTGCGGTTGCCTCGCCGGAGCAGAAGTCGCTGCCACCGCCGCCAAACCGGCGGGTGAAGACGCCCACCGTCCTGCAAATGGAAGCGGTGGAGTGTGGCGCCGCCGCGTTGGCCATCATCCTCGCTTATCACGGTCGCATTGTGCCGCTGGAAGAACTGCGCCTGGAGTGCGGGGTGTCGCGGGACGGGTCCAAGGCCTCCAACGTGCTGCGCGCCGCCCGCCGGTACGGGCTCATCGCCAAGGGGTTCAAATACGAAAACTTGGACAAGCTCTACGACTTGCCCTTGCCGGTCATCCTTTTCTGGAACATGAACCACTTTTTGGTCCTGGAAGGGTTCAAGGGGGGAAAGGTTTACCTCAATGACCCGGCTTCGGGACCGCGGGTGGTCACGCTGGAGGAATTGGACGCCTCCTTTTCCGGGGTGGTCTTGACCTTTGAGAAGGGGCCGGAGTTTCGCCCAGCCGGGGAAAAGCCCAGCATGGCAAGGGCCTTCCGCAAGCGACTGGAGCGATCGGAAGAGGCGCTGGTCTTTGTCTTGCTCTGCGGGTTGTTCTTGGTGGTGCCGGGGTTAGTGGTGCCGACCTTTTCCCGCGTCTTCATTGACGAGTACCTGGTGGCGGGGCGCCAGACCATCGTCACCCCGCTGTTGATCGGCATGGTGCTGACCGCCGTATTGCGCATGGCCTTGACTTACCTGCAGGAGTACTACCTTTTGCGCCTGGAAACCAAGATTGCCCTATCCACCTCCAGCGCGTTTTTTAACCACATCCTCCGCCTCCCGGTGTCGTACTTTGCCCAGCGCTACGCCGGCGAGATTGGCTCACGCCTGGCCATCAACGACAAGGTGGCGGAAACCATTTCCGGCCGGCTGACCACCACCGCCCTGGACTCACTGCTGGTGGTCTTTTACGCCGTGCTGATGATGCTCTACGACGTGCCCTTGACCTTGCTGTGCATTGCTTTGGCGTTGTTCAACGTGGTGGGAATGAAGCTGGTGGCGCGCCAGCGCGTGGATGCCTCGCGCCGACTGCAGCAGGACTACGGCAAGCTCATGGGCACGGCCATGAACGGTCTGCAGCTCATGGAAACCATCAAGGCCAGCGGGTCGGAGTCGGAGTTTTTCTCCCGCTGGGCAGGGTATCAGGCCAAGGCCCTCCGCTCCCAGCAGGAGCTGGACCAGCTGTCGCAGCTTTTGAACGCTGTGCCGCCGCTGGTGTCCAACCTCACCACGGCGATGATCTTGCTCCTGGGCTCCATGAAGGTCATGGGCGGAGAAATGACCGTGGGCATGTTGGTGGCTTATCAAAGCCTCATGGCCTCGTTCAATAAACCGCTGTCCACCCTGGTGGGCTTCGGTGCCGCGGTGCAGGAGCTGGAAGCGGATATGAACCGCTTGGATGACGTGCTCCGTTTTCCCCAAGACGAACAGTATCAGCGCGATGGCCGTCCTTCGGGGGTGATCAAGGCGACGGAGGTGCCCAAATTGGCCGGGGAGGTGGAGCTCAGGGATGTGACCTTTGGCTACAGCCCCTTGGACCCTCCCCTCATTGAAAACTTCAACCTTAAAGTGCGACCTGGACGGCGCGTGGCCATCGTGGGCCGCAGCGGCAGCGGCAAGTCCACCATCTCTAAGCTATTGGCAGGTTTATACAAGCCTTGGTCAGGGCAAATCCTGTTTGACGGCGTGCCGGTGGAGCAGCTTCCCCCGGATCTAGTACGTAACTCCTTAGCCTTTGTGGACCAGGACATTTTCCTCTTTGGTGGAACGGTCTACGAGAACGTGACCATGTGGGACAGCACGCTGCCCAAAGCGGCGGTGACCCGGGCCTGCCGTGACGCGGCCATTGACGACGATATCCAGGCGCGGAGTGACAAGTACGACTCCCGGGTGGAGGAAGGCGGGCGCAACTTCTCCGGGGGCCAGCGCCAACGACTGGAAATCGCCCGAGCCTTGGTGGGGGATCCCACCATCCTGGTGTTGGACGAGGCAACCTCGGCCCTGGACCCGGCCACGGAGCTTTGGGTGGATGAGGCGGTGCGCCGGCGGGGGTGTACCTGCATCATCATCGCCCATCGCCTGTCCACCATCCGCGACGCTGACGAGATCATCGTGATGGAACGGGGAAAGATCGTGCAGCGCGGCACCCATGACGAGTTAAAAGACCAACCTGGCCTGTATGCCGAGCTGATCAAGCACTGATGACCACGCAAGACCTCCCCAAGGCGTTCTTGGAAATCGGGCAGTCCCCCGATGAGACGGTGGTGGGCCGGCGGGTGGAGCTGGAGAGCCCCCTGGTGGTAGGCCGCTCGCCCGAGTGCCAGCTGGTGATCCAAGACCGCGCCATGTCGCGCAGGCACGCGGAGCTGCGGATGGTGGACGGTCGCTGGGCGGTGGTGGACCTGGGCTCGGCCAATGGCGTCTGGGTGGGCTCGCAAAGGGTCGCGGAGCACCACCTGCGGAACGGGGACAGCTTCCGTTTGGGCGGCACCGTTTTTGTCTTTCGGTTGCAGGAAGGTGATGCGCTGGACCCGACAGTGCGGCTGGACCTCCGGTCCCCCACGGCCTCACAGGCTGGCCCTCCCCCCCAACCAGCCGGTGGACCTTTTCCCCAGTCACCGCAAGCACCGCCGAAGCCCTCCGAAGCCCCTCAAGCGGCCGCCTTTCAGCCAGCAGTGGAGTTTTCCGACCGTTTCGAGGAGGCCCTGACCCAGTGGGGGCGTACCCGTCAGGTGAGTGGCAACACGCCCTGGGTGATCGGTGATCCCAACACCGCTTGGCTCGTAAAGGAAGGGCAGGTGGTGCTGTTCACCGTGCCCCTGGATGAGCAGGGAGAGCCCCAGGGAGCGCGCACCCACTTTTGCACGATGGGCCCCGGCAGCCTCATCTTTGGCATGGATTTCCGGCGCTACGGTCTGGGGGCGGGAATTCTGGCGGTGGGGAAGGTCGGCACGCAGGTGGTGGAAGTGGCCATCGGCCAGCTCAAGGTTTTTGCCAAACAGGAGCGGTATCAACGCGAGTTGGCGCGGCTCGTGGATGCCTGGGTACAGACCGTGGCCACATCCTTTGCCTCCACCTTGGGCGGAGGGCCGTCGCCCACCGTGGTGGCCTCTCCTGGTGCGCACGTGGAGGTACCCAATGGCGGCTGTTTGCGCGGGGGTCGGGAGGTGGGCTGGTTGGAGGTGACCAGCGGCGAGTTCCTCTTTGTGGGGTGGGAGCCGCTACAGCCGCCAGGGCACCGGTCGGGAGACCTTTTGGAGCAACTCAGTAGGTTGCGGGCGGTCTTCCCCTTGCCCCCCCAGGTGTGGATGGTGGCGGCAAACCCGGCTGATCAGGCCACCACGGCCCGCGTGCATGAGGCGGTGGAGGTGATTGCCACCCCGGCTTTCTGGGCGGGTTTGGCCGCCTTCCACGAGGTGGTCTGCCGGTGTGAGTTCATCAACAAACGCTTGGCGCTGGTGGATGAGCTACACCGGCTGCGGGTCAAGGCCGAGCACGCCCAGGCGGCGGGTGAGGAGGCAGAAAAAGAAATTGCTGGCGTCATGGCTCAGGGCCGGGAAGAAGCGGCGAAGGTCTTTGGGCCCAGTCGCGATCCGGTGTTTGATGCGGTGCGCCGAGTGGGGGAAGCCTTAGGGATCACCGTTCGCGATCACCCCGAGGTGGACAAGAAGGCCCCGTTGGCCCTCCGGTTGGAGGCCATTGCCAAGGCGTCGCGTTTTCGCACGCGGCCAGTGGCTTTGCGCGACGACTGGTACCGCCGTGACCAGGGCCCCATTTTGGGGGCTTGGGAGGAGGGGGGTGGCGCGGTTGCCCTTCTGCCTCGCAGCGCCAAGGAGTACCAGTTTGTGGACCCGGCCACCGGGGAACAGGGGTTGGTCACCGAGGCGGTGGCCCAGAGGCTTTCCGCCTTTGGCTGGGTGTTCTACCGACCTTTCCCCGACGGGCCTTTGTCGGCTAAGGACCTCATCCGTTTTGGACTGCGTGGTCTAAAGTCAGACCTTTGGTGGGTGGTGGCCATGGGAGTGGGTTTGGGGCTCCTGGGGACGGTGCCACCGTACTTTACCGGTCGGCTCTTTGACACCGCTATCCCCCAGGCCGACCGCGCCCTCCTGTGGCAATTTGTCGTGGGACTACTGGTTGCCGCCTTTGTTTCCAGCGCGTTCAAGGTGTGCCAGTCCATTGCCGTGCTGCGCGTGCAGGGGAAGATGGATTACTCCATTCAAGCGGCCCTGTGGGACCGCCTCCTGAACCTTCCCTCCAATGCCTTGCGACAGTTCACCGCCGGTGACTTGGCAGACCGCGCCCAGGGGGTGGATAAGATTCGCTCCCTCGTGGCCGGGGCCGGCATCAACTCGGTCCTTGGCTTTTTCAGCTCCATTTTTTACGTGTTCCTCATGGCCAGATACTCCCTGCCGTTGGCGGCGGCAGGGCTGGCGATTTCCCTTCTCTACGTGGCCTTTACCACCACCGCCAACTACCTCCGTTTGCGGTTGGAACGGCAAGAAATTGGGTTGCGGGGCGCCATCACCGGCATGGTGCTGCAGTTCATCACCGGAGTGCCGAAGATTCGCGTGGCGGGGGCGGAAAACCACGCCTTCAAGACCTGGGCCAAATCCTACGCGCAACAGAGGCGACTGCTGTTCCGCATCGGGCAGATCAAAAACGCCATTCAGGTGCTTTCGTCGGGTTTTCCCGTACTGTCCTCCCTGGGCATCTTTTACGTGCTGTGGAAGCTGCAAGAGGCAGCGCTGGCCAAAGGGCAGCCTCCGCCTATCACCACCGGCGATTTCATTGCCTTCAACGCCGCCTTCAGCGCCTTTGTGGCGGCCCTACAGGGGCTTGGGGATGCCTCCCTGGACATGCTGCGGATCATCCCCATCTACGAGCGCCTCAAACCCATAGTCACCACGCCGCCGGAGTTGGACGAAGCCCGGGCCTACCCCGGCCGCCTCAAGGGGGAAATCCAGGTGTCCCATGTTTCCTTCCGCTACAGCGAGGATGGACCTTGGATCCTCAACGACCTGTCGGTGCACATCAAGCCGGGTGAGTTCATCGCCTTCGTCGGTGCCTCTGGCTGCGGGAAATCCACCCTCATGCGTATCCTCCTGGGTTTTGAAACGCCCACCCGCGGCGCGGTGTACTTCGATGGCCAGGACCTGGCCACCCTGGACCTGCGCGAGGTCCGCCAGCAAATTGGCGTGGTGCTGCAGAACTCCACCCTGTTGCCCACGGACATTTACCGCAACATCGTGGGATCTTCGGGTCTGCCCGTGCAAGCCGCCTGGGAAGCGGCAGCGCTGGCGGGCTTAGCGGAGGACATTGCCCAGTTACCCATGGGGATGCACACCTACATTTCCGAGGGTGGGGGTGGATTTTCCGGGGGCCAGAGGCAAAAGGTGCTCATTGCCCGTGCCCTGGTGCGCAAGCCGCGCATTTTAATCTTTGACGAGGCCACCTCCGCTCTGGACAACCGCTCGCAAGCGGTGGTGATGGAGAGCATTGAGAAGTTGCAGGCCACCCGGATTGTCATCGCCCACCGGCTCTCCACCATCATCAACGCCGACCGCATCTGCTACCTGGAGGGGGGGCGGATCGTGGAGGAGGGAACTTTCCAGGAGCTGATGGCCAAGGGTGGTAAGTTTGCCCTGTTGGCCCAGCGGCAACTGGCTTAGTGCAGCAGGCTCCCGTACCCGTTGGGGTGGTGGTGAGAAAACGGAAAAGGCCTAGCGGGTCTGTTCCTGCTGGGCCCTTTCCCACCAGCGGAGGAAGGGGATAAACCGTTGCCAGGTCCACGGCGGCGGTGTGGAGGGGCTTAGCAGGCTTTGCAGTGTGGCGGCGGGAAAGCGTGGCAGCGCGGGAAGTTCGGCAAAGACGGCAGCCAGGGCGGCAAAGGGGGTTTCCTGGGCCAGCGCCAAGTCGCGGAAGTCGGGCCAGCGCACCGCCCGCAAAGGGCGACAACCCGTGGCCAGACAGGCCGCCTGCAAGCCGGCAAACAGCTGGGGCCAAAGCACGAGCCCGGCCGTTCCTGGGTTGGTGTTGAGCAGGTTGAGGCGCAGGAAGGAGGCCTTGCCCTGCTGGGCGGCAGTGCACAGGGTCGCGGTGAGGCGGGCTAGCACTTGGGCCAGGAAGTCCACCGGCAAGGGCTGCAACCCGCGGGCTGAGGTTTCCGTGAGCACCGGTTGCGCGGGAAAACCCGCACCGGCGCGCGTGGGAACCACACCCAACTGGAGGCAGGAAGCGAACAGGGCGGGGAACCACTCTTTCAGGTTGGCGAAGCCGCTGTGGGAGGACCAGGAAACTAACCCAGGACGGCTCACCACCACTGGCCACGTCCCCTCCAGGTGTTGCCACAACAGCTCCACCTGCCGCTCGGCAACCCATTTGCTGAGGACGTAGCCACCGGCGTGGACCGCCTCCTCGGGCAGCCTGGGGGGCAAGGGCGCTTCTTCCCGGCTTTCCAGGCCCAAGGCGTGGACCAGACGGGTTACATCCAGGGTGGAGACCAGGTGGAAAGCCTTGAGCCGTTGGCAGGTGGCGAAACGCAGCAACTGGGTTGTGGTTTCCACGTTGTCCTGCCGCAGCTCGGCAAAGGTGGCCAGGTGGCGCACCGAAGCGGCTGCGTGGACGATCACCGCCACCTCCTGCGCCATCCGTTGATAAAGCTGTTCCGCCAGCCCCAGTTGCGGCTGGTGCAGCTGCCCTGCGACGGCCCACACGGCAGCGGTGGGGTCTCCCCAGGACCCCAGCGAGGGGCTTGGCAGGCCCGCTCGCCGCAAAGCCTCCGTGAGACGGGCACGGGCGTGGGCCCCATCCTTTGCCCGTACCAAGGCCACCACCGGGCCGCCGGCGGGGGGGTCTGCCGCTAACTCGGCCAGCAGGTGCACCCCCACAAAACCCGTGGCGCCGGTGAGCAGGGTGAGCCCCCGAGGCGCGAAAGGCGGCTTGGCCTTTGGTAGGGGAAGGCGGAGGACGGCCAGCTGCAGCTCTTCTTCCAGGGAGCGGCGAACCGGCTCCAGGACCTGGTGGGTTTGGGGCGGTAAGGGAACGGGAGGTGCTGGGGAGGCTTCCCCGAGGAGGCGGAGCAGCTGCTCCAGCGAGCGTTGGCGCAGGTCTTCGGGGTAAAGCTGCACCCCTCGGGCATCGGCCAAAGCCAACACTTCCGCAGTGGCCAGGGAGTCCAAACCCTGTTCGGCCAGAGGACGGGAGCGATCCAGCTGGTCCGGTGTGGTACCCAAGACTTGCGCGAGGAGCAGGAGCACCGAAGGGGGCTCTTGTGGGGCGACGGGGTGGGAGGAGGGGGAGGGGATTAACCGTGGCAGGTAAAAGCGGGCCAAGGCGGCGCGGCGGGGCTTGCCCGAAGCGGTGGCTAGACCATTGTCCGCAGTCCAGGCTGTGCGTTCTGCATCCAACAGAATGGGCGGGCAGGGACGTCCCGGAAAGGCCCGGTTCCAGGCTGCCGCCAGGCGTTCTCTGAGGTTGGAACCATCCGTCTCCGCCACCGGCACCACCACCAGGAAGGTTTGCCCTTCCCCTGCAAGGAGGGCGACCCGCTCCACCAAGCCGGTGGCCAAGAGCGCCGCCTCGGCGGTGGCCGGCAGCATGAAACGGCCGTCCGCCAGCTTCACCACATCGCCGGTTCTGCCCAGGACTTTGAGGCGGCCGTCGGGCTGGAGCTCCACCAGGTCCCCGGTGAGGAAAAAGCCCTCGGGTGTGAGCCGAGGGTCGGAGGGTGGAAGTCCCAGGCCCTGGGCCGTGGTGGAATCCAGCTGTACGGCCAGTTCCCCCCGTGGGTAAGGGGTGTCCTTCTGGGTGAGCCCGAGTTCAGGCCGGTCCACCAGTCGCACCTTGACTCCAGGACGTAGCCGGCCCCCCTGGGCAATGGTGCCCAGTTCGGTGGTGCCGTAGGCCTCCTGTACGGGTGCCTGAAGGAGGGTTTGCAGCAGCGACGGCAAGTCCTCGGGCACCGGGGCACCCCCCACAGAGCAAGCGGCTACCCGGCCCCCAAGGCGCTGGCGCAGTCGAAGGCGGAGGTTGGCCAAAGCCCGGGGCGTTTGCCCCTCGGCCAGGGCGTGGCGGTAGGCGGCCACCAGCGGTTGAAAAAGGGCCGGAGGACCCTCCAGGTAGGTGGGGGCCAAGGCTTGCAGGTCCTGCCAAAGCTCCGCTCCTGGTCGGCAAAACCCCACCCGCCCTCCGTTCATCACCGCCTGCCACACCGCACGCCGATCAGCGAAAAGGGCAAAGGGCTGGTACGAGGGGATGATCAGGGGCCAGAGGAAGGCTTGGAAATCTTGACAGCGCATGCGCTGGCGTGTGATCGGCACCCCTTTGGGCTCACCTGTGGAGCCGGAGGTGAACACCACCGTGTACAAGCTACCTTCGGGGTCAGCCACCAACCCCAGCTGCGCTGCCCGTTCTGGCCAGTGTTCGGCCAGCACCACGGGGGTGTCCAGCCCCACGCCGGTGGGGGCCCTGTACCCGGCGGGCAGCCGATCAGTCCCCCCATCCAAGCCCAGGGCGCATCCCACGGGCACAGGCAGCTTGCGCCCGGGAAAGGCGTTCAGTCGGGAAAGCTGTTGGGGATCACCCACCAGGGCTTGGGCCCCCACCCGTTCCAAGACCGCCAGGGCGTGCTCGGTGGACCAGGCCGGGTCCAGCCCCACCGAGGTGAGCCCGGCAAACACGCAGGCGAAATCCACCAGGTAAGCCTCCAGGCAAGGCTGGCTCAAGGCGATGGCAATGGTCCCTCCCGGGGCAGGCCCGGTGGCCACTAAAGCCCTGCACAAGGCCAAGCTTTCTTGGCGCACCTCTTGGTAGGTCAGCCAACGCCCCTGGGGCAGGTTGGCAAAGAGGGGGCGATGGGCAAATTGTTGCAAGGCGTTGTTGAGGGCCACCGCCAGCGAAGGGGGTGAGGTCAAACCCAAAGCGGCGAAGGTGTTGCTGGCGATTTCCGGAGTAAACTCATCCACCAGCTCCGGAAAGGCCGCCAAGAGCTCTGCTGCCCCTTCTGGGTCGGCCTTCTGAAAGCGGGTGAACGCTTGACGCAGCGAGGCGAAGACTTCCCAGGCCTGGGGACTCAAGGCCATGCCCAGGGTCTCCAGGTTGCGGTGGCGGCAAGCCCCGGTGCCATCCTCCTGCCACCAACGGCCGGTGAGGCTGCACCGCTCCCCCCAAGGCCAACCCGCCACCGGCAGGCCCGCCACGGCGTTGCCCGCCAGGTGCGCCTCCTCCCAGGGAAGTTCCACTGGCACGTGGGTGGCCAAGGCCAACCGCCAGGGTAGGCGCACCTGCCGAACCGAGGCTTGTTCCTGCAGCTCTTGCCAGGCCTTCTGGGCCAGCTTCACGGCCTGCGCCACGGCCGCCCGTGCCACCCCGCTGGCGGTGGCACGGGTGGGAGCGAGGAAGTAGCTCTCGCTGGTCAGGGCCGCCAGCCTCCTCAGCGCCTCCCGCGCTGCCTGCCGGGACGGCTGGTCCTCTAAGGTGGCCGCCGCCTGGGCCAGCTGCGCCAAACCTTCTTCCAGAACACCCTGGTGAGGGTGCACCGGCTCCAAAGGGTCCACGAACGCTTCTGCGGCCGCCTGGCGCACCAGCTCCGCGGCCTCCAACCAGCGCGCGGTGGCCCCTGTCAGGAAGGGGTGTTCAGCAAGCCACTCCTGCAGCCAAAGGGGCCAGCGGGAAGCTTCCCCTGCCTTCACCCTTCCGCTCCTTCCACGGCTGGTGCGGACAAGGCCAATTCCTCCAAGGACAGAGTCAGCAGGGCTTGGACTTTCGCGGCTAAAAAGACGTGCCCGGGGGGAAAGGTGGCGAGCTTTTGAGTGGCCATGGCTGAGCCTTGCACCAGCAGGGCAAAGGCCTGGTCGCTCAGCGGCGGATTGCCGCGGTAGTTGGCCAACCTCCCCCCGGGGCGGAAGGCGGGGGCCTTTTCCACGCCGAGGAAGCTTTGCGCCAGCCCCACCGGGTACCTCCCCACGGCGGTGGTCAACCCTACCCAGTCAGCCACCAGCTCTTCTGCCACCGTGTGGCTGAGCCTGCCGAAGAGGCGCAGGGTGAAGTAGTGGGTAGCCTCGTGGGCCAAGCGCAGGGTCAGGGAACGCTCGTGCCATGCCGTCTGCGTCAGCCCCTCCACCTGAGCCACGCCACTGTAGGGCCCACGGTAGGCCAAGACCAGGCGGTCCTGGTACAGCTGTTTTTGCTCCTGCAACTGTCCCCACGCCCTGTGGCTTGCGGCCTGGCCTGCCGCGGGCTGCGCGTGCTGCAGGGCAAGAAACTGCCGAACCCTCTGCCAGTTCACGATGCCGGAGAGCAACAGCGCCCCCATGGAGGGCGGCACCTCCGCCGGCTCCCCGCGATGGGCCAAGAGCTGCACCAGCGTGACGAAATCCTCCCGGCATGGGGTCACCAGGGCAGGGAGGGTCCCGGCCAGGGTCTGGAGCAAGACCAACTGCAGGGTATCCGGCGAGAGGAAGGGACTCTTGGGCTGGGGATGGCCCACGGCTTCACCCCGGCGAACCGCGGCGATCCATTGGGTGGTTTGGCTTACCCCCGGGGCAGGGGAAAAGTTGAGCTGGGGAAAGGCTGTTTTGAGACCGTCTAGGAGACCCTCGCCGTGGCTGGGTAACCCCCGGTAGAAGTCCACGTGGAGCTCGTCCTTGAGCGGGGTGGAAGCCTCCTGGGGGGCAGGCAAGGGGTGGCAGTGGCGTAACAGCTCGTCAGCTTGCTGGTCAGAAGCCCCCAGTTGGCGCCAGAAAGCACGCCTTTGTTCATCCCTGGTGGGGAAAGGCACGCTGCTACTGTAGCACAACCGGCCCGGGGAGGTGCCCGCAGGGCGGCTTGGTCCGTCCCCGGATTTGGCAGCTGGCGGCGCCTGGGGGTGGAACAGGTGGCGAAAAAGCAAAGCGCCTCCCCGCCAAGGCTGGCGGGGAGGCGGTACTCCAAACCCTACTGTTGCCCTTGCGGTACGCGGATGGCCTCGCCACGTTCCCGAACGATGCGGCGATACCAGTCGTCGGGGTAGCGGGGGTGGGTTACTTTTCCTTGGCTATCCCGCACGTTGCCGTCCAGGTACTTCCAAATCAAGAACTCCCCCAGTTTGCGCCACCGCTCCACCACTTTTTCCCCTTCCTCCACCGAGTAGCGGGTGAGGAACTCCCTGGCCAGCTCCGGGGATTGGCGGTACAGTGCTAAGGCTGCCTGCTCCACCTCCCCTTGCCGTGCCAGGAAGGATCCCTCCAGTTCCCGTTGGAGGGGCTGGATGTCCTGAATCATGTCGGAGTAGCGGGAGTAGGCCCAGTTGGCCACGAAGTTGAACACCCAGAAGGCTGAGTCCCAGGAAAAGCGCGAGAAGTCCGCGGTGCCCACCGCGAAGGGTTTGGGAACGCGGCGGATGCCGCAGTACATGGGCGTGTAGACGGTGGTGTAGGTGTCATCCACGCCAAACCACAACACCCCCCCAATGGGGTTGGGCAACTGGGACCGCATTTGGGCCACGAAGGAAAAACCCGTTTGCTGGGTGGAGATCGCCCGCTCATGGACGTACTTCTTCCCGTCCACCTCCCAGG
The DNA here is from genome assembly GCA_025060245.1 of Thermoanaerobaculum sp. GTDB lineage: Bacteria > Acidobacteriota > Thermoanaerobaculia > Thermoanaerobaculales > Thermoanaerobaculaceae > Thermoanaerobaculum. The sequence goes on along the minus strand of JANXCP010000035.1, from coordinate 4,898 downwards.
TCATAGGCCGCCAACGGTAGGGGCAGGCAAAGGGTCCCGCCCCCACATCCTTGGTAAGGTCCAGAGGGGTTCCCTCAAAGTGATCGCGCATGAGGGCAAACAGGTCGGCCACGGAAAGCTTCTTGTCCGGCTTGATGTACAGGGGAAGCCGCCGATCCAGGTGGTAGCCGTCCACGTACTCCACGCCCAAGTTCAGCGAGGGCGCGGCACGGCGGAACACGCTCCAGACCCGTGATTCGCAAAAGCGGGCGGCGCCGAAATCAAAGGGCGCATAGGTGTCTGCAAAGGAAAACTCCTCGTCTTTGCCGGAAAACCACCCTTTCTTGCGGGCAAATTCAATGACATCCGGACTGTAGAGGCAGTTTTGCGGGTCCTTGAGGGGGAACTGGCGAATGCGTGCGTGGTTGGCGTGGGCAGAAATAGTCCCTTCGGGAAGCCGTAGGGCCACCCAGACCGCCCCCTTGTCCTCCTTCCCTTTGCCAATCATCTCCAAAAGCCACACCTCGTGGGGATCGGCAATGCTGAAGCTCTCGCCGGTGGAGGCGTAGCCGTACTGGGCCACCAGCTCGGTCATGACCTTAATGGCTTCCCGGGCGGTTTTGGCCCGCTCCAGGGCGATGTACATGAGGCTCCCGTAGTCGATGATGCCGGATCCCTTCAGCTCTTCCCGACCGCCAAAGGTGGTTTCCCCGATGGCCACTTGGTACTCGTTGATGTTTCCCACCACCTGATAGGTCTCCGGCGGTTGGGGAATGCGGCCTAAGTACTTGCCCGTGTCCCACTCAATGATGTCGCGCCAGGCTCCCGGTGGGTGTTTGGCCGCCGGGGTGAAGTACAGTTCGCCGTAAAGCTGATGGGAATCTGCGGCATAGGTGATGAAGGTGGAACCATCCGAGCTGGCGGTCTTGGTCACCAAGATGTTGGTGCACGGCCAAAGGGTAGAGGCGGCACCGAACCAGAACAGGAAGGCAAACCAAAGTTTTTTTCCCTTCATATCCCCTCCGGCCGCCGTCTTGCGCGCGGCCGGGCGGTATGCTAGCAGAGCCTCTCAGCGGCTGGGCGAAGCACCCTTCGGCTGCCAGGGTTGTCAGGAGGAAGGAGCGGAGCTGGGGGCCGGGTCGGTCGCACGAGGCTTCGCCCAGTTTTTCCCGGCCGCGGGTCTTACGCGCACCACCGCCTTGTGGGCGAGGCGGCCGTGAGCCAAACGGCGGTTCGGCTCTCGCCCAAGGTCCAGAAAACCCAACCCCAGGGTCCCCGGTGCTCCTAAAAAACCCATGAACCGCTCAAAGCCCTGCCAAAGGGAAAGGCGCCGGCGGTCCAACCGCATTACCTGCCAACGGCACAGGCGTTGGCCCCAGGTGGCACGGCGGCGGCAAAAGCAGAGGGAACAATACAGGACTGCCGCCCCATACACCACCAACCCGCGCCAGAAGGGGTGAACCACCTCTAGGAAGGACCTCCAGGCGAAAGCCGCCCGCTGCGGTTGCTGGTGGTGAGCCGAAGGAGAAGGCAAGGTTGAACTGGTGACGGGTTGAGGTGCCGCGTGGCCATGGTGCTCATCCTAAAAAGGACGGCGCCAGGAAAGCGGTAGGCTCCAGGGGTTGGGGTAAATGTCCTGGGAAGCGGTTTCAAACCAAGGCCCCCGGGAGGGTCCCGGGGGCGAACGGAGGAGCTTTGCGGCAACTTGGCTAGGGGCTCAGGCGAAACGATTGCAGGATACGCATGTAATTGGTCCGCTCAAACCCCGCCGGGTCGGGGCAGCGCCGCAAGCTCATGGAGCCCAAAGCCTGCTGCAGGGACTCGTACTCGTGCTCCTCCAGCCACCGCGCCACCTCTTCTCGCACCTGCGCCAACCGCTGCGGGCCGTGATGCAAGAGGGCGGAGACCATTTGCACCGCCGAGGCACCGCACATGATGGCCTTGAGGGCGTCCAGGCCCGTGTGCACCCCTCCGGAGCAGGCGAGAGACTTGCCAAAGCGTCCGTAGAGGATGGCAAGCCAACGCAGGCGCAACAGCAGCTCGGAGGAATCAGAAAGCTGCAGCGTAGTGGTCACCTCCAGGTTTTCCACGTCAAGATCCGGTTGGTAAAAGCGGTTGAACAGCACCAGGCCATCCACCCCCGCCAGCTCCAACTTGGTGGCCAAGTTGGGTAAGCAGGTGTAAAAGGGGGAAAGCTTCACCGCCACCGGGATGGTGACCTCTTCTTTGATGATCTTCACCACCTCCACGAGGCGCTGCTCCACTGACTCCGGCGTTTCCCGTGAGTCAATGGGGAGGTAGTAGTAGTTGAGCTCCAGCGCGTCAGCCCCCGCCTGCTGCATCAGCTTGGCGTACTCCAGCCAGCCGGATGGCGTGGCGCCGTTGAGGGAGGCGATGACTGGCAGGCCCACGCGCTCCTTGATGGCGCGGATCTGTTCCAGGTAGGCCTCGGGCCCAAGACGGTACTGGGGCAACTCGGGGAGCACGCTCGTGGCCTCGGCAAAGGACTCGGCGTACAGCTCGCTGTCACGGAACGCGCGGACCTGGTCGTAGGTGAGCTGTTCTTCAAAAAGGGAGTGCATGACGATGGCCGACGCCCCCGCGTCCGCCAGTTGGTCCACCATGGCCAGGTCATCCACCAGGGGGGAGGCCCCGGGCATGAAGGGGTGGGGGAGCCGCAAACCCAAGTAAGTCACTGAAAGGTCCATGACGCCTCCTTTACGCTTCGCTGCTGGTTGCTACTGCCTCAGCGACGACACCGGCATTGGGTTTGAACTGCGCCAAATACTCGTGCATGGCCCACCGCTCGCGCACCACCTGTTCGGCTCGCTCCATGAGCTTGCGGAAGCGCTCCGGGTCGGCCTGCTGAACCATGCGGTAACGGGTTTCGTTGCCCACGTACTGGGAAAGGGGTACCTTGGGTGCACCGGAATCCAGCTTCAACGGCGGTTCCCCGGCCTCGACCCGACGGGGATCAAAGCGCATCAGCGGCCAGTAACCCGACTCCACCGCCAGCCGCTGCTGTTCGCAACCGTAAGCTAAGTCGTAGCCGTGGGCAATGCAGGGGCTGTAGGCAATGATGAGGGAAGGTCCGGGGTAGGAGTCCGCCTCGAGGAACGCCCGCACGGTTTGCGCGTCCTTGGCACCGAAGGCCACCCGCGCCACGTACACGTGGCCGTAGGTCATGGCCAACATGGCCAGGTCTTTCTTAGCTGTGGACTTCCCGGCCATGGCAAACTTGGCCGCCGCTCCCAGGGGTGTGGCCTTGGACTGCTGGCCACCGGTGTTGGAGTACACCTCCGTATCCAGCACCAACAGGTTGATGTCCCGCCCCTGGGCCAACACGTGGTCCAGGCCGCCGTAGCCGATGTCGTAAGCCCAACCGTCACCACCCACGGCCCAAATAGACTTGCGCACCAGGTAATCCGCCAAAACCTCCAGGCGCCGTGCCCGGGGATCGTTGAGATGCGCGAGCTTTTCCCGCAGCAGGCGCACGCGCTCCCTTTGCGCGGCAATGCCCGCCTCGCTGTACTGGTCGGCGGTGAGGAGCTGGTGGACCAAGTTGTCCCCCAGCTGCCCCCCCAATTGCACCAGCAACTCACGCGCCTGCTCGGCGTGTTTGTCCACCGCTAGGCGGAACCCGAAGGCGAACTCGGCGGTGTCTTCAAAGAGGGAGTTGGACCAAGCGGGTCCCCGGCCGTCGCGGTTCGTGGTGTACGGGGTAGTGGGTAAGTTGCCACCGTAAATGGAAGAGCACCCGGTGGCGTTCCCAATCAGGGCACGGTCGCCAAACAGCTGGGTGAGGAGCTTGACGTAGGGCGTCTCGCCACAGCCAGCGCAGGCGCCGGAGTACTCAAAGAGCGGCTGGAGGAATTGCGAGCCCTTCACATCCAGCTTGAGCTGCTCCCGCGGGGGATCCGGCAAGGCGAGGAAGAACTCGTAGTTTTGCCGCTCCTGTTCCCGCAGCGGCATTTGCGGCGCCATGTCAATGGCCTTGTGCTTGGGATTGGACTTGTCCTTAGCTGGGCAAATCACCACGCACAGGGTGCAGCCGGTGCAGTCCTCCGGCGCCACCTGGATGGTGTACTTCCAGCCCTTAAACTCCGGCGCCTTGTAATCGGTGGCTTTGAAGGTGGGTGGGGCGTCCTTGAGGTGCTCGGGAGGGTACACCTTGGCGCGGATGGCGGCGTGGGGGCAAACCAGGGCGCACTTGTTGCACTGAATGCAAATCGCCGGATCCCACACCGGGATTTCCAGGGCAATGTTGCGCTTTTCCCACTGCGTGGTACCCACGGGCCAGGTGCCGTCCACGGGAAAGGCGCTTACCGGCAGGAAATCCCCTTGACCCGCCATCATCACCGCCGTCACCCGCTTGACGAATTCGGGGGCCTTGTCCGATACCACGGGGGGACGGGTGCGGGTGGCGGTCACTTGAGCGGGCACCTTCACCTCAAAGAGGTTGGCCAGGGTGGTGTCCACAGCGGCGAAGTTCTTCCGCACCACCTCAGCCCCCTTCTTACCGTAGGTCTTTTCAATGGTCTCCTTGATCTTGGCAATGGCCTCATCCCGTGGCAGCACGCCGGATATGGCAAAAAAGCAGGTCTGCATGATGGTGTTGATGCGCACCCCCATACCCGTTTCCTTGGCCACGCGGTACGCGTCAATGACGTAGAACTTCAACTTCTTGTCAATGATCTGCTGCTGCATTTCCCGCGGCAGATGATCCCAAACCTCATCCGGGCCAAAGGGGGAATTGAGGAGGAACGTGGCGCCCTCCACCGCGTAATTCAGCATGTCGTACTTATCCACAAAGACGAACTGGTGGCAGGCGACGAAGTTGGCCCGCCGGATCAGATAGGACGAGCGGATGGGCTTGGGCCCAAAACGCAGGTGGGAAATGGTCACAGCACCGGCTTTCT
>JANXCP010000034.1 GCA_025060245.1 Thermoanaerobaculum sp. | reverse complement strand
GAACGCCGCGGTCGCCCTTTTTCCCTGGTGGTGGTGGCGGAGGGTGCTGCGCCTCAAGGTGGTTCGCAGGTTTTTCAGGCGGAGGACAAGGTCACCGGCTGGAAGCGCTTAGGCGGGGTGTCCTACCTGGTGGCGCAGGAAATTGCCGAACGGGCCGGCTACGAAGTGCGGGTCACGGTGCTCGGTCACATCCAGCGTGGGGGCTCACCGGTACCCGTGGACCGCATCCTCGCCACGCGGTTTGGCGTGGAGGCCACACGCCTGGCTGTGGAAGGCCAGTTCGGCATGATGGTGGCCCTGCAGTGCGGGGAAATCGTGAGGGTGCCGCTGGCGGAGGCGGTGGGTCACGTGAAGCGCGTGCCGGTAAACTCCCAGCTGGTGCAGGCGGCGCGGGCCATCGGGATCGTCTTCGGTGACGAAGACCCTGAGATGGTTGAGGCCTCCGAAGGTTGATGGTGGCGGGGGCCGTTTTCGTTCCACCGACGGCGGAGGCCCTCATCGTGGACCCAAGCGAGGTGGGCCTGCCCTTGCGGGCGGAGGCGCTCTTCGGCCGGGCCTGCCCTTTGGAGCTGGAGCTGGGGGTGGGGAAGGGGCGGTTTGCCCTGGCCTGGGCGCAGGAGCACCCAGACCTCGGCCTTTTAGGGGTGGAGCGGGCGCGGAAATACTTGGATTTGGCGGCCCTGCGCGCGGCCCGTCTGGGGCTGGCCAATTTGCGTTTGGTGCATACCACGGCTGAGGACTTGCTTTTCCGCTGCCTGGCAGAGGGGAGCATCGCCGCCGTGCACGTGTACTTTCCTGACCCGTGGCCGAAGAAGCGTCATCACAAGCGCCGGTTCTTTCGCCCGGACAATATCGCCCGCTTGGGCGCCGTGATGGCGCCGGGGGCTTTACTGCGGGTCAAGACCGATCACGCCGAGTACGCCGGAATCATTTCCCAGCTCGTCAGTGCCAGCGGCCTGTTTCAAGCGGTGCCGGCGGACGAGGTGTTCGCCCCCATTCCGCCCACCCACTTTGAGCTGAAGTACCAAGCCCAGGGGCGTACCGTGTACCGCTTTGCCTGGCAGCGCCGCGGCTGATCCCCTGGCAAAGGCCTTGTGAGCGCCCAATAGACTCCAGGTGCGAGCTCTTCCGCCGGCCCCGGTCCAAGCCCCAGGGTTGGCCCGCCCGTGGTTGGGTGAGGCCGTCAGGGTGCTCCGCCACCGGCCATGCCCAAGACCTGGGTGAGGAAGGCCAACACGTCGGTGGCTTCCTCAATTTGTTTGGTCGTGGGTTTGCCGGCCCCGTGCCCGGCGCGGGTTTCTATGCGGATGAGGACCGGTTGGTCGCACCCCTGGGCCTCCTGGAGGCGTGCGGCAAACTTGAAGGAGTGAGAGGGCACCACGCGGTCGTCATGGTCGGCGGTGGTGACGAAGGTGGCCGGGTAGCACACACCGTCGCGCAGGTTGTGCAAGGGGGAGTAGCGGTAGAGCACGGGGAACATGTTGGGGTCGTCGGCACTGCCGTACTCCGAAACCCAGGCCCAGCCAATGGTGAACTTGTGGAAGCGGAGCATGTCCATCACGCCCACCGCGGGAACGGCGGCGGCAAAGAGCTCAGGCCGCTGGGTCATGGCGGCACCCACCAAAAGGCCACCGTTGGACGCGCCGTTGATGGCCAGCTTGCGCGATGAGGTGTACCGGTTGGCGATTAACCATTCGGCGCAGGCGATGAAGTCGTCAAAAACCTTCTGTTTGTTCTTCAGCATGCCCGCCTGGTGCCACTCTTCCCCATACTCACTGCCTCCCCGCAGGTTCCCCACGGCGTACACCCCGCCCATCTCCAGCCAGGCAATGGTGCGCGGGGAAAAGCTGGGTGTGACCGAGACATTGAAGCCCCCGTAGCCGTAGAGCAGGGTGGGGTTTTGGCCGTTCAGCAAAAGCCCGGTGCGATGGACCACGAACATGGGTACCCGCGTTCCATCAGCGGAGGTGACGAAGACCTGTTTGGTCTCAAACCGGGACGGGTCAAAGGCAAACTTGGGCTCAAAGAGCTTTTCCGGTTCCAAGGTGGCCAAGTCCACACGGTATACCGTCCCTGGGGTGAGGAAGGAGGTAAAGGTGAAGAAGGTTTCCCGCTGAAACCGGTCCCCGGCAAAACCGCTGGCGGTGCCCAGACCGGGCAGGCTCAGCACCTTCACCAACTGCCCGTCCAGGGAAAAGACCTTCACCTGGGTGACGGCGTCTTTGAGGTAGCGGGCAAACAGGTATGGCCCCACCCGGGTCACCGCCTGCAGGGTTTCGGACGCCTCCGGGATCACCGTTTGCCAATGGTGGGGTGAAGGACGGTCCAGGGAGATGGCAACCAGACGACCTTTGGGGGCGTCCTTGTCGGTGAGGACAAAGAAGGTATCGCCCTCGTTGTCCACAAACTCGTAGGAGGCGTCAAAGGCGTCCAACAGCGGCACCACCGGCCCCTGGGGGGAGCGCAACGCTTGGTAGTAAAGGCGGTTGCGGCGATCCGTTCCCACGCGCACCGAGATCACCAGGTACGCGCCATCGTCGGTGACTTCCGGGGCAAAGCTCCATTCCGGATGGTCGGGTCGAGCGTAGACCAGTTGGTCCTGTTCCTGAGCGTTGCCCAATTTGTGGAAGAACAGCTTCTGGTTGTAGTTGGTGGCCACCTTTTCCTTCCCCGGCTCGGGCTGGTCATAGCGCCCGTAGAAGAAGCCACTGCCATCGGGAAGCCACGCCGCGCCGGTAAACTTGGTCCAGCGGAGGATATCGGGAAGGTCTTCTCCTGTGTCAACCCGTCGCACCTTCCAGGTTTGCCAATCGGATCCGGCCTCGGAAACGGAGTAAGCCAGAAGGCGCCCGTCTAGGGAAGGGGAAAGCCCGGAGAGGGCTACTGTGCCGTCGGAGGAAAGCTGGTTGGGGTCAATGAGCACGCGCTTGGTCCCGCGAACGTCCTGGGTTACGTAGAGGACGCTTTGCGGCTGGAGACCGGAGTTGTGAAAGAAAAAGTAGTACGAGCCGCGGCGGAACGGGGTGGAAAACCGTTCGTAGTTCCACAGTTCTTGGAGTCGCTGGCGGATCTGTTGGCGGCGCGGGATCTGTTCCAGAAAGTGAAAGGTCACGCGGTTTTGCGCCTCCACCCAGGCGCGGGTGTCAGCGGAGTCCAGCTCTTCCAGCCAGCGGTAGGGGTCAGCCACCTTCACCCCGTGGTAGTCGTCCACCACCGGGACCTTTTTCGTTGCTGGATAGGAGAGGCGCTGAGCCTTCGGCGTGGCCTGCGGGGTGCTCCGGCAGGCAACCAGCCAGCCCAGGGATAGGGAAACGGCCAAGAGAGTAGCTAAGCGCTTCATCGTGCCCTCCGGGGCTATGGTACGTAAGGGGCGCCTGCTGGTTTTGCCACGCCCCCGCGACAAAACCTTGACAGGCTGCGGGAGGGCCCCTAGTCTCGCGACGAAAGGAGGTTGCCATGGAGGTGCAGAAGTTTGGCGTTGTGGGCGCGGGTCAGATGGGGAACGGGATCGCCCATGTGGCGGCCTTGGCCGGCCTGGAGGTGGTCCTCTCCGATGTGAGCCAAGCGGTGTTGGACAAAGCTTTGGCCACCATTGCCAAGAACTTAGACCGGCAGGTGGCGAAAAACACCATTAGCCCAGGGGATAAAGAGGCGGCACTGGCGCGAATTACCACCACCACGTCGTTGGAGAGCTTTGCCCCCTGTGATCTGGTGGTGGAGGCAGTGGTTGAGGATTTTGCCATCAAGGCTGAAGTGCTCCGCCAGCTGGACGGCCTGCTGGCCTCGCAGGCGATTTTGGCCTCCAATACCTCCTCCATTTCCATCACCAAGTTGGCTGCCCTCACCAAGCGTCCCGACCGTTTTATCGGCATGCACTTCTTCAACCCCGTGCCGGTGATGCAGCTGGTAGAGTTAGTTCGGGGAATTGCCACCGCCCCGGAGACCTTTGCCACGGTGGAATCCCTGGCCAAGCGCATGGGCAAGACGCCGGTGGAGGTCAACGACTTTCCCGGGTTTGTGTCAAACCGCGTGTTGATGCCCATGATCAACGAGGCCATGTACGCGGTGTATGAAGGTGTGGCGACGCCCGAAGCGGTGGATTCGGTAATGAAGTTGGGCATGAACCACCCCATGGGACCCCTGCAGCTGGCAGACTTCATCGGGTTGGATACCTGCCTGGCCATCCTCAAGGTGCTCTACGAAGGGTTTGGGGATCCCAAGTACCGGCCTTGCCCCCTCTTGGTCAAGATGGTGGCGGCGGGGTGGCTCGGGCGCAAGAGCGGACGGGGTTTTTACCAGTACAGCTAACCCCGAGGGTCTTGGTGTGAAGGTTTTCTGCCAGTGGTGCGGCGGGGTCAACCCCGAGGGTCAGGAAGTGTGTGTGCGGTGTGGGTCGCCGCTGTTGGTGGTTTCCGGCGCTGTGGAGCCGCCGGCAGCCGGGGATGAGGAGCTGGAAGAACCGCTTGACAAGCTCAACTCGGTGCTTTCCGAGGACGTGCTGGCGCGGCTTACGGTGCAGGAAAAGCAGCTGGCGCGCCTGGTGGAGGCGGTGGAGGGGTTGCAGCAACGGGTGGAGGAGCTGGAATCGTCTCTGGCGCTGGTGGAGGCCGGGTTGCGGGCTTTGTCGCAGCTTTTGGACCGGCGGAAGGTGGTGCGGCAAGGGGAGCTCTTGGCTGCCTGGGAGCGCGAGGCAGCAGAGGAGGAAGCACGTCACACGGCGGTGGAGGACCTCATCGCCCAGCGGGAAATCATCCTGGCCCGTGCCAGGACCTTGGGAACGCCAGCGGTGCGGGCCTATGAACGGGCTTTGGACACGGCGGAGCTGCTGCTGGCCTCGGGCAAGGTCCATCAGGCCCTGGGCAAGCTCCATGGGGTGTTGAGGCGATTTCCGGCACACCCGGAAATGGCTAAGTTGCTCAGTAATTTGGCCCTGGAGCACGGCGAACTGGGCATTGCCCGAACGGCGCTGGAAACCCTCGTGGGTGTTGAGCCGGGGAACGTGGACGCCCTCATCTCCCTAGCCACGCTGTTGGCCGATGAGGGTCGCATGGCCGAAGCGGAAGCGATGTTGCGCCAGGCAGAACGGCTGGCCAAGGACAGCTTCCTCCCACCCTTTGCTCTCGGGGCCTTGAAAATGGCCCAGGAAGACCTAGCGGCGGCTCGGCGGTACCTTGCTCGTGCCGTCCAGCGCGAAGAGTCCCCAGTGCCGCTGTTTCTCTTGGGGCTGGTGGAGCTGCGGCTGGGTCGGCCAGCACGGGCGGTGGGCCTGTTAGAGCGGGCGGTTCAGTTGGCGCCGCAGCTGGAGGAAGCCATTTACACCTTGGGCCTTGCCTACCTGGAGCGTGGCCACACCCGCAAGGCGTTGCAGTGTTTTCGCCAGGTTTTGCAGCTGGACCCCCAGCGTCTGCGGTACCAGGAAGCGGTGCGGCTTCTCATGGGGGGACGGGAAGGTTTAGCCTTGCCCCCGGAGCTTTCCCAGGCTTTGGATCGCGCCGCCTCTGCCTCGGAGAAAGGCCAGTTGGCGCTGGCCTGGGAAGCCCTCCTCCAGGCGTGCCAAACCCACCCCCACCCCAGCGTGGAAGCAGCGGCTGCCCTGGTGGCCTCGGCCTTGGGGAAGGGGCGGGAGGCGGTTCGTTGGGCGCGCAGGGTCTTGCAGCGGCGTCCCGAGGGGCCACCGCGTCTGGCTGCTTGGACGGCGCTTTTGGAGACGCTGCGGGCCCGGGGGCGCTATCGGCTCTTGCAGCGCCTCGGCAGTTGGCTGCTCCAGCAAGGCAACAGCCCGTTGGAGCGGGGCCTGGCGGCATACGAGCTGAGCCTGGGTCTGGTGGAACAGGGTGCCGACCTGGACCAAGCGGAGGATTTGGCCCACCAGGCTCTGACGGAGTTCCCCTCGGAGTTGCGACCCTATGCCCAAGCGGCGGTGGGTCGCGTGTACTTGGCTCGGGAACGGTACCAAGATGCGCTAGACTATCTGCAACAGGCCGCCGAGGCTGCGCCTTCGCCGCAAATCCTGACGCAGCTGGGCCTAGCCCTCCTGGGGGCGGGGGAAAAGCAGCGGGCGCGTCAGGTTCTCCAGCAGGCAAAGGTTTCTGAGGGGGCTGACTTGAAGACCGACGTGCTGGACCACCTGGTGCGGGTGGCATGGTTGTCAACGCGGAGGAGCTAACAGATGCGTTTTTCGCAAGCGTTCATCTTCACCTTACGGGAAAACCCCCAAGATGCCGAGGTCGTGTCCCACAAGCTCATGGCCCGCGCGGGCATGATTGATAAGCTGGCAGCGGGGATCTACACCTACCTGCCCCTGGGTTGGCGGACGGTGGACAAGCTTTGCCGGATCGTGCGTGAAGAAATGGACCGCGCCGGGGCGGTGGAGCTCGCCATGCCCTGTATCCAGCCAGCGGAGCTGTGGCAAGAGTCGGGCCGATGGTACGCCTACGGCAAGGAGCTCTTGCGTCTTAAGGACCGCCACGAGCGGGACTTTTGCTTTGGCCCTACCCACGAAGAGGTGATCACCGACGTGGTGCGGCGAAGGGTGAACTCCTACCGACAACTCCCCCTCAACTTGTACCAAATTCAAACCAAGTTTCGCGATGAGATCCGCCCGCGTTTCGGCTTAATGCGGGGGAGGGAGTTCCTCATGAAGGACGCCTACTCCTTCCACTCCTCCGCGGAGAGCTTGGACGAGGCCTATCGGGCCATGGAGGAAGCCTATTGCCGGATCTTTGCCCGTTGTGGCCTTTCCTTCACCGCCGTTGAGGCCGACACCGGCAACATTGGCGGCAGTGAGTCCCACGAGTTCATGGTGTTGGCGGAAACGGGGGAGGATGCGGTGGTGGCTTGCACCTGCGGGTATGGGGCAAACCGGGAAAAGGCCACCAGCGGGCCACCACCGGCGGCTCCGCCGTGGCCCGGAGCCCTCCCACCTCGGCCGGAACTGGCTCACACCCCGGGGCTTACTTCGGTGGCTGAGGTGGCGGCCTTCCTGGGACTGCACCCGGCCCATTTCATCAAGACCATGGTGGTGGAAACGGAGCGGGAATTTGCCGTGGCGCTGGTTCGCGGCGATGACGAGCTCAACGAGGTCAAGCTGAAGAACGCCTTGGGAGCTATCCACCTGCAGCTGGCCTCGGCGGAAAAGGTGCAAAGGGTGACGAACGCGGCGGTGGGTTTTGCCGGGCCGGTGGGTTTGGGCGGGGTGCGCATCGTAGCGGATCCTGGGGTGATGAGCTTGAGCGTTGCCGCCACCGGTGCCAACCGCGACGACTACCACCTGGTTGGTGTGGTGCCGGGTCGGGATTTCACCCCCCACCTGGTGGCGGATCTGCGCCTGGTACAGGCCCAAGACCCTTGCCCCCGCTGTGGCAAGCCCCTGGAGCTCAAGCGGGGAATTGAGGTGGGGCACATTTTCAAATTGGGAACAAAGTACTCCGAGCCCATGGGGTGTACCTACCTGGACGACAAGGGTCAGCAGCAGCCCATGATCATGGGTTGTTACGGCTTGGGTATCGGCAGGACGGTGGCCGCCGCCGTGGAGCAAAACCACGACGAGGCAGGGATTTGTTGGCCTTTGCCTCTGGCACCCTTTGCGGTGGAGGTGCTCAACGTGAACCCCGACCTGCCCGGGGTGGCGGCGGCCGCGGAGCGGGTGTACCAGGAGCTGCGCAGCGCTGGCGTGGAGGTGCTCTACGATGACCGGGACGAGCGCGGTGGGGTGAAGTTTAAGGATGCGGACCTCATTGGCTTTCCCGTGCGCGTGGTGGTGGGGAAAAAGGGTGTGGAACGAGGACAGGTGGAGATCTCCTTGCGCCGCGACGGGACCCGGCGGGAGGTCAGCCTGGCTGAGGCCTGTGGAGTGGTCCAGGAGCTGGTGGCGCAGGGGGGTGCCTAGGTGCTGGGGGCGCTGGTGCTGCTGCAGGTAGCTGCCGCCGGTCCCCCCCTTGGGGTGCTGTTGGCGGTGGACGACCCGTCAGCCCGGGCGGTGCTCCGCCGCGGGCTTGAAGAGCAGCTGGGGGAAGGCCTCGCCTGGAACTGCCGCGAGGCGCAGGTTTGCTTGGAGGTGGCTGCGGTACCCATCCTCTCGGGTAAAACCAACACGGGATGGGCGGTGGCCGCCCGCTTCTCCCGGCGCTTGAAGGTTTCCCCCCAGTGGCCGCAGGAGGTGGCCAGCCCACCCCCCCAGCCGGGGCAAGGGGTGGTGGAGATCATTGAGGACACCACCGCCGGCGGAGAGGTGGCCTGCGTGCCTTGCGAGGAGGGGTGGGCACAGTGCCGGCAGCAGCTGGAAGCCCTGCGGGGCTTTGCTGCCGAGCGGTTGGAGGAGGTGGGCGGGCTGGTGCTGCAGGTAGGGCCGGCACAAAGCCAATTCCTTCGCCAGGTGGCCCAGCAACTGGCGGCGGAGTGGCTGCGGTTGCGGCGGGAAGGAGGTGGTCCATGAAGCACAGGTCCGCGTTCCTGGTGCTTTGGGTCAGCGCTCTGATGCTGTGGAGCTGCTCCGAGGGCAAGCGTGGAAAATCCTTCACCGTGGAGGTCCCCTGCGCTCTGACCTGGAGCCGTACTGGCGTGGTCCTCACACCCGGGCAGAGGATCACGCTGGTGGCCGAAGGGGAGCTACGGGGAGGGGAGTGGCGGTTTGGACCGGAGGGGACCAACGACCACCCCCAGTGGACCCGTTACAGCCTTGTTCCGGAATGGCCGCACCTGGCCCTCATCGCCAAGGTGGGGGAAGATGGGGATCCCTTTCTGGTGGGACGGCGCTTTTCGGGCACGGTGATTCGCGGCGGGGAGCTCTACTTAGGCATCAACGACCTGGATGCGGAAAACAACGACGGCTCCTTTGAGGTCACTGTGACTGTGGAAGAGAACCGGTGACGAAGGCCCGTGCCAAGGCCCTGCCGCACCCCCACAGCGGTGCGACCGGGTCCTCCACCAGGTACACGGGGATCTGGCTGAGCATCTCCTGGTGGGCGGCTTTGGCCGCAAGGGCGGCAAAAAACTCCTGCGAAGCCAGGTAAGGCGCCAGGCCAGCAGCTACGGATCCCCCCAGGTGCACCCCGGACAGGGGTAACGTGACCAGGGCCAGATCGCCCAAGAACGTCGCCAGGAAACGGGCGCAGGTACGCACCGCCTGCTGGCAGGCTTGGTCGGCCGGGGCGTTGTGGACCACCCAGGCGGAGCCGTGGGAAGAAAGGTTTTCCCCTTTGTTGTCCTCCTGTCGCGCAAAGTAGCGGAAAAGACGCACCAGCCCTTCCCCTGAAACCACGCTCTCGTAAGAGACTTGCGCCATCTCCCGGGCCAACCAGCAGCGCAGCTGCCAATCCTCGGCTGTTTTAGCGGAAAAGTCGCAGTGGCCGGCTTCACTGGCCAGGACCTGGGGTCCTTTCGGGGTCGGCGCCACCACCGCCACCCCCAGGCCTGTTCCCACCGCCACCACAAGCCGGTTGGCGTTGGCCTTTGGTTTTCCTGGGCGCAGGGTTTTTTCCTGGGGGAAGGGCTTTTCGGTGAAAGCCCAGGCGAGGGCCGCCACGTCGTTGAGCAGCAGCACCCCTTCCATTTGCCAGGACCGTGCCAACGTGGAAGCTTCCAGTTCCCAGGGCAGGTTGGTGGTGCGGCAGCGACCCTCCACCACCGGTCCCGGCACGCCGAGGCAGGCCCACTGGGGAAGCTGCCCCTGCAGGTTTTCCAGGTACTGGGCCACTAGATGCTGCACATGCGGGTACGCCTGACTGTCCAAGCGCTGAAGGGTTTCACGGCACAGGCGCAGCTGGCCTTGATGGAGAACGCCCAAGGCCAGGACAGTCTTGGTAGCCCCCACATCGCCCAAGAGCACCGGCAGGGGGTCAACGGGCGCGGTCATGGGAGCTCAAAAACGGCCCACCGGCGGGGTGGGGCCCTACCAGTCCACCTCCACCCTGATGGGTGTGCCAGAGTAGCGGGAAACCAAGACAAACCGGTTTTTCTTGCCAAAAAGGTACAAATCCCGCGTCAGCCGCACATCCTCTTGGCAGTATTGGGCAATCTCGTCCAGGCGCCCTTCCCGGTACCATTGCAAGGCCTGCAGACCATCCGCGGTTTTCCCCACACCCAGGGTGGCCTGGAGCACGGATTCCAATTTGGGCCGAAACGGGAGCTTTTCTTGCAGGTCCACCATGATATCCAAGGTGGGTGGGGTACCGCGGGGAAAATCCCCGTAGCCGCGGAGCACCTCGTAGTCAAAGCCAATGACGTTGAACCCCACCACCAGCTCTGCCCTGGCCAAGGTACGGATCAGCTCGTCTGCCTGGTCTTCAAAGTAGGTCACGAAGGAGTCATCGGCAAAGGAGTAAACCACGGCAACCGAGAGCCCGAGCTGCCGTGTATTCCGCCCTGCCACTTCGTCAAAGCTCTTCTGGGTTTCCAGATCAAAAACCAGGACGGGGCGGCCTTTGAGTGCTTCCCCCAGGGTTGCCTCCTCAAATAGGGCCATTTGCCCATGCCAGCTCTCATCTTGCCGCCCCACGGGTGCCTCCTTGAAGCTGCTAGTGTACCATCAACGGACGTGAAGGTAGTGGTCACGCCCCCGCGGACGATCCCGGCGCCGGAAGCCCAGGAAGCCAAGTACGCAGCATGGGTGGAAATTACCCTGGTGATCCAGCTGCGGGTTCCGGATTGGGGGGTGGATGAGGTGGTCTTTGCCCATTGGGCCATGCCGTGGGAGGGAGAAGCATCGGCTGGGGGGTGGCGGCGGTTTGACCCCGGGGCTCGTGCGGCAAGGCCGTCGGCGCCGCTGGGAGTGCCGGAGGTGACCCTCAACCCGGAACGGGCCAAGGCCCTGGTGGATGAAGTACGGGCCTTGGTGCCGCGGCGATTGCACCGCCAACCGGCTCTGGGGATGGTGTCGCAGTTCGGTGAAGAGTTGGGCAGTTTCCGCCACCGTTGTCTGCGGGCGTTTGCCCCTTCGGTGCAGCAAGGCTTGCTGCGGCGCGATCCTCAGGCGGCGCGGGCGGTAGCCCAGATGGTGGACGGGATTGAGACCCGGGAGCTCACGGCGGAGGAAGGGGCGTTCCTGGAGGCGCGAGTGGGGCTAGCCTATTACCCCCAAGGTGTGGAACCTCGCCTGTTGCCCGACCGACTGATGGTGGAAGGAGGCAAGGGTTGGCAGGCCTGAAGGAAGAGTGGCGCAAGGTCAGGGCGGCGCGGGTAGCCGCCGCCGTGGCCGGAACCTTGGCTTTGGCCAAGGCTTTTGTCGGTTGGCAAACCCACTCCCTGGCAGTGTTGGCTGCCGCCGTGGATTCCCTCATGGACCTTTTCTGCTCAGGTCTCAACGCCTTCTACCTCAAGTTAGCGGCCGCGCCGCCGGACGAAAAACACGCCTTCGGCCATGGAAAAGCCGAAGCCCTTTCGGCAGTGATCCAGGCGACGGTGGTGGCCATGGGCGGTCTGTGGCTCATCGGGAAATCGGTGGAGCGTCTTTTGGCACCGGAGCCCCTGAGCAAGACCGGCGTGGCCTTCGGCATGATGATGGTTTCCCTGGTGGTTTCACTGGCGATTACCTGGTTTCTCCGCCGGGAGGCCAAACACACGCGCTCGGTGGCGCTGCACGCCGATGCCTTCCACTACGCCACGGACTTGGCGTCAAACGGTGTGGCCGCGCTGGGGCTCCTCGCCTATGAGGTCCTGGGCTGGCATTTTGCCGACCCGTTGGCCACTGTGGTGATTGCGGCGTTGATCCTCCGCGGGGTGTGGGGGATCTACCGGGATGCGGCGGATGAGCTCTTGGATCGGGGGCTGCCGCGCCAGGTGGAGGATGAGGTGAAGACGATGATCGCCAACCTGGCACCGGAGGTGAGGGGGTATCGCGCCTTCCGCTCCCGGCGCGCGGGCCGGGTGCCATTTTTTGAATTTCGCTTGTTGGTGGACCGGGGCATTACCTTTGAGCGCTCCCACGAGATTGCCGAAGAGGCCATTCGGCGCATTCGGGACAAACACGGTCCCGACACCCAGGTGATGGTGGATACCGACCCGGTTTAGGGGGTTCCTGGCTGCAAGCAATTAGTGAGCCGGCCGAGCCAAGGGAAAAACCGCGGCATGCACCCCGCTTGTTCCTGTGGGAAGAGGTGGTTTTAAAAGCTGTACAGCCCGGGGTCCCGGACCGGCGAGGCACCTTCCCCCTCCCCCTCATCTTCGCCCAGCTCTTCCTCCAATTGGTCCCCCAGGGTCTCCTCAAGCTTTTCCGGGTCTTCCCCTTGTTCCATGCGGCGGATCATCTCCTCCAGGGTTGGCGGAATCCGTTCGCCTGAAGCTTCCGCCAGGCGTCGCATGACCCGGCCCATGGTGCGCGGGTCCTCCATCTCCTTCTCGTCCAAGCCTCCCATGAGCTGTTCCAGCTCCCGCTCTAAACCCGCCGGGACTTCCGCTTCCGTGGCCCCGTGGTCCCTTTGCTTGCCGGCAGTTTTTCCGGCCCTTTTCACGGCAAAGGCCGAGGGCACACGCCGCAGCTCCTGGTTCCCGCAGCGGGGGCATTGGGGGTTGCCCTTGGGCGCAGGGGAAAGGGAAAGAAAACTGTAGATGCGGTTGCATTGGGAGCAAAGGTACTCAAAAATCGGCACGACTCACCTCCTTGGGTGCTCCCCAGCGCCGGTATTCTAGCCGTAGAGGCCAGCTCCTTCTTCCCGGGGAAGTTTCAATTTTTTGCTTTGAATGGGTGAAATGGTTCACAAAGCAAAAGTTTTTCGCCACAAGGTTGGATTAGGCAAATGATTCCCAACACACTTTGGTTTCGGCTGTGGGTCTGCTAGCATGCCGCCGGCTGAGAAAAGAGGGTGTTCGGGAGGCTTCCCAAGATGCGAGAAGGGGTTGCAAACTACGTGGCCAAAGCGGAGGAGGAGCTACGGCAGCGCCGGTTAGCCTGGCAGGAAGCGAAACAATGGAAATTTGACACGGTGGCCGTCCACGGCCTGTACACGGTGGCGGAGGCCATTGAACGGAACCAGGGGGCCATCATTGAGCCGGTGTACCTGGCCACTTCCCAGGCCTACCGCGACAGCGATGAGCTGGAAGCCGCCTTGGCCTACCTCATCCCCACCTGGTGCTACGCCCGCATTGCCAACCCTTCGGTGTACTACTTGGAATGGACCCTGGCCCTTTTAGAAGGATACGGCTGCGATTTTGAAACCGCCTGCTGTGCCACTTCCTCGGGTATGGCGGCCATTGTTTCGGCCATTGAGCCTTTCCTCGTCCGGCTGCCTGGTCGGGAGCTGGAACCCGTCAACTTCGTCGCCTCCGCTCACGTGTACGGGGGGACCTTCCAACAGTTTGCTGTCCGCCAAAGGGAGAAGGGGGTGGAGGTGCGGTGGGTGCAACACCCGGAACGGTTGGAGGAGTGGGCAGCGCAGATTGACCAACACACCCGCTTCCTCTACGGGGAGCTGCCTTCCAATCCCACGTTGGCTTTTTTCGACATCGCGGCGGTGGCCGAACTGGCCCATAGCCATGGCATTCCGCTGATTGTGGACTCCACTGTGGCCACGCCGGCGCTCCTGCGTCCGCTGCAACACGGGGCTGACATCGTGGTGCACTCGGCCACCAAGAGCCTCACCGCCTCGGGTTTTGGCATTGCCGGGGCGGTCATAGCCCGCAAGCCCATTGTCACCAACATCCCCAACGATCCGATGCGCGAGGACTTTGCCAGTTACATCAAGTTCCTGCCCAACCGCGACAACGGACCCAACCTTTCCCCGTTGCAGGCAATCCTGACGGCTAGTGACGTGCGGACGCTGCGCGTCCGCATGGATATGCTCTCGGAAAACGCGCGCTTGGTGGCGGAGTTTCTCCAGGACCACCCCAAGGTGGAACGGGTGAGCTACCCGGGTTTGCCCTCCTATCCCCTGCACGCCCTCGCCCGCCGCTACATGTGGCTCGTGGATGCGGAGTACGACCACCGCTACCGGGAAAAGGTGAACCGGTACGGACACCTCCTGTCCTTTTGTGTCAAAGGGGGGCACGAAGCGGCCCGACGGGTGCTGGACGGTCTTCGCCGCATCTTCCGTGCCACGGACCTGGGGCGGATCAAGTCTGTGGCCACGATCCCTGCCATCTCCACGCACCAGCAGCAGGGGGAAGAAGGGCGCAAGCTGGCCTCCATTCCCGACAACCTCATTCGGCTGTCGGTTGGGGCGGAACACCCGGACGACCTCATCGCAGACCTGGACCAAGCCCTGGCCCGCGCCTAGCCACGGGTGACCACTGCTGGTGTAACGGGTGGGCCTAGCCCGCCTCGAGGTCAAACTCCATGAAATCAAACCAATGCCCGTGGCCGGCAATGGCGTCAATTTCCGCTTGCACGATGGCCAAATGGCCTCGCTCAATATCTAAAAACCGGGAAAAAAGTGGCTGGTACGGGGCGGGCAGCTGGGCCACCAGTTCCTGGTAAAAGCTGGAGGTGGCTCGTTCCAGCTCTAGGGCGGTCTTGAGCAACTCCAGCTCCCCCTGGGTGGCCACCGGCCCCCGCCTGGTGGAAGCTAACTTGGACTTGGCCCGCTCCAGCAGCTCCACAGGAGGCACCTCGGTGGGCAGCTCAGGGCTGGTGAGATGCCCGGTGCGGGTCCATTCCTCTTGGCGCGAGAGGAGGTAGTCCAAATGGCGCTGCTCCTCATTCGCCATCACTTGAAAAATCTTCTTTCCCTCCGGGCTCAGGATTTCCTCTTGACCCTTCGCATAGTGGTCGCGAACACGTGTTTCGTAATCAATGGCCACCGCCAGGGCTTGCGCAAGTTCCATAAACCCCCCGCCGGTGGAGAGTCTAAAAGCCACCGCCTCCGCTGTCAAAGCGTTCCCGCAGCTCCCTGGGGGACGGGCGTGTAGAATCCACCAGTGGTGCAACCACCTCGGGTGCGACTGGTGGCGGCCTTTCCTCGGCCGGTGGACGTGGCCGTGGCGGCAGCGCGCTCCTGTTACGCCACCCAGTTGGTGAGCCCGGAGCAGGTGGCAGGCGAACACCTGAGGGGAGAAGCGCTGGAGCGGGCCCGGGCTAAGCGGGACGCCCTGGCGCAGGCCCTCTACCTTGCGGGACACCACACGACCTTTCAGCACGCCCACTTCCTCTTTGCCCTGGAAGGGGTTTCGCGGCAGTTTGTTTGGTCTTTTTTACACGCCCACCCCTTCGCCAACTCGGAGCAGGTTTCCCAGCGCTACGTCCCGGTGGCCCCGGAGGCGGTGTACCAGCCCCCCTCCCTCCCGCAGCCAGCCCAGGATTGTTACGCGGCCACGGTGGGCCGCCTCCACGCGGCCTACCGTGACCTGGTGAGCATCCTCGCGCCGGTGGCCGAGGCGGAGCTGCTGAAACGCTTTCCCACCTGGCGGCGCCATCCGGAACGCCTCGCGCGGCAAACCCAACGCAAGGCCCAAGAGGTGGCGCGCAGTGTGCTTCCCCTGGCAACCCTTACCTCTCTGTACCATACCGTTTCCTGCCTCACCCTGTTTCGCTACCGTCGGCTGTGCCAGCAAGTGGATGTGCCCGAGGAAACGCGCACGGTGGTGGAGGCCATGGTGGCGGAAGCCCTGGCCTGGGACCCTCAGCTAGGCCAGCTGTTCCAGGACCCAATGCCCTTAGAGGACACGCTGGAATACCAGCTTTTCACTGAATTTTGTCAAGCTTCCCCACAGCAGGCGCGGTTCCGGCAGGAGTTTGATCGCCTTCTGGCTGGCCGCACCTCCCGCCTCATCAGTCGGGGGCAGGACAATGAAAAAGCGGTGGCCGGCGCCGTGCGGGCTGTTCTCGGTTTGCCCGCCGCTGAGCTCAGTGACGGGGAAGCCATTGAACTGGTCCTGAACCCGGCCCGCAATCGCCTGTTGGGGGAGGAGCTGAACCTGACCACCTTGTCCAAACTCACCCGGGCCCTGTACCACGCCCACTACACCTTTGCCAAGAAGCTGTCCCACGCCGCGGATTCCCAGGATCAGCGCCACCGCATGACGCCCGCGGCGCGTCCGCTGTTGTGGTCTGCGGTGGATGAGGAGCCGGATGTGGTGGTACCCACCCTCATCCGTTATGCCGGTGAGCCGGCCTTGAGCCGTTTTTGGCAGGCGGTGGAGCGCGCCTGGGACGGGGCCCGAGAGGTATTGCGCCGCGGAGGTTCCCGGGAACAGGCTTTGTATTTGCTGCCCAACGCCCTAGCTGTGCGGTTTGTGGAGTCGGCGGATTTGCTGAACCTCGTTCATAAGCACCGCATGCGTTTGTGCTACAACGCCCAGGAGGAGATTTGGCAAGCCTGCTGGGAAGAGGCAGAGCAAATCGCCCAGCAGGAACCGTACATCGGTCGTTGGTTGCTGCCACCCTGCACCGTGCGCAAGCTGGCGGGGAAAACCCCCATCTGTCCGGAAGGAGAACGTTTCTGTGGGGTGCCGGTGTGGCGCTTGGAGCGCAAAGATTACCGCCGTCTCATTTGAACCGGCTAGCCCCGCGAAGCCAAAGGGAAGTTCACGGAAAGGCCTTAAGATCGTTAAAGGTGAGGGGAGTGGGTTGCTGGAAGGCCTTTGCCAATCCTAGGAGGATCCAGTGGTTCGGCCAGGGCCGGTGCCGAGGAGGGGAGGGGGCCGTGAAGGGGTTAGGAACGGGTTGGCTGTGGGCGCGGGTTGAGGAAGAGCAGCAAGGCGGCGCCTAGCCACATGGGGAGATCGCGAAGGACCAAAAACCAGGCGTTGTGCACCTCCTCCGCCGACTGGGAAAAGCATCCGCAGGCCACATTGACCCCGCGAATGGCGTTCACCAAAAGCGCCACCTCAAACACCGTGAGGAGAAAGAAGGCCCAAAAGGCCGCACCCTTGCGGAGAAACCCGGAAAGCAAGCCCAAGGCCACTAAAAGCTCCAACCACGGCATGTAAATGGCCACCAGGTTGATGGGGCCGGCGGGCAAGATCCGGTAGCCCCAAATGATGGTTAGGAGCGGACGCGGGTCTAGGAGTTTGGGCACGGCAGCGTAGAGGAAAATGGCCCCCAACACCCAAGCTACGGCCCGATGCAACCAGGGGTGGTAAAGGACCTTCATGGTTGTACCTCCGTGGGATAGCCTGCCGCTTGCCACATGGGAAACCCGCCCACGAGCACGTAGGGCATGGGCAAGGCGGGTATTTCCCGGCGCAGGGCTTGCGCCAGCAGTTGCTCCTCGTCTCCCTCCAGGGATGAACCGTAGAGCACGATCAGATGGGCCTTCGTCAGCTGTTCCCGCAGATGGGGTGTGAGCATGGAGGCCAAAGAGGGGAGCTCCAGACGCAGGGCGCCGGGGATGTGACCGGCGGCGTATTCCGCGGCCGTTCGGGTATCCACGAACACCACCTGGGGTAAGCTCTCCCACATGAGGTGGGCGCTGTCCACGTCCAGCCTTTGGAAATCCTGCCCTAGGCGTGGGGGCTCCAGACCCTTACCCCACCAGGCGATGTGCCGGGCGGGGAGGAGGTTGGCCAGGGTGCCCAAAACCAGCACCGCTGCCAACAACACCGCCGCTTCCTTCATCCACCGCACCATGGCGAAAGGGTAGCACAGCATGGGGAAGTCCCGTTGGGCTTTGCTGGGCTTCGTGGGTCTGGTCTTCCTGTTCGCCCTTTTGTTGCTGGTGTCTGACCGTCCGCCCAAAATGCCCGCCGACCCGGACCACCGTGTGGATCAGAGGGAGGTGGAATGCCTGGGCTGCCACGGGTACGGGAAAAAGGCACCACGGCCCGCGGGTCACCCGTTGCGTGATGACTGCTTCTCTTGCCACCGCGATGCGCAAGGCGTTTTGCATCCCCGGCCCGGTGCGCCCACCAGCCTGCCCGGTGGGTGGCGGGAGGATCCCACGCTACTTCAAGGGGTACACTAAGCTCCCTCAAACCCCTTTTCCCATTCTTCGCGGGGTCCCGGGATGACCTGGAAAAGAGGGTGGGGGTCAGGGAGGGCCACCTGCAGCCATTGCTGGGCCCAACGTGGGCTGCGGCGGGCAAGTTTGGCCATGAGGTGGTGCCATTCAAACTCCAATTGGCCCACGTTCACCGTCAGCGGTGCAGCACCACCTGGGCCAACGATGCGCTGCTGGTCAAAGCGGTACCCGCGCTTGGCGGCTTCTTCCACCACTTCCCGCAAGTACGCGCCAATGGCCGCTACGGGATCCGACGCGGTGCGGAAACGCACCAGTTGCGGATGGTGGCGGTAACCTCGCGTCCTTCCCAGCAGCACTGCCTGGGCCAAAAGCCCTTCCCGCCAAAGGGCCAGCAAACCCTTGGTGTCCAAATAGCGGGGGTGAAGGCTCCACAGACGCACGGCACCTCCGGAAGCATGCCATTCTACCCGGCTGCTTCAACGCCCCACCGCCGTCCCGAAGACGCTTGGGCAGGAGGGGCAAGAGGCCCAAGCTGCTTTCTTGGCTAAAATGTCTCCAGCTACGGAGGTGGAGCGTGCGTTACGGCTGGCTTTGTGTCTTGAGTAGTTTTTTCGTTTGCATCGACCTTCACGCCAAGGAGCCCACCCTTTACCCCGTCACCATGGGTGGCAGGGTCGGCTACGTGAACTCCCAGGGGAAGATCCTCATCAACCCCCAGTTTGATCAGGGACGGCCATTTTCCGGGGGGTTGGCTGCGGTGCGCCTGGAGCGCCGGTGGGGGTTCATCAACCGGGAAGGCAGGCTGGTGGTGATCCCGCAGTTTGAGTCGGCGGGCGATTTTTCCGCGGGGCTAGCCTGGGTGGAGCTGGAGGACCTTTACGGCTTTGTGGATCCCCAAGGACGCCTGGCCATTGTGCCGCAGTTCAAAGGCGCCGGGGATTTTCGTGACGGGCTCGCCCCGGTTCGGGTGGGGGATCTCTGGGGTTTTGTGGATGCCAAAGGCACCTTGGCCATCAACCCGCAGTTTGAGGACGCCCAGCCCTTCTCCCAGGGGTTGGCGGCGGTGAAGGTGGGCAGCGCCTGGGGGTATGTGGACAAAACCGGCAAGCTCGTGATCATCCCGCAGTTTGAAACGGCACGGGCCTTTGCCGCGGGGCTTGCACCGGTAGAAACCGCCAGCGATCGTTTTGGTTTCATCAACCGGCGCGGCGAGTTCGTCATCCCGCCGCAGTTTGACGACGCCTATCCCTTTGCCGAAGGACTGGCACGGGTCCGGCTCGGTAGCCTGTGGGGCTACATTAACACCAAGGGTACCTACGCGATCAATCCGCAGTTTGAGAGCGCTGGGGACTTTTCCGAGGGGTTTGCCCCGGTGGAAGCAAGCAATGACCGCTGGGGGTTTGTCAACGCCCAGGGCGTGCTAGCCATCGCGCCGCAGTTTGAACAGGCGGAAAATTTTCGCGGGGGCTTGGCGCGGGTGGAGGTGGATGACCGGTGGGGCTATGTGGACACCAGCGGCCGCCTGGTCATCAACCCCACCAAATGACCAGCAAATGACGGTGCTAAGGTGGCAGGTAAGCGCTGGAGCTATTTTTTTCGCGGGTGCTTGATGGTGACGACGGCACTTTTGGCCCTATTGCTCTTCTTGCCCTATCTGGTCCCCCTGCGGGAGGCGCGGCCTTTGCCCACCACCTCCCCTTACCCCAACGGGTTCATGGTGGAAGTCTGTGGGATCCGCTGGCATGGGCAGGTGTGGCAGGCGCAGCCCGCGCCCAAGGCTTGGGTCTTGCTCCTCCATGGTTTTTCCGGTTCCACCTTTTCCTTTCGGCACGTGGGCCCGGCCCTGGCGGACCAAGGCTTTTCCGCGCTGGCCGTGGACATTCCCCCCTTTGGTTGGTCGCAACGCTCTCGCCCTCAGCAGGACGAAGCCACCTGCCTTGCCCAGTTGCTGCGTTCCTGGGCAGGGCAGGCCCCTGTAGTGGTGATTGGCCATTCCATGGGGGCGCCGTTGGCGGCGGCGGCGGCCGCGGAACTGGGCTCGCAGGTGCAGGCGGTGGTGGCGGTGGCCGGGCCCTTGGGGGCCAAGACGGACGGAAGCTCTTGGCGCAAACTGATGGCTTTACCACCCTTAGGTCGCTGGGCGGAAGTGGTGAGCCAGCGCAAGCTCCTCAAGCCAGAAAGCTTCGCCCGTACCTTAGCTTCCGCCTACGGCCGAGACCCGCAACCCGAGGAGGTGGCAGGCTATCGCGAGCCGCTTTTGGTGCGCGGCACCGCAAAAGCCGTCTTCCGGCAGCTGCCCTGGCGCGGCAGGGCGGGTGCCTCGTTGGATCACCTACCCATCTTGCTCCTCTGGGGGCGTGAGGACCGCTGGGTTCCACCGCGGGTTGCCGAGTCCACCAAGCATCGCTGGCCCCATGCCCAGTTGGTGTGGATTGAAGGGGCCGGCCACTGCCCCATGGAAACCCACCCTGAGGTCTTTCTGGAACACCTCCTTAGCTTCCTGGGGTCGCTTTTGGGTAGTGCGAACACCGCCGTCGGCACCCCGGAGCCAAGGTAGCTGAGGGGCGCACCGGCCAGGTTACTGCTCTGCCGAAGGACGTGCCCTTGTGAGCATCGTCAGCCGCGAACCGTTCAACAGGTGCCAGTTGCCGAGACCTGCGCCATCTCTCTCGCTCGGACCGGTTTGGCTCAGCCCTCTTCGCGAGGTAAAAGGCCGATCCAAGATGAGCTGCTGGTCCCGTGCCAGAGAAAACACTCCAAAGCTCGGGCAGAGGCAGCTTGCTGGGTAGCTGCAACCTAAGGCCATTGCTCTTCGTGGGTGCTCCTCGCCTGGCCAGCTCATGCTCTGGGAGCTGGCTGTTGAGGGCACAAATTCTTCAAAATCACACGAAGAAAATTAGGAGGGAGGCCTAGACCTGTCGCCACAATGTTCCCCACGTCTTGTCTTATGAAGCCTACTT